>CAMAVO010000111.1 GCA_945861685.1 Chitinophaga pinensis | reverse complement strand
CCTTTCGGATAAAAATCCTCGAGGTTAAATTCGGTCAACCCGCTTTGCTGAACTTTATTTATGATTTTGTTTTCCATTTTTTTATTTCCCGCAAAGACACAAAGTTCAAAAAGTTTTTCTTTGTGTCCTTAGTGGCTTAGTGGGACACCTTTACATAAACCCCAACTCCAACTGCGCTGCTTCGCTCATCATCTCTTTTTCCCAGGGCGGCTCAAATGTGAGTGTGATTTTTGCAGTGCGCACACCCTGCACAGAATTTACTTTTTGTTCCACTTCAATCGGTAACGATTCAGCAACAGGGCAGGAGGGAGAAGTCAACGTCATCACCACTTCCACGCCATATTCATCATCAATTTTTACTTCGTAAATCAATCCCAGTTCATAAATATCCACAGGAATCTCGGGGTCGTAAACAGTACGCAGAATGTCTATAATGCGCCCTTCCAGTTCTTTTTTATCGGTGTGCGTTGGTGGTGTTGGGTTGTCTTTTTCAGTTGCTTCCATGTTGTTAAAGCATTTTTGTTTTTAAAGCAAGAGCATAGAGTTTCATTTGTTTAACCATTGAAACCAAGCCATTGGACCGGGTTGGCGAAAGATGTTCTTTCAATCCGATTTGATCAATGAAACTCAAATCTGTATTAATAATATCATCAGGAGTTTGGTGCGAAAGCACACGAATAAGTAAACCGATAATTCCTTTCGTAATAATTGCATCGCTGTCGGCAGTGAATATTATTTTGCCTCCTTCTATCTGTGCATAAAGCCACACACGGCTCTGGCAGCCGCGTATCAGGTTTTTATCTGTTTTATATTTTTCGTTAATCAGCGGCAATGATTTTCCTAATTCAATAATGAATTCATATTTCCCCATCCAGTCATCGTAGTAGCTGAATTCTTCAACAATGGTTTCTTCCAGTTCTTTAATTGACGCAGCCATTACTTAAACATTTCAATTACTTTATGTAAACCATTAACAAGCAAATCAACTTCTTCTTTGGTGTTGTAAAATGAAAATGATGCACGCACTGTTCCAGGAATTCTGAAGCGGTCCATAAGAGGCTGAGTACAGTGGTGGCCAGTGCGAACCGCAATACCCATCTTGTCTAAAATAACTCCCGCGTCATAAGGATGAATGTTATCTAACAGAAAAGAAATTACAGATGCGCGCTCTTTTGCCTTGCCTATAAATTGTATTCCCGGCACAGTATTAAGCTGTGTCAGTGCATAATTAGTGAGTTCGTTTTCGTAAGCGGCAATGTTTTCAATTCCCAGTAAATTTATGTAATCTATTGCTACACCAAATGCAATTCCTCCTGCGATATTTGGTGTCCCGGCTTCAAATTTATGAGGCAATTCGTTGTAAGTTGTTTTTTCAAAGGTTACCGTTTTTATCATATCGCCACCGCCCTGATAAGGTGGAATAGCATTGAGCAACTCTTCTTTTCCGTAAAGAACTCCAACTCCTGTCGGTCCATACATTTTGTGTGCAGAAAAAACATAAAAATCACAGTCTAATTCCTTTACATCAACCGTTGTGTGATGAATTGCCTGTGCGCCATCAATCAAAACAGGAATGCCTTTTTCATGCGCTGCAGCAATAATTTCGTTAACAGGATTAATCGTTCCCAGTGAATTTGAAATATGTGTAACTGCAACAATTTTAGTTTTTTTAGAAAGCAGTTTATGGAATTCATCCATCAGCAATTCACCGTCATCATTGATGGGAATAACTTTCAGTTTTGCTTTTTTTTCTTCACAAATCATTTGCCATGGAACAATATTGGAGTGGTGCTCCATCGCAGAAATCAGAACTTCATCACTTTCGCCAATATTATTTTTTCCAAAGGAAGAAGCAACAAGGTTAATGCTGTCTGTTGTTCCTTTGGTGAAAATAATTTCGTGCGATTTATCTGCATTGATAAATGCACGGACTTTTTCTCTCACCACTTCATAAGCCGAAGTAGCCTCCTGACTTAGGGTGTGAACACCACGATGTATGTTTGCATTTTCAAATGAGTAATATTTATTGGTTGCATCAATGACACTTTGCGGTTTTTGTGAAGACGCAGCGTTATCAAAATATACCAGCGGTTTCCCATTTACTTTGCGTGAAAGAATAGGAAAATCCTTGCGGACTTTCTCTACATCTAAAATGGTTTTATGTTGTGCGACAGCAGTCATTATTCTCCTAATTTTTTATGAATTAATGTTTCAAGATATTCTCTCAAAGTATTGATTCGTATGGTTTGCATCACATCATTGACAAATGCATACAATAAAAGTTTCCGCGCACTTTCTATTCCCAGCCCGCGCGCTCGCAGGTAAAACAAAGCATCTTCATCAATCTTTCCGGTGGAAGAACCATGTGAGCATTTCACATCGTCAGCATAAATTTCTAACTGAGGTTTTGCATTGATGGTGGCATCATCACTGAGCAAAATGTTTTTTGAGCTTTGGTAGGCATTTGTTTTTTGTGCATCTCGCTGCACAAAAATTTTCCCGTTGAAAATGCCTGTTGATTTTCCGTCCAGAATTCCTTTGTAAGTCTGATTGCTTTCGCAATGCGGCTTACGATGGTCAACTAAGGTGTGGTTATCCACATGCTGCGTATCTGATGTGATGAACAATCCGTTCAGATGCGCTTCGCAATTTTCTCCGTTCAATGCAATGTTCAGATTATTGCGAACCCAACCACCACTCAGCGTTACAGTATTAGTATCAAAGTGGGAATTTTTTTGCTGTGATGCAGAAACGGTATTTATTTGTTGTCCGTTCTCACAATCATTTTGCAGGCGGTAATACTGCACTTTTGCATTCTCATCAATTGCAATTTCCGTTACTGAAGTTGCGATGGCTTTAACAGGAAGGTCATGCGTTTCAAATGTTTCAAGCAATTGCACCTGTGCATTTTTCCCAATAACAAAAAGATTTCTGGGAAAAAATAATGTGCTCTCTTTCGCAATAACTAAATTGATAATATGAATTGGTTTTTCAACTGCAGCATTGTCAGGAACGTTAATGAAAACGCCATCTGCAGCATAAGCCGTGTTTAACGCAATGAATGCATCCGAATTAATATCAGCACACGTTGAAAAATGCTTTTCAACTAGTTCAGGATGTTGTTCAAATGCTTTTTGCATCGAAGAAATGACAACGGTGGTATCAAGATTTTTTAAGGATGATAATTCTTCTGAGAAAAAACCATTTACCAAAACAACGAAGTGGGCATCGAGGTTTGGGATGAGGTATTTGTCAATTGAGAATTGCGAATTGTCAATTGCGGATTGCGAGAAATTCTCCTGAAATAATTTCTGAACATTTGAATATTTGTATTCCTCATTTTTCCGTGTAGGGATGCCAAGCTCAGCAAATTTTTCAATAGCTTTCTGACGGATATTCTGAACAAAGGAATTTCCGGGAAGCATTTTTTTTACTGCTTCAAAATCAGAAACTAATTTTTCGGTTGATGATATTTTTTCAGCAGTAATCATGCTTCAACTACTTCTTTTTTAATCCAGTCGTAGCCTTTTTCTTCCAGCTCCAGCGCAAGTTCTTTTGTTCCCGATTTTACAATTACTCCGTCATACAACACGTGAACAAAATCAGGAACGATATAATCCAAAAGTCTTTGATAGTGCGTAATAACAATGAACGAACGGTCTGCTGAGCGCAGTTTATTTACTCCGTTAGCTACAATGCGTAATGCGTCAATATCAAGCCCGCTATCAGTTTCATCTAAAATGGCAAGTGTTGGCTCCAATACAGCCATCTGAAAAATCTCGTTACGTTTTTTCTCTCCGCCTGAAAAACCTTCGTTAACTGAACGGCCTGCCAATGAACCTTGCAATTCAACCAATGCCTGTTTTTCTTTTATGAGCTTTAAAAAATCTTTTGCTTCCATCGGGCCAATGCCTTTGTAAGCGCGGATTTCATTAATAGCAGTTTTCAGAAAATTGATATTACTTACTCCTGGTATTTCAATCGGGTATTGAAAAGCAAGGAACAACCCTTCACGCGCTCTTACTTCCGGTGACATATCCAGCAAATTTTTCCCATTGAAAGATACTTCACCACCGGAAACAATATAATCTTCTCTTCCTGCCAAAACATTTGACAATGTGCTTTTACCTGAACCATTGGGACCCATGATGGCATGCACCTCTCCGGCTTTCACTTCAAGGTTAAACCCTTTGATAATTTCTTTTCCTTCTATTCCTGCTCGGAGGTTTTTAATTGATAACATTTCGTTCATTTTGATTTTATCCTACACTTCCTTCTAAACTTACAGCCAATAATTTCTGTGCTTCTACAGCAAACTCCATTGGTAGCTGATTGAATACTTCTTTGCAATAACCATTCACAATAAGTCCGATTGCCTTTTCAGTATCAATGCCTCGTTGCTTGCAATAAAAAATCTGGTCTTCACCAATTTTTGAAGTGGTTGCTTCGTGTTCTACAATAGCAGTTTTATCTTTTATTTCAATATATGGAAAGGTATGTGCTCCGCATTTATCACTCATGAGCAAAGAATCGCATTGCGAAAAGTTACGGGCATTTTTTGCGCCTTTATTTATACGCACTAACCCGCGATAACTATTGTTGCTATGTCCCGCTGAAATACCTTTTGAAATAATGGTGCTGCGTGTATTTTTCCCGATGTGAGTCATTTTAGTACCTGTATCAGCCTGCTGATAATTATTGGTAACAGCAACGGAATAAAACTCACCAACAGAATTATCGCCTTTCAAAATTACGCTCGGATATTTCCAGGTAATGGATGAACCTGTCTCCACTTGTGTCCATGAAATTTTTGAATTTTCTTCTAGGCAAATTCCACGTTTGGTAACGAAATTGTAAATACCGCCTTTCCCGTTTTTATCACCGGGATACCAGTTCTGAACCGTTGAATATTTTACTTCCGCATTTTTGTGTGAAACAATCTCTACCACAGCCGCGTGCAACTGATTTTCATCGCGCATCGGTGCGGTGCAACCTTCAAGATAACTAACGTAAGAACCCTCATCGGCAACAATTAAAGTCCTTTCAAACTGTCCTGTTCCTGAAGTGTTGATACGGAAATAAGTGCTCAACTCCATCGGGCAACGAACCCCTTTAGGGATGTAGCAAAACGAGCCATCACTGAAAACTGCAGCATTGAGAGCCGCATAAAAATTATCGGTGTAAGGCACTACCGAACCCATGTATTTTTTTATCAATTCAGGATGTTCCTGCACGGCTTCGCTGAATGAGCAGAAAATAATTCCTTTTTCAGCAAGCACTTCTTTAAAGGTGGTTTTTACCGAAACACTGTCGATTACCGCATCAATAGCAATGTTGGATTGCACACCTGTCAGGCGTTTTTGCTCTTCCAATGAAATTCCCAGTTTTTCAAATGTAGCCAACAACTCAGGGTCAACTTCACTTAGGTCTTTCAGTTCAGGTTTCTGTTTCGGTGCGGCATAATAAATAATATTCTGAAAATCTATTTCAGGGTATTTCAGAAGTGGCCAATGGCGTGGTTCTTCCATCGTTTGCCAGTGACGATATGCTTTCAGGCGATAGTCCAGCATCCATTGCGGCTCATTTTTCTTCGCAGAAATAAAGCGGACAATATCTTCGCTCAGCCCGGGAGGCGCGGTTTCTGTTTCAATATCGGAACTGAAACCGTATTTGTATTCCGAAGAGATATGCTCTTCTAATATGTCGTTTTGTTCTGCCATTTGTTTTAAACGGCAAAACTTTCACCACAACCGCAGGTGCGGGAAGCATTTGGATTAATAAAAACAAAGCCTTTTCCGTTTAACCCACCCGAATAATCAAGTTCGGTTCCAATGAGGTAGAGAAAGCTTTTTTTGTCAACCACTATTTTCATCCCTTTGTCCTCAAAAATCTGGTCGCCTTCTTTAAATTGGTTGTCAAATTCGAGCTTATAAGACAGCCCTGAACAGCCACCGCCTTCCACGCCAACACGGATGAAAGAATCTTCGGGCTTATTATCTTCGCGCATCAAATTGATGGCTTTTAGTTTTGCATTTTCTGAAACGGTAATCATTGATTTTAAATATTTTATCTATTAAACAAACACTACTTAGAATTGTTCTAAATAAGAATTTTCCGCACAAATATAGCCTAAATGGTGTATTCTGCCAAATAAATTTGAATGAAAACTAATGCAACACCAGAATGCAGATATTATATGAAGATTTTGGGAAATTGGGGATCCTCATATTTAAACAATTTGAACATCAAAAAATTTATATTATACATTTGTGGAAACTAAATGCGATAAATAATAACGAATTACTATGAAAGAATTACCTTTATTATTAGGGATAGATTTAAACGTTGATATAAATGGGAAAATCAGTTTTGTCCCTCAGAAAGTTTTTATATTGTCAGAAATGCGAAATCAATTAATTAAAAAACATCCCGAAATCGTACTAACAGGGGAACATTCTTTTGAAATAATTGATAATAAATTAATGATAAAATTCTATAATGAAAGAGAATGAAAAAAACCATTTTTAAGACAATCCTTTTTTTATTTTCTTTTAATTGCTCAGCACAAGGTTATTTAGAAAAAGAATTTTTTTCTGGGAATCTTGTCATATCTCTCAATACCTCAAACATGATTAATATGTTGGATATGTCCATGTATGAATGGAAATCTGAATTGAGTAAGATTTATACAGAAAATGGGGCTGTAAAAAATTGTGATCAGTTTACAACTGTAAATCGAATCAAGAACGGTATTAATTTAATAAGCAAATGTAGAGAAGAACTTTATTTTGTTTGGTTGCATGAAATTAGCACCCCTTCTCATGGGTTCACTAAAATTTTAACAGAATTAAAACCATATTTTGTTCAAGTTACAGAGGATGGTGGCGAAGTTTACAGATATACAAAAGGAGAGCGTTCATTTATTTTTTTAATTGAAAGAGATGGAATGGGAGAAACTTGTTCAGTTTATGAAACATTTACCCCAAATGAAAATAAAGATGTTATTAAAATGAAAAAGAAGGAAGGGGGCACGTATGAAATACCTGTTACAATCAATGGGGTATTAAAAATAAATTTCATATTTGATTCGGGCGCGTCAGATGTTAGTATCTCACCAGATGTTGCAATGACATTAATAAAGACCGGAACAGTTACAAATAAAGACTTTGTAGGTGAACAAACTTATGTTTTCGCAGATGGCTCAAAAGCTTCAAGTCGAGTTTTTATTATTAAACAGATGGAAATTGGCAACCATGTGATTACTAACATTAGAGCAAGTATTTCTAATTCTATAAACGCACCAATGCTATTAGGGCAAAGCGTTTTGGAAAAGTTTGGAAAAATTACAATTGATAATGTAAATCAAACGCTGATTATTCAAAAATGAAAAGGCTGATACGGATAGCTACAATATTTTTTATTGGATTAATTTTTTCTGGAATATTAATTTCAGGCTGCTCTGTTGAAATAAAAAAACCAAATATTACAGATATTGGAATTTTAGACAACCATAATTTTAGGCACATTCAAATAGATAGCACATACTATAATTACTTATTGCTTGACAGCTCAACATTGAATAATGAGAAATATGATAAAATTGGAAAATTCAACGATGGAATAGCTCCTGTTGTATTAAAAGGTTTATTAGGTTTTATTGATTCAACAGGTAAGTATTCAATTATTCCAAAATTTCCTGTTAAAGAATTAAATGATGATGATGACCTTCAAAGTTTTAAGGGAAACTATTGTGTAGTTCCTGATGACGATGGTTTTAAAATAATTAATAAAAAGGGTGAACAAGTTAATAGAAAACGATATGATGAAATTACACAGGTTTCAAATGAAAGATTTGTTGTTTATTTAGATTCTTCAATCGGTTTAATTGATCATAAAGAGCAAGTTCTAATACCAACTGGTATTTATTATAGCTGGTATCTTTCCGAGGGGGATAAAGTAACCTTCATAGTTTTAAATGATAGTAGGGACTTTAATGAATTTGGATTATTTGATTTTAACGGGATAGGGCAGTTATCATGTGATTATGCAGAAATAGGATCATTTTATGGTAAAGATTTAATAATGATCACGACTGCTCAACCTGCATTTCTAAGGGGATTTATAAATAAAAAAGGGAGGGTTGTAATTCCAGCGCAATTCACTTATGCATTAGATTTTAAAAATGGATATGCTGCTGTTGCTAATAAAAATTACAAATACGGTTTAATTGATACCAATGGAATTCTTGTTTTTCCTCATAAATATGATAATATGGCATCTTACAGTGAAGGGTTGATAGGTGTAAGTTTAAATGAGAAATTTGGATTTGTTGATATAAATAGAAATTTAATAATCCCATATAAATACGATGAATGCCAATTTTTTAGTGAAGATGTTTGTTGGGTTGGGACTAAGGTTAATAGCGGTCAAGGCTCAAAAGAAAGTGAGTTTTTTGGCAATAGAATAAGGTGGGGAGCTATTAATCATAACGAAGATACGATTATTTCATTTAAATACTCAGATGCGGTAGCTTTTAGTGAAGGCTTAGCATTAGTAAAGAAAGTTGTTTCAACCCGAAATATAGAAAAACTTTGCTCGTTCTCGGTAAAGGATGACCTTGGGAATTATTATTACGAAGTTTATGGGTATGTTAATAAATATGGGGAAGAAGTAATTCCGTTCAAATTTTGTCATGCCAATTCTTTTAAAAATGGAGAAGCGATTGTTCAAAATCTCCGGAATGCTTGGGTAATTGATAAAACTGGAAAAAAACTATATTCGTTATTTTAGATTCAATCGTTGTTTAAAGGATATTCAGTAACTGTTCCTTTATTTTTTCCAGTTCATCTTTCATTTGAACAACCAATCGCTGAATTTCTGCATGGTTAGCTTTAGAACCAATTGTATTAATCTCACGTCCAATTTCCTGAGTAATAAAACCCAGTTTTCGACCTGCGGAATCTTCTTTCATGGTGGTGATAAAATAGTCGCAATGCGTTTTCAGGCGTAGCTTCTCTTCGGTGATGTCAATTTTTTCGAGGTAATAAATCAGTTCCTGCTCAAAACGGTTTTTATCAGTTTTGTCGGGTGGAACAACTTCGGCAAGATTACTTGTAATTCTTGCTTTTATAGTTTGCATTCGTTCACCTTCACAGGCAGCAATTTTTTCAAGCAAATCCAGAATTTTTCCGATGCGCATACTGAAATCTTTTTCCAATTCTTTTCCTTCTGAACTCCTGAAATTGTTGGCTGCTGCAAGTGCTTCAATAAATGCTTCTTTCACCATTTCCCATTCATTTTCATCGGGCTCTTCGCGTTCGGCTGCAATAACATTTGGTAATTTGAGTAAAGCAGAAAGAATATCTTTTTGATCAAGATTTAATTCATCCGAAAGCGATTTTATTTCGTGGTAATAAGCTTTTGCCACTTCTTTATCCAATGAAACTTTTTTAAGTGCAGCAGAAGTTTCCGTAAAGAGTAAGAAATCAATTTTCCCACGCTCAAGTGTTGAAAGAATTTCTTTACGGATATCGGATTCTTTTTCGCGGAACGAGGAGGGCATCCGCAAGTTCAGATCAAACTGCTTGCTGTTAATACTGCGGATTTCAACAGTTATCTTTTTACCTGCAACTTCTTTTATTGCTTTGCCGAAGCCGGTCATTGATTTTATCATGAGGGCAAAAGTAAGAATATAGAATTTGTTACTTTTTCTCGTTCTTTTAGGTGATTTCAGAGATTAAAAAAGGATTAGATAACTTTTTTACCTTTGCGCGGCTTTTAAAAAAGTCCTAAGTAAATAATGAAATTGAATAATAAACTTTGGTTATTGCTACTCGTGGTGTTTCTTTCATCATGTATTACTCGTAAACAAATAACATATTTTCAGGATATACCAGGATCTGATACTGCAAAGGTTGCTGCTAATTCGGGATTAAGAACTGCACTATATGAGCCGACAATTAAGCCA
>CAMAVO010000110.1 GCA_945861685.1 Chitinophaga pinensis | reverse complement strand
GGGGTTCGAATCCCTCTCTCTCCGCTTAAGTCCACTCTATATTAAGCCACTAATTACACGAATTGATTTCTGTGAAATTAGTGGCTTAATTTATTTTAGTAGTATTACACTCATACTTAATAAATTCTAACCGTTTATGAAGTTTTTGTAAACTAATTACGAATCTTATTGGAATTTTATATTTTTGACGCCCGCTTAAAAGGAAAAGGCTGGAAACAATAAATCGAAAAGTATTACGTTACATCAATTAAACTATCCAAAAACAAATCATTAATCATTAACCCCAAATTGTAAATTAATTATGAGCACACAAAAATCGAAATTCAATGGCTTGTCATCAGTAGCAGCATTCCTGTGCATATTACTTGCACTTGTTATAGGATGGGCAATATGGCAATTTATCTTAGGTAGCGCATCTAACTTTGATGCAGAAGGACACCCACTGCCGGGCAACCTGCAAGGTATGATGTATAAAGGTGGTTTCATTGTTCCTATTCTTCTTGCCATTAACGTTATCATTATTATTTTCTCTTTGGAGCGTTTATTTACTATTCAGCGTTCAAGCGGAAAAGGCAACTCAGCACAATTCATTAAAAGCGTGAAAACTTCTCTGGAAGCTGACAAATTGGACGAAGCTATTGCTGCCTGCGATAAACAAGAAGGGTCTTTAGCTAATGTTATCCGTGCCGGAGTTGAAAAATACAAAAACATTAAAAATGAGCCGGGATTGGATAAAGAAAGTAAAGTAGCTGCTGTACAGAAAGAACTGGAAGAAGCAACTTCACTTGAACTTCCAATGCTTTCTAAAAACATGGTTATCATTTCTACCTGCGCTACTATCGCAACTCTTTGGGGTCTTATCGGAACAGTTATCGGGATGATTCGTTCATTTGCTGCTCTTTCACAAGCAGGAGCTCCTGACACTACTGCTCTTGCAACCGGTATCTCTGAGGCTCTTATTAATACAGCATTTGGCATCATCGGTTCTGTAATAGGTATTATCATGTATAATATCTTCACTTCAAAAATTGACAGTTTAACTTACAGCATGGACGAAGCAGGTTTCAGCATTGTTCAATCTGTAAATGCACATAAATAATTTTTCTTGTTCTTTGTTTATGGAATTTTTGCCCCAGAGGCATCCATATTTCAGAAAGCCGTTTATGAAAGCTTTAATGAAAGAAACAAAGGCTGAACTAATACTATATAATTAAGAAGTATGCCTAAAGTAAAATTACCGAGTAGCAGTCCAGGTCTGGACATGACTCCCATGGTTGACCTTGCTTTTCTTTTAGTTACCTTCTTTATGCTTACTGCTTCAGTGCGTGTTGATGAGCCAGTGGTGGTGGATACACCTTCCTCCAATTCTGATAAATTGTTGCCTGATAACGTAATGATGATCACGGTTGACCCAGATGGCAAACCATTCTTCAATATAGCCAACCCACAGGTAAGAGTAAAAACCCTTGAAAAAATGGGGGCGCAATACAATGTGCAGTTTACTGATGCAGAAAAGAAGAAGTTTGCAGGCATGACCACCTTTGGTGTTTCTATGCAAAACCTGAAACAATATATTATGCTGGACGATGTGGCACGCGGCAAGTATAAATCTTCAGGTATTCCGCTTGATTCATTGAATCCACAATTAGGACACTGGATACAATTCGGGCAACTGGAAGCCGCGAAACATGCTAAAGCAGAAAAAGATAAAGCTGAAAGTCTGGGACGTGATTTTAAATATGAAAGACTGCGTTTCGCAATCAAAGCTGATGCTCAAACACCTTACATTTCTGTTAAAGGAGTGATTGAAGTTTTTAAAAAATTAGAAATTTACAGGTTTAACCTGATTACCAATCTTGAACAAGATGAGGTAGCAGCGGTAACCCAATAAAAAATTTAAAATAAAATGGCAGAAGTAAATACCGGTGATGGTGGCGGTGGCCACGGTAAGCACGATAAGAAACGTGCCAAAAAAGCATCTACGAAGATAGACATGACACCCATGGTGGATTTGGCTTTTCTGCTGCTTACCTTTTTCGTTCTTACCTCTACGTTCAGCAAGCCAAAAGCAATGGAAATTAATTATCCGGCTGACCCAAAAGATAAAGACACCAAACCACCAAAGATTAATAATGCATTGACTTTTATTTTATCAAAAGACGATGCTATCTACTATTATCCGGGAGAATTTTATCCTCCTAATAATCCCAAGGGCGAACCACCAACACAGTTAGTAAAAACAGATTTTTCAAAAGATGGTTTGCGTAAAATTTTGCTTGACCGCAATGATCCTGTTCGTAAAGAAATTTTTAAACTAGAGGAAAAATTAAAAACCAAAGAAATTGCCGACAGCACTTACAAACGTTTGGTAATTGCTGAGAAAAGCAAAAAAGAAGCCGTTACGGTTTTGATAAAAGCAGATGACAAGGCTACATATAAAAACGTAATTGATTTGGTTGATGAACTGAATATTTCCATGATTGGAAAATATGCAGTAGTTGATATGATACCAACCGAATACGAACTTTTACAGGCAGCAGAAGGAACAACTACAACCACTAACCCTAAATAATAAAACAATGGCGGGAAATTCAGGAAACGAATGGGGAAACGTAGTATCGGATGTTCGCAACGATATCGTTTTCGAACACCGTAATAAAATTTACGGTGCTTACTTCATCAGAAGAGAATACACGCGCACAGTTTTGCTCGCGTTATTAATTACAGTTTCAGCAGCATTGGTGATTGCACTGGTGCCAAAAATTTTGCAGCTTTTTAACAACGCAATTGAAGATATTGCTGTAAATACTGATGTAACACAAATTGATTTAACACCTCCGCCAATTGATGAAACGGCACCACCACCGCCACCGCCACCACCGCCACCACCGGTAATGGAAACGGTAAAATTTGTGGCTCCGGTAGTTGTTGATGAACCGGTAATTGATGAGCCACCACCACCCATTCAGGAAGTAGAAACTCAAATCAGCACCGTAACTCAGGAAGGAAACGGAGATGACGATGAAATTATTATTCCTGATGAAGGAAACGGAAACGCTGTGGTTGAAGAAGTGAAAGAAGAGATTTTTACGTTCGTAGAACAAATGCCTGGTTTCCCAGGAGGTGAAGAAGAGCGTTTGAAATTCATTCAAAAGAACACCAAGTATCCGATGATGGAAAAAGAGAATGGTATTGAAGGGACAGTTTATGTTTCGTTTATCGTTGATAAACAAGGAAACATTAATGACGTGAAAGTAATGCGTGGTGTTTCGGGAGGCCCTGGATTAGAAAAAGAAGCATTACGCGTTGTGAAAATGATGCCGAAATGGTCAGCCGGAAAACAAAACGGAAAAGAAGTTCAGGTGCAATTTTACATGCCAATGAAATTTGAGCTGAGATAATATTGATAAGAAGTTTTACCGGGACGAAAAATGTGTTTGATTATTTCTGACATGTTTTTCGTCCCGTTGTTTTTAGGGGAAAGATAAATACAGATGAAAGGAAATCCAATGCTATACTTTAACATTCTGATGACGCTGATTTATGCAGGCATCGGAGTTGTATTTCTTTTCACCGATTTTTTGTCAAATATGCTTCCCGATAACCGTAAGTTAGTTGGCGGAATTTTCTTAGGATACTCGGTTTTCAGAAGTATTGTAATTATTCAGAAAATGAAAAAAAACAATGAAGAATAAAATCAGCTACTTAGTAATAGTAGTTCTTTCCTTAATTATTGGCTTGTATTCTTGTGACAAAGCAGGAAAGAAAGCTGAACCGACCGATACACCAACTTCAGGTGAAGTTAATATTGCAATTGACGAGTCGTATTCGCTGCTCTTTGACACTGAGATCTATACATTTGAATCATTGTATGAAAATGCAACTGTGCATGCACGTTACCTTCCCGAAACGGAAGCATTGAAATCACTGAAGGATGACTCTGTTAAGGTAGTGGTGATGAACAGAGCATTGAATGAGGGAGAAAAACAATCGTTCAAAGCGCAGAATATTTACCCGATAGAAACCAAAATTGCTGAAGATGCCATTGCATTTGTGGTGAACAATGAAAACCCTGATACCAGCCTGCTTTTTAATCAAGTTGAAAAAATTTTGAACGGAACCGACTCAACATGGAAGCAGGTAAATCCTAACTCAACGCTTGGCAAACTGAATATTATTTTTGACAATCCTAATTCTGCAAATGCACGCTATATTGCAGAGTTTTCAAAGAAAGATAAACTACCAACCAACGCTTTTGCTGTAAAATCAAATGCAGAAGTTATTGACTATGTGAGCAAAAACAAAGGAGCTTTGGGTGTAGTCAGCGTAAATTGGATAAGCGACAATGCTGACAGCACCAGCATAAGTTTCTTGAAAAAAATAAAAGTGGTTGGCATCAGCAAAGAAGGTGATTCAGAACGCTTTTATAAACCTTACCAGGCATACATAAAAACCAAAGATTATCCTTTTTGCAGAGACGTTTATATGATTAACCGTCAAACCCGTGCAGGACTTGGCAAGGGTTTTGTATCCTTTGTTGCCGGAACAAAGGGGCAATTGATAATTTTGAAGATGGGATTAGTTCCCGCAATTGCACCGGTTAGAATGATTGAAATTAATTAAAGCGAATATAAATACGATGAATACAATGAAAAACGCGAACCTGATAATTGCTGCCGGAGTGCTTTTTTCCGGAATTGTTACTGCTCAAACACTGAATGATGCAAAACGACTGACAGAAAATGAGCAGTTTGAAAGCGCTGCAAAAGCATTTGAACAATTGATTGTTTCTGAACCAACAAATAGCAGTGCATATTATTATTATGGAGAGAATTATTTCCAAAATGATAATGCTGTTCAGGCAAAAGTTATGTACCAAAAAGGAATTAGCGTGAATGCAAACAGCCCTATTAATTATATCGGGTTGGGGAAAATAGAATACATCAACGGGAATGTTGCCGGAGCAACTGAAAATTTCACCAAAGCAAAAACGCTTTCGCAAAACAAAAGCGCTGAAATTCTGATGGAGATTGCTGAAGTCTATATCAACTCTGAAAAGAAAAATATTTCTGAAGCAATTACTTTACTTAATCAGGCTGCAAAATTAGAACCTAAAAATCCTACAGTTTTCATGCTGATTGGTGATGCATATTTAGAACAAAACGATGGTAACAATGCCATTGTGAATTATGAAAAAGCATTGGGTCTAGACAAAAAATTTACCAAAGCCATTTTGCGCGAAGGAAAACTATACAGCCGTGCGAAGAATTATACACTTGCACTTGACTATTACAACAAGGCGATTGAAATTGATTCTTCATTTGCTCCTGCTTTCCGCGAGCGTGCTGAGCTTCGTTTCCGTGCTGGACAATCAGAGCGTGCTGCAAGTGATTATAAAAAATACCTTCAATTGAATAATGACCTGAGCGCACAAGTAAGATTTTGCGAGTTTGAATTTGTTTCAAAACACTATAAATCAGTATGTGAAGAAGGCCCTAAAGTTTTGAGCAGAGATACTACCTACATTAATGTTTACCGCATTTTGGGTTACAGTTATTACGAAACCGGTGATTATACAAACGGACTATTGTATATGAATAAATATTTTGCAAAAGCTCTGGCTGCCGGAAAACCTTTCCTTGCTTCAGACTATGAATACCTTGGTAAAAATCAAATCAAAAATAATGATTCGCTTGGGGTTGATAACCTACAGAAAGTGTTGGAAATGGATACCGCAAGAACTGATTTATATTCAGATATAGCCGCATTTCTGATGAAACAGAAAAATTATCCGAAAGCGATTATTTATTATGAGAAAAAGATTGCTCTTGATACTGCAAAGGCATCAGCTAATGATTATTTAAAGCTTGGACAATGCTATTACAATCTGAAAGATTTTGAAAAAGCGGATACTGTTTTTGCAAAATTAATTCAAGTGCAGCCAACTTCTATTTATGGTTATGCTTACAGGGCGCGATGTAAATCACAGTTTGATTTGGATACTAAACTTGGTTTGTCAAAACCGTTTTATGAAAAACTTATTGAAGTGGCTTTAGCTGATCTAGAAAAAAACAAGAAAGAACTTGTTGAGGCTTACGGCTATTTGGGGTATTATTACTTGGTGACTAAAGACTATACAAAGTCAAAAGAAAATTGGAAAAAAGTTTTAGAACTTGATCCAGCTAATGAGAAAGCAACAAAAGCACTTTCTGATCCTAACTTGAAATAAGTTTAATTCTTACCTGTTCGCTGAATCCAGGCCAAAACCATTTTCAGCTTGCCAAAAGAAACATCTGAAGGAACTTTTTCTTTGATAGCATTCAGTTGAGCATATTCCTGTTCAATAACAGCAGGAAAATGTTGAGCCAGTTCCTTCACTTCTTCTAAAGGAATTAATTGTTCAATCTCAATAGAGCCAAGTTTTATTGCTTGAGCCAAATGTCCTTCAATAGTTCCGACAGCTAATTTTCTTTCTGCTGCTATATTGGCTATGCTTTTCCCTTGTTTGAAATAATTGAGCGTTTCTTCAACGGTTGGTGTTTTTGCTTCCTTTGTTTTTCGCTCGCGCTTAGCCGGAAAAATTTCTTTCGGTTGCAGATTGTATTCTTCGCAATAATCGCGAACCAGTTGAATTACTTCATCACCATATTGACCAACTTTTGCTTTGCCGAACCCTTTTATTTTCAAGAGCGATTCTTTGTTTTGTGGCAAATACTTACAAACATTTTGAATAGCATCACTACTGAAAATCATGTAAAGCGGAGCATTGGTTTTGCCTGCTATTTGTTTACGCAAGCCTGCAAGTCTGCTGTATAATTCTTCGTTTGCTGTTCCATCAACTACAACTTCCTTTTCCTGATTTTGGGAATACGAACTTTGAATTTTGTCTGCTGCTGTTTCAACTTTTTTACCCGTTTTCAGATATTCATTCAAGGTAAAACCATTTTTGCAGTGATTAACACGATGAAGAATTTCGTGTAGTATAAACGCAACCTCAGTTAATGAAGCATCAAGGTAACGAGCCACTTTCTTCTTGTCGGTTGAGAAAGGATGTGCATAAAACTTCTCTTTCCATTTTTGTAGTTCTGCAGAAAAATAATTAGCAGCATCTTTTACCCTTTTCTGCAAAGCCTCATTTTCTTCTGTGTTTGGGTTTTCCTTTGAGAAAGCGGCTATCTGTTCATTAAACTTATCTGCAACAGCCTGTATCTTCTCCTGACTTTCAGCTAATCCTCTCAGCCAATCTAAACTTGGCTCTGAAAATTCCTCACGGTTCTCATTTAGTTCTTCACTGAAATCGCGAAGTTCATAATACCAACGGTAGAATGAAAAGATATTCTGCAGTTCATGCAATGCATATTTTTGTCGTGCTTCCTCAAATTTTTGAGACAACTTGGTATCGTCCTGATTTTTGCCTTGCCACTCTTTCAAACTTTGGTGCGCTCCGAGAAAACTTTGATTAACAGATGAAGTCAGGACCAAACCTTCCAATGAAGTGCAGCGGCTTAGTGCCACATAGACCTGTCCGTTGGCAAAAGCATTTTCAGCATCAATCACCAGTTTGTCAAAAGTTAAACCCTGACTTTTATGAATGGTAATTGCCCATGCAAGCCTTAAAGGATATTGCTCAAAAGTGCCGAGTTCATTTTCCACAATCTCACGTGTATCAGGGTTAAGCGAGTAGTTTGTGTTTTTCCATTCGTATTTTTTTACGTCAATATCGTAATGTTCATCTTTGCAGCGAACTTTTATTCCATCATCTGAAAGCGATGTAACAGTTCCTATTTTTCCATTGTAATATTTCTTGTCTTCCACATCGTTTTTAAGGAACATTACCTGCGCTCCTACTTTCAATTCCAATTCATTCTCGGCAGGGAAAATATGTTCGGGAAAATCGCGTTGGATTTTTGCGTAATAGATTTTTGATCGCTCTTTCAGTGTTTCTAATTTCTTCTTATTGATGGTATCTGCCTGATTGTTGTGGGTTGTAAGCGTGATATAACCTTCATCATCTGCGGGAACAAAGTTTCTTTTCAATCTAGAATTCAGCAACTCAAAGTTTGCCTGAGAAAGATTGTTGTTTCTTATGCCGTTAAGCACATCAATAAAAGTATTGTCCTGCTGACGAAAAATTTCTTTCAGCTCAACCATTACAGGAACATGTTCGCGCAATACAATACTGTCAAAGAAAAATATTGATGGGTAATAATTTTTCAAAAAATCCCATTCATGGTTTTTCACCACAGGAGGAAGCTGATACAAATCTCCAATAAACAACACCTGCACACCGCCAAAAGGCAATTGACTTCTTCTTCTGATGCTTCGTAAGATAGCATCAATCGCATCAACGGTGTGAGAGGCAACCATACTCGTTTCGTCAATCACCAATAATTCAAGATTGCGGAAAAGATTTAGTTTTTCTCTATTGTAGCGGATTTGAGAAAGGAGCGAATGGCTATTTATTCCATCACTCGAATCTTTGGAAGGCACAAAAGGAGCAAAAGGCAATTGAAATAATGAATGCAGTGTAACACCGCCTGCATTGATAGCCGCAACACCTGTTGGCGCTGCTACTACCATCTTCTTAAAACTGTTTTGCCTCAGGTATTTCAGGAATGTAGTTTTACCTGTTCCTGCTTTCCCTGTGAGGAAAATATTCAGATTGGTTTCCGTAACAAACCTGAAGGCAAGGTCAAAAGCTTCGGTATGTTTAATTTCTGCCATGATTACTAAAAACGATGTTGCGAAAATTACGAAATTTGACAATTCAGAGAAACAAAACATTTTAGTTTATCTGATGTTATAATAACGATATGAAAAAAACATTAGTGATTGGAGCAAGCGACAACCCTGGCAGATACTCATATATAGCTGCCGAAAAACTTTTGCGATTCGGGCATGAGGTTCTTTTGGTAGGAAAAAGAGAAGTTGAAGTTTGGGGATTAAAAATTCAAACAGGGAAACCTGCAATAGAAAATGTGGATACAGTTACGTTGTATCTAAATCCAAAGAATCAGGAACAATATTATAATTACATTTTATCGCTGAACCCAAAACGAATCATTTTCAATCCTGGGACTGAAAATCTGGTGTTTGAAAAAATGGCTGAAGAGAAAGGAATAGAAGCTGTAGAAGGGTGCACGCTGGTGATGCTTTCAGCGGGACAGTATTAAAAACGTCATTGCGAGGGTTTTTACCCGAAGCAATCTCATCTATAAAAACAGATTGCTTCGCTATCGCTCGCAATGACGGCAATGCCTTACTTAATTATTTCCAGCGAGCGCTTGATAAACGCTGCCAACTCTTCACCTTTCAATAAATTCTGAGACAACAGAGCCAGATCAGCCAATTGTTTTGCAGTTTGGTTTTTCTTCTGTTCATCTTTCTCTTCCAGAATTTTTGAAACAAGCGGATGATTTGAATTCACCACGAGATTATACATCTCAGGCATACTGCCCATAAAACCCCCCGGCTGCATTTTCTGCATCTCCATCATTCTGCGCATGAACTCATTTTGAGTAATAATAATAGGGTTGTCTTTTTCACTCAGGCTTTCAAACATCACGGTAAATTTTTCTTTCGCAACCTGTGATTCAAAAACAGGTTTTAATACCTCTTCCTGCTCTTTGCTCAGCTTAGAAACCTGTGCTTCCTCTTTCTTTATTAGCTTATCAATAGTATCTCCATCAACACGAGTGAAGTGTGAGTTTTCAAATTTGCGTTCAACAAGATTTATGAAATGACTGTCTAATTGTCCGTCCATTTCCAGCACATCATAGCCTCTGTCTTTTGCAGAAGAAACAAACGTATGCTGACCTGTTTTATCTGAAGTATAGAGGTAGATTAGTTGTTTCTCCTTATCCGTTTGCGTAGCGGTGATGTGCTCTTTGTACTCCTCAAACGTGAAGCATTTTCCTTCTGTATTTTTGAATAAATAAAACTTAGCAGCACGCTCGTAAAACTTCTCATCGGTGAGCA
>CAMAVO010000109.1 GCA_945861685.1 Chitinophaga pinensis | reverse complement strand
AGTAGAAGCAGGAAAACCGGAAAATATTCTTTATGAACATTCTTCCCCTATTCTTGAACTTGGAAAGCTTGGAACATTTGACGATTGCGGAATAATGCCAACCTGTATAATCAATACAGAGAAAGGGAATGAAAAGTACCTCTATTATATTGGCTGGACAACAAGGGAATCGGTTCCTTACCAAAATTCTATTGGTATTGCTGCAACCGAAGATGGTATTACATTCAGAAAATTATTTGAAGGGCCTATATTAACAACTACTCCTACTGAGCCTTATTTCTGCGGTACTGGATATGTTCTGAAAGAAAAACTTTGGAAAATGTGGTATCTTTCCTGCACAAAATGGGAGGTTATTGAAGGTACGCCCGAACCATTTTACAATATAAAATACGCAGAATCAGAAAACGGAATTTTGTGGAAAAGAGACGGGAAAGTTGCTATTGAACTGAAGGATAAAAACGAAGGCGGACTTGCAAGCGCAATAATTGTGAGGGAAAATAATGTTTATAAAATGTGGTTTGGGATGCGTGGTGCAAAAGGTTATAGAACCGAAAAAGAAAACACTTACAGAATTGGGTATGCAGATTCTCAAGATGGAATATCTTGGATAAGAAAAGATATAGAATCAGGGATTACTCTATCTGAAAGCGGTTGGGATTCAGAAATGATTTCTTATCCTTACGTAATTTCTCACAAAGGAAAAAAATATATGTTTTACAATGGAAACGGCTTTGGACGCTCCGGATTCGGCTATGCAGTTTATGAATAAAGCAGAGGATCCATTGGTTGATATATGGATGGTTACCTATAACCATGAAAACTATATTGCAGAAGCGATTGAAAGCGTATTGATGCAACAAACCAATTTCAACTATAGATTGGTAATAGGAGAGGATTACTCAACAGATAAAACACGAGAAATATGCATTGAGTATCAAAAGAAAAACCCGGATAAAATTCACTTAATTTTAAATAAGAAAAATTTAGGGGCTACACAAAATTCATATAATACACATTATGCCTGCAATGCAAAATATCAGGCAATGCTTGAAGGTGATGATTACTGGACAGATCCTTTAAAGCTGCAAAAACAAGTTGACTTTCTTGAAGCTAATAAGGAGTTTTCGTTATGTTTCCATATAGCTGAATACGTTAATACTATTGAAAATAAAATTTTTTATTTCCCTGAAAAATTACAAAAAACCGAGTTGACAATTGAAGATGTCCTACTGTTTCCAACTACCGGTTGGTTTTTAATGACTTCAACTATTGTTTACAGAAAAAGTGCAATCCTAAATTTACCGGCATGGTTTCTTGACTTTCGAAATGGAGATTGCCTTACAGTTATGCTTGCTTCGCTTCACGGGAAAATTTATTTTTTAAAGGAAGATATGTCTATTTATAGGTTAAATACCGGGGGAATTATGCAGTCTGACATGTTTTCAAACATTAATGTTATAACGTCTCTTTATTTACTTTTTCGTAAGTTTAATAGCTATTCAAATCATAAATTTCAAAAATTAATTTATAAGCAATTATTGATTTTTTTATATGAAATTCTTTTGTATTATAAAAATGAAAAGAAATGGATCCATTGTTATATTTACACAATTAAATTTAACTATTTCACACTTAGATTAAAAAAAGAACCAAAGGGAATAAAAGAACATTGTATTGCTATTTTGAGTTATGCTAGATTTCTTCTAAAAGAAGTAAATACTCAATAATATTCCACCGAAACGGAAAAAATTATTATCAATAAAGTAAACACTGATGTTGTCAAGAATTATCTTAAATAAAATATGTTTTTTAGTAACAGAATAAAAAGTATTAAGCGAAATGACAAGGTTTTGGAGGTAGGCCCGGGGGGAAATCCTTTCCACCGGTCTGATGTTTTGCTGGAAAAAGAATTTGAAGAAAAAGAGTGGTTTGCTCAATCAGGGAACGTAGAACCCAATTCAAAAGGAAAAAAGACTGTTTTTTACACTGGTGATAAATTTCCTTTTAAAGACAAGGAATTTGATTATGTTATATGTAGTCATGTATTGGAACATGTTAGCGATATTGAACAATTCACAAGTGAATTAAAAAGGGTTGCTAAAGCCGGGTACATAGAGTACCCTACTTTGTACTACGATTATATCTATAACTTTGAAGTACACACCACTTTTTTATTAGAGAAGAATGGAATTATTTATTGGATGCTAAAGAATGAAACCAATATTGATCAATACAAATTGATACAAAAATTTTTTAGGTCAGTTCTTGATGTTGCTAAATATGATAAAATAGTTTATGAACTTCAAGATACATTATTTCAGGGATTTGAATGGTTTGATGATTTTAAAACAATAAGAACTACTGAATTGAAAGAGGTCTGCTATGATTTAAGTTCATTGAACTTACCCTTGTTTATTGACAAAGAAAAACTAAGGGTTGAAAAACTTGAACGTGACATTAAGTCACTCGAAAATTCAAAAACTTATAAAATCGGAAAATTAATTACACAACCATTTTCCATGTTGGGTTTGAATAAGAAATAATTAATAAAAATACGAATAATTCCTAATTCATGATAATTGTGAGGTTGTTGGGTGGGCTAGGCAACCAAATATTTCAGTATGCAACAGCAAAGCATATTTCAATTCTAAATAGAACCACTTTAAAATTTGATTTAAGTGGTTTTGACAAAAACATATACAAAAAAGGGGACGCGTTTCGCGATTTTAAGCTAACTGTTTTTAAACTAAAATCTGAAATAGCAACTGCAGCCGATATTGATATAGTAAAAAAAGCACAACCTTTTTTTATTGATCGATTAAAATATCGCCTTCTTCGCAAAAATATTCCTGCTTACAGGAAAACTGAGATTTATGAAAAACAGTTATTCAGTTTTGATAAAGAGGTGTTAAAGGCATCAGCAAATACTTACCTGACTGGGTATTGGCAAAGTCCAAAGTATTTTGATTCTATTCGAAATACTTTACTTAAAGAACTTGAATTCAATGAAAAACCATCTAAAGAGGATTACCAGTTTACTGAGGATATTCGACAGCAAAATGCAGTGAGTATTCACATCAGGCGAGGAGATTATGTAAGTAATCCAGAATACCTAAAAATTCATGGACTGTGTTCAATTGAATATTACCAAAATGCCGTTGAATATATTTGCAAAAAAGTTGCAACCCCAGTTTTTTATATCTTTTCAGATGATATGCAATGGGTAAAAAAAAATCTTCAGCTAAAAAATAAATGTGTTTATGTTACTGGTACTCCTTTCGGAAAAGATTATTTTGAAATGCACTTGATGAGTTTGTGTAAGCATAACATTATTGCAAACAGTTCATTCAGTTGGTGGGGTGCCTGGTTAAATCCAAATTCTGAAAAAATTGTTATTGCCCCAAAACAATGGATGAATGATCCCGCTATTGATACTACAGACTTAATTCCTGCAAACTGGATAAGAATATGAGTTCACCTTTGATATCTGTAAATATGGCTGCCTTCAATGCAGATAGATATATAGCTGAAGCTATTCAGAGTGTAATTAGTCAAACTTTTCAGAACTGGGAACTCATCATTATAAACGATTGCTCAACCGATAATACTGCAGAAGAAATCTCCAAATTCAGAGATGAACGCATAAAAGTTTTTCATAATCAGCAAAATGAAGGAATTGTATACACCCGTAATCGTGGTCTTCATTATTCTCAGGGTAAATATGTTGCCGTATTAGATGCCGATGATGTTTTTCTTCCTGAAAAACTTTCAGTTCAATTTAATTTTCTTGAAAATCACAATGGCTACGGAATGGTTGGCTCCGCTTTCCGGTTTATTGATGATGAATCCCAAAAAATAAGTGATGTTACTTGTTGGTATGCAAAGGCTGAACACTTTCCTGCCATCTTAATTTTCAATAATTTTTTTGTGCATTCGTCCACAATGTTCCTCACTCAACTTGCAAAAGATATTTTATACAAACCATTGTTAAAAGGCTGCGCTCCCGGTGAAGAATATCAGTTGTTTGTAGAAATAGCTCGGACGCATAAAATATATAATATTAACCAGGAGTTAACATACTACCGTCAACACCCTTCTAGCATTAGTAAAGTGCGTGAAGACAAAATAAATGAATACATTGACCTAATTATTCTGAACCAATTAAAGAGATTACATATTTTTCCAGACAATAAAGAATTGGCATTGCATAAAAGCATTCGTTTTGCTTTTGACAATCTGGAATTATCTTACATAAAAAATATCAAAAACTGGTTGCAACAACTTGTGCAACAAAACAAAAACTTAGTTGTCTATGGTGACTTTTTTGAAGAATATTTAGCTTCAAAATGGTATGAGATAGCTAAGTTTAATGCAGGTTATGGAATAAAAATGTTATTACTTTTTTATTCCTCGCCTCTTGCTTTTAATTCTATAATTGACATGGGGAAAAGAAAATTTCTTCATTCACGCTGCCTCTATGAAGCTAAAAACAAATTATTCAAAAATAAATATGCCTAAAGTATCCGTCATTATTCCTTGCTATAATCTTGGGAAATTTGTTGAGGAAACGGTTGATTCGGTTTTAGCTTCCACATTTGAAGACTTTGAAGTAATTGTTGTAAATGATGGTTCAAAAGATGAATATACTAATGAACTTCTAGCTAATTTCAATAAGCCAAAAACCAAAGTAATCACAACAATAAATCAGGGAGTGGTTAAAGCAAGAAATACTGCTGTAGCTAATTCTTCGGGTAAGTATATTCTGCCGCTTGATGCCGATGATAAAATAAGCCCTGACTATATTAAAGAAGCAGTGGAATATCTTGACATGCATTCTAATTCAGGCATTGTTTACTGCAACGCTGTTATGTTTGGCGAAAGAACAGGCGACTTTGTGTTACCAGAATATACAATTACCGGAATGCTTTCACAATGTTTGATTTTTGTAACAGCATTTTTCAGACGGGAAGACTATGATGCCATTGGTGGTTGGGATCCTGATATGGATTATTATTTTGAAGACTGGGACTTCTGGCTTTCTGTTATTGAACGGGGTCGCGAAGTTTACAAAATACCTAAAGTTCATTTTTATTACCGCATGGTTGGCACATCACGCACGCACACAAGAGATTGGGTAGAAGAGAAGAAACTGGGAGTGGTAACTAAAAATATTTTTAGAAAACATACCGGTTTATATGTTGATCATTTTCAAAATCCTATTTCACTTTACTCTCAATTACTAAAACAGAAAAGCGGTTATGAAGAACAGATAGCATGGATTTACAATACTATGGACTATCGTCTTGGCAATAAGATTCTGAAACCGTTCAGATTCATTAAGCGTTTACTTAAATAAGCCATGAAGGGAACTGTTTACATACTACTTCCTGTTCACAATCGAAAAAAAATTACAGCAAATTTTATTGCCTGTTTAAAAAACCAGAGCTACTCAAACTATCATCTTATTCTTATTGATGATGGGTCGAATGATGGGACTTCTGAAATGGTGAGGAATGAAATTGAAAATCTTACAGTTATTACAGGAAAAGGGAATTGGTGGTGGGGGGGAGCCCTGCATCAGGGTTATAAATGGATAAAGAAAAACGTTAGCGATAAAAATAGTTTTGTGCTTATTATCAATGATGATACTGAATTTGAAAATGATTTCTTAGAAGCCGGAATTAACATCATCAAAAACAAACCTAAAACAATTATCCAGGCTGAACCTTATGGGAAAAAATCGGGTAAATTATTGGAAAAGGGCATTGAATATGATTACAAAAAACTCACATTTACTCCAACCGATATATCCGAAAAAATTAATTGTTTAACCACCCGTGGGTTGTTAATTCTTTGCAATGATTTTATTACAATCGGTGGATTTTATCCAAGGCTGCTCCCTCATTATTTATCAGATATGGAATATACTATCCGTGCATTTAACAAAGGGTTTAAGCCTATTACACATTCAGATTTCAGGTTGATTATGCTGGAAGATGAAACCGGCTATGGCGAGATTGAAGAAACCGTCTTTTCGAAATTTCTAAAAAAGCATTACAACTTCAAGAACATGATGAATCCTGTGCATTGGATTGCATTTGTTTTTCTTGCTTGCCCTTTCCCTTATAATTTTAAAAATCTTTGGCTAGTAATGAAACGAGAGTATTATTTACTCTCTGAGCAATGGAGAATCGATCGATTCGAAAAAAAATAAATACCTCTACTTCTTCGAGATTTTCTTGGTTTCTTAATTTCTAAATAGTAAAGAAAGGAGTAATAAGAAGTACAAACTCCTTTAATCCTATGCCCGTGAACGCTTTGAGTAGTCGTGGCAGTGATTTTAAATTAAGGTATGTTAGTTTCATGACCGAAAATTAAATCAGCCATTTGCTTAAAAAAACATAAACCAAAATTGAATTTTAATATAGTCGTCTTAATATCATAATCCTTACATTATCTATTGTAAGAGTAAGAGTAGGTTTTCGAATTTAATTAAAAAAAATCTAAAATTTTAAGATTGGGAATACCCTAAAGTAATAAACTTAATTTGAATATAAGCCTATTAAGTCATCTTGTTCTCCCCTCACCTCACCAACGTCACCGCCCCCACCAAGGTCTTCTCTTTATTAAACACCGAACGGAACTTGATGTAATACACATACACATCATTTTGCGCAATCGTGTTGGCATCTAAGGTGCGACCGTCCCAGCCCTCATCGGGCGATGGCGTGCGGAAAACACATTGTCCCCAGCGGTTATAAATGGTCATGTCAAATTCTTTTATGCCCATGTTATTGCTTACAAATACATCATTCAGTCCATCACCATCGGGCGTAAAGGCATTGGGCACAAAAAACCGGAATTCGGGATTTACGCGCACCGTAATGTAAGCCGTGTCGGTGCAGCCCAACTCGTTTATCACTATCTGGTAAGCGGTGTAGTTGCCCGTGTCAAGGTAAGTATATTCATAGTTGCAGTGCGGAATGGAATCCGTGCCATCGCCCGGAAAAAGCCAGCAATCAATGCCGCCCTGCGAGTTATCAAAGAAGGTAATTTCGGGGTCAAAGATGGAAACCTCCGGAGTATCTACACTCATGGCGGCAAAGGGTTGCGGGTTTACCGTTATCAGGCCCGGAACAAAAAACGTGTTGGTATCAATGCAGCCGTTGGTAGTAATTACCGTAAGGCTAACATCATACACTCCCGGTTGCTCATAGATATGTATTGGGTTGGCATCGGTGGAGGTAGCCCCGTCACCAAAAGTCCATACATACTGCAAGGTAGTGCCCGCCACCGAGCTGTCGGTAAATTGCACCGTGTAAGGCGCACAGCCAATCAGCGGCTCGGGGTCAAAGGCAGCCACCGGCTGCGGGTAGGTAGTAAACGAAGTAGTGGCCGAGCTGCTGCAATTGTTCTCCGAAATGGTAAGCTCTATCTGCTGCAAACCCATTTGTCCGAACGAAATACCCGCAGGATTTTGTGCCGTTGAAGTTTGCGGTGTAGCGTTGTTTCCAAAGTCCCACGCAAAAACGGCATTGCCCCCAAACGTGCCTGCCGCCTGAAAACTAAAACTGTTATTGATAAAACACTGGTCGGCAACGGGCGCAATACCTGCCTGTAAATTCGGGTAAATCTGGTACGCTGAAACGGCTGTATCGGCACAGGTATAGCCCGGATTTACTACCAGCGTAACGGTATATGTTCCCGTGTCTGGATAAACATAACCTGGGTTTTGCACATCAGAAGTATCATTGAAAACAGGAATAACTCCAAAGTCCCAGTGGTAATACGTGCCGTTAGTACTGGCATCGGAGAACTGCACGGTAAGGCCGTCACAGAAATTTGTCTGCGAGGGTATTGCCGCAAAAACATTGGAAGTGCAATTCATAACATTGAATTGAAAATCGCGCTTGTTGGTACTCAGCAAAACTCCGTTGCGGTATTCGCTCACGCATACCGCAACCACAAACTGACCAATGGTGTTGGGCGTTCCCGAAAGCAAACCTGTGTTGGCATCTATTGTCAGCGCAGGCGAGGAGGCCAGTGGGTACGTACCCGAATAGGGATTATTCCAGCCCACAAACTGGTAGGGCGGACCGGCAGCCGGCACCGGCATAGGGTCTAAGGCGCTTGCACCGGTGTAGGGTTCGCAGAGTTCATACACCAATACATCGGCATCGGGGTCGGTGGCGCTGTGGTCAAAATTCAGCGGGTCGCCTGCACATAAAACAATGGGCGGAAAATCATTGTAATAAGGACTGCTGTTGCACGTTACCACACTCTGTTCGGGAATGAAGCAGTAATAAGTAGCACCTGCATTTCCGGGGTCGCTGAGATTTAAAATAGTTCCGTTGCGGCAGCAGCGCTGATACGCCAGATGGTAGCCACCGGGAATAGAAGGCAGGTTTGCTTCGGCAACATACACCGCCTCTTCCACACATATATTAGGCGGATACTGTAAACACGGATTATTAATAATAGGCGGCACAGGCGTAGAGCCCGGCAGCGAAACCTGTAAGTCCATCAACCATGCCCCCGATGAGTTGTAAACCGAAATAGTGGCAGGGTCGTCAAAAGGCGCCTCACCGTTCAGGCAGTCGCGGTAAACCTTTAGTGTGATGAGGTAATTGTTGCCTCCCGTGCACTTGTAAAAAATTTCACCACCAACAATGTGCGTTGCCTCAGCCTCAGCGAAAATTGTGAAAAGAAAAAGTAAGAGTAATATTACTTTCCTGAAAGACATGGTTAAATTTTTTGGTCAGGTAAAGTTCTATCAGATGCGATTTGCTTTTTATTTCTCTGTGAGCTCAGTGTCCTTAGTGGTAAAAAAACTACCTCACCAACGTAACCGTACCCATCCGCTTATGCACCTCACCAATCGGTGTTTTAAAAATCATGCTGTAAACGTAAACATCGTTGGGATAAAAAGTACCGTCATCGCGTTTGCCGTCCCAGTATAAGCGTGTATCAAAAGTGGTGTGAATCTGCTCGCCCCAGCGATTATACAATCGCATTTCAGCCGAGCGCCACCCCTGACCAACCGGTGAAAAATATTCATTCAGTCTGTCGTTACCAGGAGTAAAGGCGTTAGGTATCCAGACATGAAAATCAGGATACGCAATCACCGGATAAATTACACTGTCTATACAGCCAGCAGAGTTGGTAATCACTAAAAGAACATAGTATGTTCCGGTATCAGTAAATGTATGTAAAGGACTGTAATCGGTAGAAGCTGTACCATCCTGAAAAAACCACTGGCTGTCTACTGCATCAATACTCAGGTTTACAAAGCGCAGTGTTCTTGCTCCCTGGTATTCGTAAGTAAAATCAGCATGTGCGGTATCAACACTTACCAGAATAGTTTGTGTTGTGGAAATACTGCAACTATCAGTAACGGTAATGGTGTAGTTGGTGTTTTGCGGTGGATTTACATAAAATGTCTGTCCATCGCCCAAGCCATTGTCCCAGGTATAAGTATAGTTTGGAATTCCGCCTGTAACCGTTGCAGTAATAAGGGCGCTGTCTCCACCGCAGATAGCAGCATCAGATGCAGTAATTACCATTGGTACATAATTTGGCAAACCAACAGTAATTGATTCAACAATACTTTGGTTTCCGCAGGTATCAGAAACGGTAACCGTGTAGGTAGTGGTAACAGCAGGATTTACATTAATGCTTTGTGTGTTTTGTCCGCTGTCCCAGGAGTAATTATATCCCGGAATTCCTCCGTTTACTGAAATACTCAGCGTAACTGTACCCGGGCAAATCAGCACTGTATCATTACTTACCGAAACTAAATTCAGAGGAGGTGCATCACTGATAGTAAGCGCAATAAAAGGCTGTGGCGCACCATTACAGATGCTGCCCAGTTGCAGGGTAATAATTATTGTTTCAGAGCCTTCCGGAATGCCATCTGCGATGCTTGAAAGCGTTAAGTCGGCAATAGTCTGCCCCGCAGGAATAATAATGCTGTCGGGTATTTGCACATAATCGGTTCCGTTTGCTGCTGTTCCGGTAATGGTATAGTATACCGTTTGTGCGCTGGAGGTAGAGCCGGTGCGTTCAAAATGAATAATGGCATCACCGCAACCTTCAATTAAAGCTGTATCATTCAGTGTGCTGGAGTATGTTGCTTCTGCGCTTATGTTCACCGTTCCGCTGCTGAAACTGTTGGCTTCCAGAAAAACGCCAGAGTCATAAACTCCATCACC
>CAMAVO010000108.1 GCA_945861685.1 Chitinophaga pinensis | reverse complement strand
AGCAAAAGCAGAAGTAGCAGAAGGCTTTGCATCAAAAGTGAAGAAAGGAAACGATGTGGAAATTCATTTTCCTGATCTGGCAAAAGATGTTTCTTCTAAACTTTCTTTTGTTGGAAAAGCTATTAACTCCAACACCCGCACCTTCACGGTTGAAGCTGACTTGCCTTCGCAGGATGAATTTCATCCTAACATGGTGGCGGTTTTAAAAGTGGTGGACTTCAAAACGGATTCGGCTTTGGTTATTCCTATTAACCTTATTCAGAACTCTGAAGAAGGAAGTTACATTATGGTTGCAGCGAATGAGAACGGAAAAACCGTAGCTAAAAAAACAATAATAACCGTAGGGCATACTTATCGCGGACAAGCCGAAGTTCTTTCTGGAATTTCAGCAGGTGATAAAGTTATTACCACCGGTTTCCAAGGGTTGAATAACGGAGAACAGATTAGTTTTTAATTGATGAATAAAAAATTCAACACAGAGAACACAGGGTTTTCAGGGTTACACAGAGTTGTTCTCCGTGAAAATCCTTTTACTCCGTGTCCTCTGTGTTAAAAAAAATAAACCATGTTAGAAAAATTCAAAGAATTTAAACCCAGCAGTTGGGCTATTGATAATAGAACCAGCATTTATGTAATTGCTGCTATACTGAGTATTATGGGTATTTACTCCTATAACACGATGCCGAAAGAACGGTTTCCCGAAATCGTTATTCCTACTATTTATGTCAATACTATTTACCCGGGAACTTCGCCCGGTGATATTGAAAACCTCATCACCAAGCCGATTGAAAAACAGATTAAGGCTATATCGGGAGTAAAGAAACTTACGAGCTCTTCCATTCAGGATTTTTCTATCGTGGTTGTTGAGTTTGCTACTGATGTGGATGTGCCTGCCGCCAAGCAAAAAGTAAAAGATGCGGTAGATAAAGCTCGCACTGATTTGCCCAACGACATGACCTTTGAACCCAATGTTATTGAAGTGGATTTTTCGGAACAGCCCATGCTGTATGTAAATATTTCGGGCGACTTTGACCTGAATAAACTGAAAAAATTTGCCGACCGCATTGAAGATGAAGTAGAAGCTCTGAAAGAAATTACCCGTGTAGATATTGTAGGCGCACTTGACCGCGAGATACAAATCAATGTGGACATGTATAAATTACAGGCAGCCACTTTAACCATGGGCGATGTGAGCAATGCTATTGCTTACGAGAACGTAACCGTTTCGGGCGGACAGGTGAAGATGGGCGGAATGACCCGCGCCATCAGCGTTTCGGGCGAGATAAAAGATGTAAAAGATATTGAAAACATTGTGGTGCGTTCTATGACCGGTGCACATGTTTACCTGAAAGATATTGCTGAAATAAAAGACGGTTTTAAGGAAAAGGAAAGCTATGCACGTCTTGAACACAAGAATGTAATTACGCTCAACGTTATTAAACGCAGTGGCGAAAACCTTATTGAAGCTTCAGACAAAATTCACGCTATTGTAGCGCGTTTGCAAAAAGAAGAATTTCCGAAAGACCTGATAGTTACCATGACAGGAGACCAGAGCGGACAAACCCGCTTGGTTCTTCATGAGTTGATTAACACCATCATCATCGGGTTTATTCTGGTAACGCTGGTACTGATGTTTTTTATGGGTGTAACCAATGCTGTGTTTGTTGCGCTTTCGGTTCCACTCTCCATGTTCATTGCGTTTTTAGTGATGCCAAGTATTGGCTTTACCATGAATATGATGGTGCTTTTCTCCTTGTTACTTGCATTGGGTATTGTGGTAGATGATGCCATTGTGGTAATTGAAAATACGCATCGGATATTTAACAACGGAAAGGTCCCGATTATTCAGGCTGCCAAGCAGGCAACGGGTGAGGTGTTTCTTCCAGTGCTTTCAGGAACGCTTACCACACTTGCACCTTTTGTTCCGCTGGCTTTCTGGGGTGGTATTGTAGGTAAGTTTATGTTCTTCCTGCCCATAACGCTTATTATAACATTGCTGGCTTCGTTGCTGGTGGCTTATATTATTAACCCTGTTTTTGCTGCCGACTTTATGAAGCCGCATGATGCAGAACACGAAAAGAAAAAGGGATACAAAGGCTTGCTCATCAGCTGTGCTGTATTTGTAGTGCTGGCCGGTATTTTTTATGCAAGCGGCTCGGTGGGCATGGGCAACTTTACGGTGTTTATTTTGTTCCTTGTAATTCTTCACCGTTTTGTTCTTGACAGAGGTATTAAAGGTTTCCAGAATAAGGTATGGCCTGCGGTGCAGAATATTTACGAAGCTATTGTTACCTGGGCATTGAAAGGATGGAGACCGATTATGTTGCTTTTTGCAACCATTGGATTGCTGTTCTTCTCGTTCTGGGTTGTCTCCATCAGCAATATAAAAATAGTTTTCTTCCCTAAGTCAGACCCTAACTTTGTTTATGTATATCTGAATCTTCCCATCGGAACCGATGTTGCCTACACCGATTCAATTACACGCATTGTTGAAGACCGCGTTTATGAAGTAGTGGGCGAAGGTAATCCGCTGGTTTCTTCTATCATAAGCAATGTGGCTATTGGTGCAACCGACCCTACTGAAGGCGACCGCACAACGGCTCCCAACAAGGGAAAAGTCTCAGTTTCGTTTGTTGAATTTGGAAAACGAAACGGACAAAGCACTGCAGTTTATTTAGATAAAATACGCGAAGCTTTAAAAGGTATTCCAGGTGCTGAAATTACCGTTGACCAGGAGCGTAACGGCCCACCTGTGGGCAAACCGGTGAACATTGAAATTTATGGCGATGACTTTACCGAGTTGGCAAATGCTTCCAATGGCATTAAAAGATATCTGGACTCATTGCAGATTGGCGGTGTGGAAGAATTGAAATCTGATTTACAAAACAACAAGCCCGAAGTGGTGATTGATATTGACCGCGAGCGCGCCAACCGTGAAGGTATATTTACAGGACAAATAGGCTCAGAAATACGCACGGCTGTGTATGGTAAAGAGGTGTCAAAATTCCGTGACGATAATGATGATTACCCCATTATGCTGCGCTTTGTTGAGTCGCAGCGCAACGATATTGATGGATTGATGAACATGAAAATTACCTACCGCGATATGACTACGTTTGGCATCCGTCAGATACCGCTTTCATCGGTAGCAAAGGTTCATTATCAAAATACTTACGGAGGTATAAAACGCAAAAATCAGAAGAGGTTGATTACGCTTTCGTCCAACGTATTGAATGGCTATAACCCCAACGAAGTGGTTGCCAACGTAACTGCTGCCATCGAAAAATTTCCTAAGCCCGATGCGGTAACGGTAAAGATGACAGGCGAGCAGGAAGAACAAAAAGAATCTCAGGACTTTTTGCAGCTGGCCCTTCTTCTTTCGGTAGGACTTATTTTTATAACCCTCATTATTCAATTCAATTCTATCAGCAAAACAGTACTTATCATCAGCGAAGTTATCTTCAGTTTGATTGGCGTGTTGCTGGGTTTCTCCATTTTTGGAATGGAAATCTCCATTGTAATGACAGGCGTGGGTATTGTAGCCCTTGCAGGTATTGTGGTGCGCAACGGAATTCTGTTGGTTGAGTTTACCGATTTGTTGCGTGAGCAAGGCATAGAACTTAAAACCGCCATTATTCAGGCCGGAAAAACAAGGATGACTCCTGTTATTCTTACCGCCACCGCCACCATGCTGGGATTAATTCCGCTGGCAGTTGGTTTTAACATTGACTTTGAAAGTTTGTTTACCCACTTAGACCCTAAAATTTATTTCGGTGGTGACAACGTAGCCTTCTGGGGTCCGCTGTCATGGACCATGATTTTCGGGTTGGGCTTTGCTACTTTCCTTACCTTAATTCTTGTGCCGGTAATGTATTTACTGAGCGAGAAGCTGAACGAGAAGATTGGGAAACTGGTGAAATAAAATTTTGATTACAATTATTTTGAAAGCCCTGATCTTACGATTGGGGCTTTCTTTTTTGGTGATAAAACCAAAATTAAATCCTTACCCCAAAAACACACACATCATCTACCTGTTCAAGTGCACCTTTCCAGTTGTTGTGGGCTTTTGCAAGCAGTTCTTTTTGTGAGGCAACCGGCTTGTCGTAAAGCTCAAGCAATAGTTTTTTAAATTGTGAGGTCTTGAATTTTTTTCCATCAGGTCCGCCAAACTGGTCGCTGTACCCGTCTGAAGAAAAATAAATCATATCGCCTTTTTTCACGTTTACTTTCACGGTGGTAAAATGTTCTTTGCCTTGTCCTGCACCTACTGCATGGCGGTTGCCCCTCACCTCCAGCAAAGCAACCTGCTCGTTGCTTAACACTGCTTTTTCCAGAATGGTTTTGGTAGTGCGGCTGGTTACCCAATATAAGGTATGATGTGCTCCTGAAAAATGCAGCTTTTTAGTGTTCGTGTTAAAAACCCCCAGCGAAATATCCATGCCATCTTTCACTTCTCCTTTTTCATTTTTATCAAAAGTTTCTTCCACCTTTTTGCGAATACTGTCTAAAATTTTTCCGGGATATGTCAATTTCAAATCATTGATGGAATGGCTGATTGCCTCGTGACCCACAAAACTTACAAACGCCCCCGGAACACCATGCCCTGTGCAATCTGCCACTGCAAAAAAGATAGTATCATCTACTCGGTCAAGAAAATAAAAGTCACCGCTTACAATGTCTTTCGGATTGTAGAACACAAATGCATCGGGCAATATATTTTTAAAATCATCGTCCGATGGAAGAATGGCAGTTTGCAAACGCTTTGCGTAATTGATGCTGTCAACAATGTCCTTATTTTTATGTTCAATTACTGTTTTCTGGTTGTTGATTTCTATGTTGGCAAGCTCCAGCTTTTCGTTTTTCTCCAGAATTTCTGTCTTTTGTTTTGACAATAATTCATTTGCTTTTTTCTTCTGGCGGTAAAAATTAAATATCCACAAACTGAGCAGGAATAAAAGAATAGCAATGATGATGCTGCCATAAAGTTGTAATTGTTTTTGCCGTAATTGAAGTTCATTCTGCTCCAACTTTAATTTATTTATCTCAGCATCTTTTTCCATCTCTCCTATCTGCTTTTCTTTTTTCTCGTTCTGTTGCCGCAGCTCCATTTGGGCGAGGTCTTCCATATCAAGACTGTCGCGTATCTGGCTATACAACTGAGAGTATTTTGAACTTTCTTCCTCCCTATTCATTTCAGTATACATAATCGAAATAGTTCTGTAAATCTTTGCAAGCGATTTCTTGTCATTAGATTTTCTGTATGCTTTTTCAGCATCCTTTAAATGGCTTTCGGCATTGGTATATTTTTTTTCTGACAAAAAAACTTTTCCTAAATTAAAATTGCTGTTTGCTCCGCATAAACTATCTCCTATCTCGCGACACAATTGAAGTTCTTTCAGAAAAAACTCCAGACCTTTTGCTGTATTTTTCTCTTGTATATAAACATCTCCAATGCTATCCAGCAGGTTGGCCATATCTCTTTTTAAGCCAATAGATTCACGAGTTGTGTATGCTTTATTAAAAAACTCAATTGCCTTTCCGGGGTTTCCTGCCTTTCGATAAATACTCGCTTTATACGTATAGATTTCACCCATCTCATTCTTCAATCCTACTTTTTCTGCTGTTGCAAATGCGCTGTCTATATATTCTAACGCGCTGTCATAATCTTTTATTTTTTTATAGGCATTGGCTATGTTACTGTAATCATATGAAAGAGAATAATTATCCTCATTCTTTTTATTGATCTCCATTGAACGATAATAATAGCTGAAAGCAGTATCATATTTTTCCTGCTTTTCATAAACAAACCCCAGGTTGCTTAAACACCATGCAATATATTTGGTATCATTCACCTGCCTTGAAAGTTTTAAAGCCTTAAGATAGAGTTGAACAGCCGTTTCCTCATCTCCGATTTCTGAATAAACAGCAGCAAGATTATTAAGCGGAAGTATTAACTCAGCAGGCTCATTCAGTGTTTCTGTTAGCCGTATTGATTCTTCAAAATTTTCAATGGATTCTTTTTTCCGGCCAGTTATATTGTAGATGATCCCTAAATTATTGTGAACAGTAGCGATATTTTCTGTCTTTTTGAGTTCTTTGAAAATTTTTAAAGCTTGCCCGTAATACTCCAGCGCCTTATCGTAATTCCCCTGGTTTTTGTAAACCACACCCAATGAATTAAGGCTGCCCGCTATGCTTATCTTATCTTTCAATTCTACCGAAAGCCCCAAAGCCTGCCTGCCATACTCCAACGCTTTTTCAGGGTCGGTGTTTTTGTATTCCCAAAGCAGGTAGCGAAGCGTTTGAACCTTGTCGGTATCGTTCTTTGATTTGTTAAGGACTTTTAGAAGACTATCAATTTTACTTTGCTGCGCACTAACAGAAAGCGACAGCAACGCTGAAAACAGCAGAACTAATAATGATGAGGTAAGGTGTTTTATCTTCACGTGAAAGGTAAAGATAGAAAACAAATTACATCGGGCGGGCAATCGCCATCAGCACAACTGTTGCAGCAAGATGCCATGCAACTAATCTTACGCCTTTGGCAAGTTTTGCGCGAAGTGCAGCAATTTCCTGAGACTGTTCAGGAGTTGGGGAGCCACCTGCTTTTGCAACGGCTTCACCAATTTTTGCCATGCGGTCAACAGCAGGCTTACTTACCATCATTCCAATCATATAAGCTCCAAAGGCAAGCACTCCTCCCAATGTATAACAGCCTCCCTCGTAGGTCATAAACCAGTCAGCCTGGAAATTGCCCGAACGAATCATAATCAGGCGAAAGCCGGATAAAATATTAAGCGTGGAAAGTATGGCCATCCACAGAGGCAGCTTGTTGGTGCGTGAAAGTTGCTGCATGAATTTTCCTCCATCAGCGCCTAAGGCATTAACCGCGGGAGTTATAAATGCAGCAAGATATATAACGGATCCTGCCCAGAAAATGCCTGTGCCGATGTGCAACAGGCGAAGTGTTTGAATTTCGTAGATATTCATAGGTTTTAGTTTTGTGCAATTTTAACAAAATCTGAAATAGCATTACAAACTATCTTCACTATCTTTGTAATCAGCCTTCAGCAAATTTCAGGATTGATTTTTGTGGAAAGAGAGAGCAACGTGCATCAGGAATTTTAGAATGGAGAATTATAATAAACTCATCCAAAAGCTAGATGAGTTTATCCGCAAATACTATAAGAACCAACTTATCCGTGGCGCACTTTACAGCGTAGCGGTTGGTGTTGCGTTTTTTCTGAGTATTGTTTTACTGGAACATTTCGGGCATTTCGGAACTGCGGTGCGCACCGGTTTGTTCTATTCTTTTTTGGCGGTGAATGCGGTTATTCTTTATCGTTTAGTTGCTCTTCCGCTCATTCATCTCAACCGCATGGGGAAAATTATTTCCTACGAAGAAGCATCGCAAATTATCGGAAAACATTTTTCAAACGTTAGCGACAAACTGCTGAATACGTTGCAACTGAAACAGCTGGCAGATAGCGGAAATGCAAACTCGCGCGAATTACTTTACGCCAGCATTGACCAGAAAACTGCTGAACTGAAACCTGTTCCTTTTGTTGCTGCCATTGATTTATCCGCGAATAAAAAATATCTGCGCTATGCGTTGCCACCAGTTTTGGTTGCTCTTCTGCTTGTTGTTATTGCTCCCAACATTTTGCGCGAAAGCACAACGCGATTGGTAAATCACAACACCTACTTTGAAACAATTGCGCCCTTCAAATTCATTGTTGAGAACAACGATTTACGTGCTATGCAACACGAAGATTTTACATTGAACCTGAAAATGGAAGGAGCAGAAATTCCGGCAGAAGTGTTTGTTGAGGTTGACGATAACCTTTACAGGCTTGATAAACAAAGCACAATCGGATTCAGTTATATTTTCAAAAATCTGCAAAAATCAACATCATTCCGTTTGTATGCCGATGGTTTTTATTCTAAAGAATACGAGCTGACTGCGCTACCAAAACCTTTGGTGCTGAACTTTAACATTGTGTTGGATTATCCTGATTACACCGGCCGCAGAGATGAAACAGTAAACAACACAGGCGATCTTACCGTGCCTGCCGGAACTAAAGCCGCATGGAATTTTAACACCCGTGATGCGCGTGAGCTGCGAATGAGTTTTGGAGATACTGCTTTTGCGGTAAATGCTGCGAGTGCTGATAACTTTTCTTACTCATCACGCCTTTTCAAAAACAGACAATACTCTGTTATTGCCTCCAACGAGTTTCTTCAAAGCAACGATTCCATTCTCTATCATGTGAATGTAATTCCTGATGCTTTTCCTGCAATTGAAGTGGAAGAAAAACAAGATTCTCTTTCATCCAAACTCATCTATTTCAGCGGCATGGTGAAAGATGATTACGGTTTCAAAAAACTGAATTTTGTTTACCGTTTTCTTAATTCTGATGATGCGGAAAAGAAAGAAAAAATATTTGCCGAAGATGTATTCATCAGTAAAAATAAACAGAGCGACCAGTTTTTTTATTCCTGGGATGTGAACCCACTCAATATTCAGCCGGGCGATAACATTGAGTATTATTTTGAGGTGTGGGACAATGATGGCGTGAGCGGAAGCAAAGCCACACGCAGCGAGAAGAAACTTTACAAAGCACCAACACTGAGTGAGCTTTCAAAAGAGAATGAGAAAAAATCAAGCGAGCTGAAAAAAGACATGGAGCAAAGCATCAAGGATGCAAAAGCTCTGCAAAAAGAAGTAGCGGAATTGAACAAAAAATTGTTCGACAAAAAGAACCTGACATGGGAAGACAAGAAGAATATCCAGAGCCTGCTTGACAAACAGAAGAAGCTTGAAAATGAAATGCAGGAGATTCAGCAAGAAAATAAAAAGAAAAATAATCAGCAGAATGAGTTCAATCAACTGAGCCCTGAGTTACTGGAGAAACAAAAGCAACTAGAAAAAATGTTTGACGAGTTGATGACTCCCGAGATGAAAGAACTCTTCCGACAAATGGAAGAAATGATGGAGAAAATGGACAAAGACAAAGCCCGTGAAATGTTGGAGAAAATGGAGATGACCAACGAAGATCTCTCCAAAGAAATGGATCGTCAGTTGGAAATTTTCAAGCAACTGGAGTTTGAACAAAAACTGAATGAGTCGATTGAAAAGCTGAACAAACTGGCAGAAAAAGAAGAAAAACTTTCAGAGGAAACCAAGGAGAAAAAAGGAGATGCAACCGAAGAAAAAGAAAAACAGGATGAACTTAACAAAGAGTTTGATGACCTCAAAAAAGACCTTGATGAGTTAGAGAAAAAGAACAGCGAGTTGGAACAGCCCAACAAAATGGAAGACACCAAAGAGGAAGAAAAAGGTATTGAAGAAGACATGCAAAAAAGTTCGCAGGAAATGGGCGAACAGAAAAATCAGAAAGCATCGCAATCACAAAAAAGTGCTTCTCAGAAAATGAAAAATCTGTCGGAAAAAATGCAGGCCATGCAGCAAGAAATGCAACAGGAGCAACAAAGCGAAGACATAAAATCACTGCGCGATATTCTTGAAAACCTGCTTACCCTTTCGTTTGATCAGGAGAAGTTGATGGCTAAACTCAAAAACACCAACCGCAACGACCCGGGTTTTACTTCCATTGCCCGCGAACAATTGAAACTGAAAAACGATTCAAAACTTATTGAAGACTCGCTTTTCGCGCTGAGCAAACGCGTGGTGCAATTACAAACGATTGTAAACCGCGAAATCCGGAACATCAACCAGAACATGGATGTGGCCATTGAAAACCTTGCCGAGCGTCAGACTTCACTTGCCCAAAACCGGCAGCAACTGACCATGACTTCTATTAATAACCTTGCGCTGATGCTGAGTGAAGTGGTTCAGCAAATGCAACAGATGCAAGCACAAAGTAAACCCGGCAGCGGCTCGTGCAGCAAACCCGGAAAAGGGCAGGGCAAACCCAGTGCCGCCACCATGAAGGCATTGCAGGAACAACTGAATAAACAGATTGAGCAAATGCAAAAGGGAATGCAGAAAGGACAAAAACCGGGAGAGAAACCCGGAGGCTCACAAGGCATGGGCGGAATGAGCGAGGGCCTTGCAAAAATGGCTGCCCAACAGGAAGCCATCCGCCAAATGCTGCAGGAGGTTGCCAGCGAACTGGATAAAAAAGGCAATGGCAAAGGCTCTGGAGGCAACCTGGATAAGATTCATGATTTAATGGAAGAAACCGAAACCGATTTGGTAAACAAACGCATAACAGCCGAAACGCTGCGCAGACAAGAAGAAATTCTTACCCGCCTGCTGGAAGCGGAAAAAGCAGAGCGTCAGCGCGATGAAGAGGAGCGCAGGGAATCAAAAGAAGGGAAAAATGAGAAATTGAGTAACCCTCCGGTATTTAATGAGTATAACAGACGAAAATTAAAAGAAACAGAGTTGTTA
>CAMAVO010000107.1 GCA_945861685.1 Chitinophaga pinensis | reverse complement strand
GTGAATACAGTTGGTCAACATGGAACGGAAAAGAAAATTTCGGAATATGAAAAGAATCAAGGGGTAGAAAAAGAATAAAAGCAATTGAAAGAAAACTATCGACTCAAATTATTATAATGACTCGTGGGCTTGCCCCGAGGATTCTTTACTAATTGCATTACCTTTACAATCTGATACATAGCTGCTTTATGCCTTTTATTGTTGAGCCTGCTGCCTCGCTTATACCCGAGCAAATCAACAATCCTTTTTATGTAAATACGCCGGAATTAAGTAAACAGGCTGCAGCGCAGTTGCAGGAATTGATTGCCCAAAATCAGGCTAAATGGTTGCATAATTTTGGCACGGATAAAGAAAAACAGGGTATTGCAAAAGGTAAAATGTTTGGGGTGCTGGTGGTGAAAAATAAAGAAGGTAAGTTGGGCTACCTTTGCACTTTCTCGGGCAAAATAGCTGATGAGCCTCATCCTCAGGTTTTTGTCCCTTCACTTTTTGATGTAGCTATCAACAATAATTTTATTAGCAAAGGAATGGTGGAACTGACTGCTATTGGCACTAAAATAAAAACGTTGGAGGAGGAGACAGGAGCAAATAATTTACATGAAATTAAAGGATTGAAAGAAGAGCGGAAAGCCAAGTCGGCCCTGTTACAACAGCAATTATTTGAGAATTATAATTTTCTGAATGCTAAAGGGGAATTGAAAAATGTGTGCACTATTTTTGAAGCTACGCCTAATAAAATCCCTCCATCTGGTGCCGGAGAATGTGCAGCACCCAAGCTCTTGCACTATGCTTTTAAACATCAGATGCAGCCATTAGCCATTGCCGAATTCTGGTGGGGCAAACCTTCTAATTCAGGTGATAAACAACATGCCGAGTTTTATCCTGCCTGCGAGGATAAATGCAGACCTATATTGGAATATATGTTGGGGGATAGATTGGAAATAGGTAAATTATGATTGACTTGTTATCTTGCAGCTAGTTGTCTTTAGTAAAAGCATGTTGGGTTAATTTTTGTTAAACCATTCAGCCTTCACAATAATAATCCCATTTTTGCCAAATCAATAAATGAGAAAGAGTTTAATACTGTTGTTGCTTCTGTTTCCAGGTATTTCTGCGTTTGCGCAGTTCAATGCCTATAAGCCTGTGAAAATTTCGGGTAAAGTAATTGACGCAGACAATCCTTCGCTTCAGTTTTATAATCTGCTGGTGGTAAATAAAACCAGTGCCGAGGGTATATTTGGCAATCAAAACGGTGAGTTTATTATTTATGCCCGCATCAGCGATACCATTATGGTAAACTCGGTTGGGTACAATACCATTAAATTCTGCCTGCACGATTCAACACCACAGTCTGAATATAACGTAATGCTTTACCTAAAAAAGGTTTCGGTAGAGCTGAGAAGCGTTACCATTCTTAGTCCCCGCGACCTGAACGAAATACAACGCGACATTGAAAAGCTGGGCGTTAAGAAAGATGAAACCATGTTGCAAGGAGTAAATGCATTTGAAAGTCCGATTACCGCCCTGTATCAGATGTTCAGCCGCAGAGAGCGCTCGCGCAAACTGGTAGCCGAACTGGAAAACGAAGACCGTATGCGGTCGCTGCTGAAAGAACTTTTAACCAAATATGTGGAAGCAGACATAATAAGTCTGCATGACGAAGCTTTTGATGATTTCATTGATTTCTGTGCCGTTTCTGATGAAATGATTAAACACTCATCGCAATACGATTTTGCCATGTACATCAAATCGCGTTATCAGGTATATGATAAGTATGGCAGCGGCAGGCGTTACTGATTATTTGCTACTAAGAGTGATTGAAATATCTTATAAATTCTCTTTACTAACAAATTTACTCTCTCAAATCTCCAATGGATATATTATTTGCGCAAGTTTGCATTATTTACCCACTGTTACTCTCTCCACAAAACTTCTTTCTTCAGTTCTTGCCTCCACAAAGTAAATACCTGCTGCAACGTTGCTGATATCAACTGTTGTGTTTGCTTTAACAGTATTGCCAGCAATTTTTCTGACTACTTCTCCAAGTGAATTGTAAATAACAATGTCCAGAATATTTTCAGTAGTTGCAACCGTAAATATTCCAGAGTTAGGATTTGGATATACTTTGAAGAAAACAGAATTGTCAGCTACTCCGATAGTAATAAAGATGTAATGTTCTGAAGAAGCAGTGCAACCATTAGCATCAGTAACTTCAACAGTGTAAGTGCCTTCAGCAGTTGGTGTATATTCCTGGTTATTAGCTCCCGGAATTGCAGTGAAATTTAAATACCACTGATAGCTTGCTCCCGCAGTTGAACTTAATATTCCTCCGTTATCAGTTATTATTGGCACAACAGGAACATTTACAATAACAGTCACATTGTCAGAGGCATTGCCACAACTGCTGGTTGCAGTAAGCGAATAAGTTTCAGTACCTGTTGGAGTAACAACAATGGATGAAGTTGTTTCTCCTGTTGACCACAGGAATGTTCCTGTACCGGATGCACTCAGCGTTATGCTTTCACCTTGGCAAATATCCTGATCTAATCCTGCATCAACCGAAGGAGATGTGCCGATGGTAACTTCTATATTGTCTGTTGAACTTCCGCAACTGTTGCTTGCAGTAACAGTGTAGGTTGAGTTTACTGTAGGACTAACTGTAATAGATGTTGTTGTTTCACCTCCCGGTGACCATAACAAACTACCAACTACTCCTGAAGTGCTTAATGTTACAGGGTCGCCACCGCATATGCTTTGATCAGCAGAAGCAGTTACAGCAGGCAATGGAGTTACAGTTACTATAACTGCATCTGAAGTGGTTCCACAGGAGTTACTTGAGGTAGCTGTATAGGTTGTAGTGGTAGATGGATTTACTATTATTGAGGAAGTTGTTGCTCCACCGGGCGACCAAACAATATTTCCTATAATACCTGTTGCACTTAATGTTACAACATCGCCTGCACAAGTGTTTTCATCTGCAGAGGCTGTAACAGCCGGCAAAGGATTTACTGAAACCGTAACAGCATCTGCAGCACTTCCGCAGTTGTTAGTAGAGGTAGCAGTATAAGTTTGTGTTAAAGTTGGGCTTACCGTAATAGAAGAAGTTGTCTCACCACCTGGCGACCATACAATATTACCAACTATACCTGTAGCAGAGAGTGTTACAGGATTTCCTGCGCAAAGGCTCTGGTCGTTTGAAACAGAAACTGCTGCCTGTGGAGTAATAGTAATGGAAACAGCATCTGTTGCTGTTCCGCAACTGTTTGTTGCGGTTGCTGTGTATGTAGTTGGTGATGTAGGGCTAACTGTTATTGAAGACGTTGTTGCTCCTCCGGGTGTCCAGACTATATTTCCAACAACTCCTGTTGCAGAAAGAGAAACAGGACTTCCGGAACAAATGCTCTGGTCGTTTGAAACTACCACTGCCGGATTTGGATTGATAGTAGCTGTTACAGGAACTCTTGCCGTTGAGCATCCAGGTTGTGTTACTTCCCAATCATAGAAGAAATAATAATAGCCGGGTGTTCCTGCGCTGCTTCCGGTTATGGATACAACACCCGGAAGCGTAAACGGATAAACCGTTCCCACATTGTTTCTGAAAAGATTTGGTGTTCCGTTTATTCCTAACTGATACTGTGAGCCGGGTGTAACTGCAAAGTTTAGTGTTACAAGACTTTCACCGTCAGGAACATTAGCAGTAAGAGTTTGTAACACTGTGCCGGCATTATTTCGCAGTTCAATAGTTCTGTTGCCTGCTCCTGTTGCATAAACCTTCACCGAAACTAAAGTAAAGTTACTTGTGCAATCAAATTTCAGGTGCTGGTTTCCGGTAAAGTTTGTACCTGTTCCAAAATTATTATCAGCAGGGCCAACATAAAGTGAAGGATTTACAATGTCGGTTCCAACATAGTAAGTTGTAGTTGTAATTAGTGAAGGGGTTGAATAGGTTGTACCTGTGTTTACCAGATTGCCGCCACTTTGTGCGTCATACCAGTTCAATGCAGGAGAACCGCTTGCGGTTAATGTTACACTTCCGGTTCCGCATCGTGAAGAGCTAACTACAGTTGGCGCAGTAGTAATTGTGGCTGTTACCTGCGCACGTTCAGAAATACAAGGAGCTGTTAAAACTTCCCAATTGTAAAATGAATAATAGTAACCGGCCCCGGCTGTGCTTCCTGTTATGGAAACCACACCTGCAATGGTGTAAGGATAAGTTGGTCCTGCATTGTTTCTGTAAAGATTTGCATTGGCAGTAACACCAAGCTGCAAATTGCTTCCAGCGGGAACATTAAAGTTCAATGTTACGCGGCTTGCCCCATCAGGAATGTTTACAGTTGCGCTTTGCAAAACTGTCCCACCGCTGTTGCGCAATTCAATTGTTCTGTTTGCTGCACCTGTTGCATACACCAAAACAGAAACAAGCGTAAACGGCTGAGAAGCTGTGAATATCTGAGACTGTGTTCCGTTAAAATATCCGCCACCGCCAAAGGTATTATCAACCGGACCAACATACTGACTTGTTGAGGGAACTGACTCTTCCACATAATAACTGGTTGTTGTATTCAGTGATGGTGTTGTGTAAGTAGTTCCAGTTGTTAATGCCGTTCCGCCTGTTGATCCCGCAAACCAGCTTAATGTTCCTCCTGATAATGCAGCTGCCGCAAGTGTAACTGTTCCGGCATCGCAGCGAAAGCCTGGCGTTACAGAAGGTGCTGAAGGTTTGTCAATTGTTACCAGTGAATTTCTTATCAATGTATTGCTTCCGAAATTATTAGTTGAAGTAAGAGTTACGGAATAAACTCCATCAGCTGAATAGGTGTGAGTTGGGTTTTGTGAAGTTGATGTAGTGCCATCTCCAAAATCCCATAACCACGATGCAGGTGTTGGCGATGAATTATCGGTAAAGACAATTGTCCCCGAACAACTGGTAGTGGGTGTTGCAGAAAAATTTACAACAGGAGGCGAATTAGGAACAACGCATGACCAATTCAGCGCAAAGCCTGAATAATTAAGATTTACATCTGATGTCTGGCGAATAGTCATAGAACCTGAGTTGGCTGTAATTGCATTTCCATTGTTGGGTAGTGTGTTGCCATCGTACTGACCTAGCAGTGGACTTGCTGTTGTTGGTCCGTTATAAACGTAAATGTAATCGTATCCTGTTTCAAAATTGAATGATGTAAATGAAACACTAACCGATGTTGCTCCGGGTGGTGCAATGGTCATAGAGACATCATCCTGATCGGTATAATTGGCTCCGGGACCGCCATTGTCATACATAATTCCTGTACACGAAGTTTGTGTTGCTCCAGTTCCTGAACCAGGAAGAATAGCCACGCATGGGTTATTAGCATTAACACTTACGTAAGCAGTTTTTGTTTCTGTATCGCTTCCGCAACTTCCGCCATTTGCTGTTAGTGTAACAGTGAATGTTCCGAATGTTGTGTAAGTGTGCGATGGATTGCTGGCTGTGCTGGTGTTTCCATCACCAAAATTCCAGGAAAAGGTTCCTGCGTTAGTACTAAGATTTGTAAAATTAACTGTGAAAGGAGTAGTACAACCTGCTGTAAGTGCAGCAGTAAAGTCAGATGTAACTGTTGCATTAAATACACCGCCAACACCAACAGCATACCACGCGTTGGTAGTTGAAATTACTTGTTGTGTGCAGGCTCCGAATAAATCAATTGCCGCCTGAATTGAATAGAATCGTGCATCTGCATAATTAGAACTTGACCCAAGGTAAACTGATAAACTACGGTAAGTAATTTTTGCGGCATCTGTCATAGAAATGGCTGTAACGTTAAATGCATTTCCTATATCATTTGTTCCTGTTCCACCCTGACAAAGCCTGTAATACCAATGGTTTTGAACACCGCTGTTGGTGTGAACACCACCGTTGTCGGCTGTTCCTGTATACCAGTTGGTTCCATTGTAAGTATCCGGATCGCCATAGGCATTTGGGTTACTCAGAGAGCGAAGTGTGGCACCAATATCTTCACCCATCAGCCAGTCGGCCTGACCGGGTGTGGTATAAAATTCAATTGCCGCTCCAAAGATATCACTGAATGATTCATTCAAGGCGCCTGATTCATTCTGATATACCAGTCCTGCAGTGTTTTCTGTAACACCGTGTGTGAGTTCATGCCCAACAATATCTAATGAAACCAAAGGATTGTTATTGTCTCCATCACCAAAGGTCATTCTTGTTCCATCCCAGAAAGCATTAAAGTAGTTAACATCATAGTGAACATAAGCAAGCATCAACATTCCGTTTCCGTCAATACTGTTGCGGCTATGTTGTGCCAGAAAATAATCGTAGGTCATTTCCAGTCCCCAGTGTGCATCGGTGGCATACTGGTCAAGGTCGGCATTTACGTTATTCCAGTTGTTGTTGGCATCTGTAAAATCAACAGCTGCACCGTAATTTGTTCCTCTGTTAAGGTCATACGTTTGTACACCATTTCCTCTTGTTGTTTCGCGCAAGCGATAGCTTCCGTTAAAACTATCTGAAATTATGTTTTGTGTGCCGCTGTATCCTGTAACTGCTGTTCCAGGTGAGTTTGCAGTATGAATATGATTATGAACAAAAAGTATTTTTCCGTTTTCGGCATCCACATAAATATCGTTGCGCGACATCGGTTCATGCGCATAAATATCAAACTTCCATGCTTTACGCATCCCTGTTTTGTAATTTCCATCAGGTGCATACCATACCAGTTCGCCTTTCGGGAAATAGGTGTCTACGCCTTCAATTTCTTTTAGTCTTTTTTCTTCTTCTGCAATTTCCCATTTATAGGATTTGGCATTTATATTTTGAAGTGCAAGGTTCAATGCACTCTTCTCGCTTAATGATGCAGTATAATCAGCAGTTGCAAAGCCTGCAATTCTTCCATTGAATGAAATAACTCTTCCGTTAATACTGTGCGAATTCATAATAGCGCCTTCAACCGGAATGCCTTTATAATTTTGTTGATAACGCTGATGGGTATAACCCAATTCATCCTTGTTAGTTTGATAGGCAATCAGTTCAACCGATTTGTCTTTCTCAAACAGAACTTTACTTGTCCATAAAGCAAAACCCGAAAGCGGTATTTCGTTTCCGGGTTTCATTTTTACGTAGTCGGGCATTTCTGAAAATCGCGTGTAGCGAATGTGTTCCGCACCTCTGATATATTTCTCCGCTTCGGAATTAAAATATTCCTGTGCAGAAGAAGTTAGAGATCCCGAAAGTAAAATCGTTAAAGCGAGAAGTAGATTTTTTTTCATGTTTTTTATGAAAATAGTTGTTTGATTTTGCGGCAATTTAGAAACAATTTTTGCTTGGTGAAATTAAATCCGTTAAAACTAATTAACAGACGATGAAAGGTTTTGTTCGGAAGATTTTTGCCGAAAATTGTTTGCATGAATAAAAATGTATTTTACATTTGAACCCACAAACCCATAAAACCCTAAACTAATGAAAATCATTTTACGAATTCTCGCAGTGCTGGTCGTGCTGATAGCAGGACTGGTAGTTTACGTGCAAGTTGCATGGAACAAAAAATTTGAAGCACCTTATCCGGATATTAAAGCAAGTACCGACTCGGCTGTTATTGCGCGAGGAAAATAGCTTGCTTATGGTCCTGCACATTGTGGGACCTGTCATGTTCCGATGGACAAAATTATGGATGTTGAAGGCGGTGAACTTATTCCGCTGAGTGGTGGTTGGACATTGGATATTCCACCGGGAGAAATGCACGCACCCAACCTCACTCCTGATATGGAAACAGGCATTGGCAAAATGACAGACGGAGAACTTGCCCGTGTAATGCGCTACATGGTAGGTAGTGACGGAAGATGTATTTTCCCGTTTATGCCTTTTGCTGAAATGAGTGATGCTGACTTAACTGCTATTGTATCCTACTTGCGCTCACAACCTGCCGTAAAACATGAAGTGAAAAGAACAGAGATGAAATTTCTTGGAAAAGCGTTGCTGACTTTCGGTGCTATTAAACCTACAGGAACAAAAGGTACGCCTCCTAAATCTGTGGTTATTGATTCAACTGCAGAATATGGTAAATATCTTGCTAATTCAGTGGCAAATTGCTTAGGGTGCCACACCAACAGAGATATGAAAACAGGAGAATTTACCGGAGTTCCTTTTGCAGGTGGATTTGCGTTACCTCCGGATCCTGCTATGTCAGACGGAAATACCTATGTAAGTCCTAACCTGACTCCTGATCCTGAAACAGGAAACATTTATAATTGGGATGAGCAAACTTTTATCAACCGATTTAAAGCAGGAAGAGTGTATAAAGGTTCTGCCATGCCTTGGGGAGCGTTTTCAAGAATTAATGATTTGGAGTTAAAAGCAATTTATCGTTACCTGAAATCATTGGAGCCTGTAAAAAATAAAATTCCTAAAATTGTTTATGGTCCGGGCGAAGCATTACCTGAAAGCTAAACTTTAATTTTGTTGAAAGAAAAGCGTCACGCCAAAGGCGTGACGCTTTTTTATTTTGGAATTATTACACAGTGAGTGATTATGTTCTAAGATTTCTTGATGGCCCATCTTAATTTGGCTGAACGTGCTCGCGGGTTACTGCTTATTTCTTCTAAAGATGGACGAATAGGGTCGGGCGCGATTTCGCTGTAAATGCCTTCACGAAAAAACTGCTGAAACGATTTTTTAACTCTCCGGTCTTCACCTGAATGAAAAGAAAGTATGGCAACTCTGCCGCCCGGTGCAAGCGCAGCCGGAAGTTTTTCTAAAAACTTTTCAAGTACACCAAACTCATCATTCACTTCAATGCGCAATGCCTGAAAGCAGCGCTGAGAAGTTTTCTTAATTATTTCTATACGCTCGTTTTCGGGAATAAATTGCAATACATCTTTGATTATTTCTTTCAGTTGTGCGGTTGTTTCTATATGTGTCCCGCATTTATTTTTTGAAATAATAACTGCTGCAATCCTAGCAGCATAAGGTTCATCTGAATTTTCTACTAACAGTTTTTCTAACCTGTCCTGTGTAATTGTCTTCAATAGCATAGCAGCAGATTTTCCGCTCTTAGGATTTAAACGTAAGTCAAGCGGACCTTCTACTTTTAATGAGAACCCCCGTTCAGGATCATCTATCTGCATGGACGAAACTCCTAAATCAGCTAATACAAAATTCAATGACCCTGATTCATAAACAATCTGTTCAATTCCCGAAAAATTCATTTTGCGGATAAATAACACATCGCCTCCGTATCCCAATGCTTCAAGGCGTTTACGTGTCCGGGGTAATTCAAAAGGGTCAACATCAGTAGCAAATAAACGTCCGCCAGGTGCAAGGCGTTTCAGTATTTCCAAACTATGTCCGCCATAACCTAATGTAGCATCAAGTCCTGTTTGTCCGGGTTGTATATTCAGGAATTCGAGTATTTCGTTTACACAAATGGATCGGTGCATACCTGCAGGTGTGTTGCCTTTCTGCATTACTTTCTCAATATCGGCAGCATATTTTTCGGGCTGCAACTCTTTGTATTTTTCCTTAAAGGTTTTAGGATGCGTGCCTTTATAACGTATTCTTCGCGGTGGTTTTGATTGTTCGTTATCCATTATTCCCCTTACAACTCATTGTATTTCTTATTTGAATTCCGACTTTTCTCCACCGGATATTTTGCAGCATTTTTCTCCATCTTGAGAGAAATGGCTTCAGTAAGATCAATGTTATAATGTTTGCTGATGTAAATAAGAAAGATGGCAATATCTGCTACTTCGTCTTTTACTTTTTCGAGATCTATCTGTGTTTGTTGTTGATTGGTTTTCCACAAATGCAGTTCCTGCAGTTCACCCACTTCAATGTTAAGTCCCAGCAACAAATCTTTTATCTGATGAAACTGTTTCCAGTTGCGCTCATCGCGGAAGTTGATTATTTTTTGTTCAAGTTGGTTGAATTCCATAAAGGGTTTGAGTTGATGTTTATTTGGTTTGCTCAAAACTACTAATTTCCTAAAACAAATGCATTTGATTTATTTTGCCTTAACCTTGATCCCCATCGTTATTTTAAGACAGTTGTTAACTGCATTGTATTTAAATAATACTATTTTCGCCCATTAAATAAATTTAGAATTACCCATTTAAAACACTAAAAATGAAAAGAATTTTAGTATCCGTTCTGGCGCTTTGCTCATTCGGGCAATTGTTTGCACAGGATAACACTACGGGAGTTATTACTTCTTCTGAATTTCACATTACCCGCCCGTTGAGTGAAATTTTTAAAGAAAACCCGGTTGATGAAAATCAGATTTATGCAGAGAAAGAATCCTCTGACCGTCAGCACCGTGTGGCTGCTGAATTCCCTTTTACAGTAGCAGACGGACCACAGTATGGTAATGATGATAAAACCATTCAAAGCAGAATGGGTAATGTGCCTGCACAGCCAACCAGAGCTAACGTTGCAGGACAAACTGCAACCGGTTTCAGACCTTTTGACCCATCAGGTGCAGTAGGTC
>CAMAVO010000106.1 GCA_945861685.1 Chitinophaga pinensis | reverse complement strand
TCACGCCTTGGTGGTGCACAGAGTTTACATGCGGATTTTTTTCACCGGCAAACATTCTGTCAAACAGTTCGCCTTTGGTAAATACTACTTCGTGGTTTACACGGTCGTATACTTCGGCATCGCGGTGTTTGAGTGAATCGCTTTTTTGGGTAAGCAAATCCTGATACAAAGTTCCACCGAAATAAACATTCATTAACTGAAAACCGCGGCAGATCCCCAACACAGGTTTATCGTTCTTCACGGCATAATCCATAATGCGCAGTTCATAGGCATCGCGCTCGGGATCGCCTTTCCATTTGCCATCAAGTATGGGTTGCTCGCCATAGGTTTCGGGTGCAATATCAGCGCCTCCCTGAAAAACAAAACCATCCATTTCGCATAGGAACTCAAGCAATCGTTCGCCTTCAAGGTCGGGAATAAGAATGGGCATAACGCCTTTGCGGGCAAGGTAGCGCGACATGTCTCGCTCAAAATATGTCAGTGTCTTTTTTCCGTGCGAAGTGCGGTTTATATCGGGATAGAGGAAACCTGCTGAAACACCAATCTTTATCATGGTTTGATTTTTGAAGGGGCGAAATTATGAAAATAAATCCCGCGTTTTTGCGTTACTTTGAAATATGAAGTGTTGTCTTTCAGTTATTAGTTATTGGTTATTAGTTATTGGTTTTTCTGCCTCTGCCCAGCAAGTGAAGTGGGAGAGCCGCAGCTTTGACTACGGCACGGTAACGGACTGGAACTCGCCTCCCGCTGTGTTTAAATTCACCAACACCAGCAAGGAGAAAATCATGTTTCTACCCATGTTTTATCAGCGCGAGATGTATGTTGAAATTCCCAAGCGCAAGCTAGAGCCGGGCGAATCGGCAGAAGTAAAAGTGTACCTCTATACCAATGAAACAGGTCCGTTCAGTAAAAAAGCAACGGTGTGGATTGACAAGAGCAACGACCCGATGGAGCTTACCATTCGCGGAAATATTAAATCACTTTATAAAAATGCGCTGACGGCTTGTCCATCGTTTTGGAATCACAAGCCGGATGAGGAAGATAAGCCGCAGATTGTTTTTATTCCCAAGCCTACTAATGCCGGGTATGGATTGGCGGAGAGGTTTGACAGTACGAAGGTGCAGCCTAAGGAGGTGGATGAAACTTTTGTGAGTAATGTAAATGACCAGTATGATGAGACCGAGATTATCTCCAGTAATATAAATGACCAATATGATGACCTCACAAGCCTCACCCCAGCCCTCTCCGAGGGAGAGGGAGCAGAGGTACTCACAGATACTGTCGTTCCAATTACTGAAAATGCAATTGAACTTTCACGTGATAAATTCGGAGTGAATAATATTGTATTCCTTATAGATGAATCGGGTTCTATGAAACGTGATAAAAAAATGGAGATGCTGAAAGCCGCCATTAAGGAACTGGTAAAAGCCTTGTGCGGAGTGGATAAGATTACCATCATTACCTATGCGGCAAGTGCAGAGGTATTATTGCCCACCACCACTGCCGATAAAAAAGACGAGATATACTCACTCATTGATAGCCTAATTCCCTATGGGTGGACCAACGGGGTAAGCGGCATGAACACGGCATACGAAACTATTGATGCACATTTTATACCCGATGGCAACAACCAGTTATTTCTTGCTACGGACGGTGAGTTTAATCAGGGCGATGTTACCGAGGGCAGCTTTACCGAAATGGTAAAACTGAATGCTGCCAAAGGAACCAAACTAAGTATTGTAGGTTTCGGGCAAAACGAAAAGGCCGTGAAGCTGATGAAGAAGATGGCCGAAAGCGGACAGGGTAACTTCTTGCAGATATTACCCGGCAGCACTAATACAGATGTATTGGTAGAGGAGATTAAAAGGAACTCGGAGAGGAAATAATTATTTTATGATAATTATCAATTCTTCCTTTGATAATTATCATAATTGAATTTTTTACTTAGGCTTTTCTTTGTAAAAAAATTAAAACTATGGAAAAACACGATTTATTACACGAGTTCCCGCAACACAAAGAAAAAATCCACAACCTTAAAGTAAGCGACCACCATTTCCGCAAATTGTTTGATGAGTACGATGCCGCTAATAACGACATACATCGTATAGAAACGGGAGCAGAAATAACAACTGATGCAGTGCTCACCGACCTGCGTCTTAAACGCGTTCATCTGAAAGACCAGATTTACGAATACCTGAAGTAGGGGTGGGCAAGATTAGCTGATGAGTCAATTAGCTAATTAGCTAATTGACTCATCAGCTAATCAGCTACATTTGCCCCGCTTTGCAAAAACTAATCAACCTTTCACTTGCTTTATTAGGTGCTGTGCTGCTGTCGGTGGCATGGCCAGCGGGCGGTTTTGCACCCCTGCTCTTTGTGGCGTTGGTTCCTCTGCTGTGGGTTGAAGAAAATGTTGCCTCACAAGGCTACAAGTATTCGGGAATTAAACTCTTTCCCTATACCTATATTACCTTTCTTGTCTGGAATGTACTCACAACCTATTGGGTGTATCATTCCTCGGCCTTTGGCGGCATCATTGCATTTACGCTTAATTCGCTGTTTCAGGCGCTGGTGTTTCAGCTCTTTCATTTCACTAAAAAACATACGGGCGAAAAGCTCGGCTATACTTCGTTAGTGGTTTACTTTATCGCCTGGGAATACTTTCACCTTCAATGGGATTTATCATGGCCCTGGCTCACCTTCGGCAACGGCTTCTCCGAGTATTATAAATGGATACAATGGTATGAATACACCGGAGTGTTTGGCGGCAACGTGTGGATGTTTGTAAGCAATATAGTTGTGTTTCTGATTTTGAAAGATGCAATTACGCTCCACAATTATAAGCCTGTGGTGGCGAAAGTAAATTTCCTTTTTCTTTGGATTGCAATACCCATCAGCCTTTCCTTATTTATCTATTATAACTATACTGAAAAAGTTAATCCTGTAAACATAGTAGTGGTGCAACCCAACATAGACCCCTACAACGAAAAGTTTGATGGCATGACCGCCAGCGACCAACTGGAAAAGATGCTCAACCTTGCCAAACAAAAAACAGACTCCACCACCGACTACCTCATAGGCCCCGAAACCGCATTGGTTGAAGGTATCTGGGAAAACAAAATAGAAACCAGCAACAGCATACAACGCATCCGTCAGTTTTTGGCAGACTATCCTAACCTGAAGTTTGTGTTGGGATTATCATCCTACCGTATGTACGAAGAAGGGGAGAAGCCATCCACAACTGCCCGCCCCTGGCGCAGAAAAAAGAACATGTCGTGGGATGCTTACAACACCGGAATGCAGATGCAGGACAAGCAACCCATACAGATCTATCACAAATCCAAACTGGTTCCGGGCGTAGAGAAAATGCCGTTTCCTTCCTTGTTAAAGCCATTGGAAAAATATGCCATCGACTTAGGCGGCATGCCAGGAAGCCTTGGTGTGCAGGACAAGCGCAGCGTGTTTATTTCCTACAGCGACAACAAAAAGATAGCCCCCGCCATTTGCTACGAAAGTATTTACGGTGAGTATTGCGGTGATTACATCAACAAAGGTGCAGGCCTCATCTTCATCATCACCAACGATGGCTGGTGGAAAGACACACCTGGCTACCGTCAGCACAACAGCTATGCCCGTATGCGCGCTATTGAACACCGCAGAAGCATTGCCCGATCAGCCAACACCGGAACATCGTGCTTCATCAATCAGCGGGGTGATATGGAGCAGGCTACTGATTTCTGGGTGCCTGCCGTAATAAAAGGAACACTTAACTACAACGAAGAGATAAGCTTCTACACCCGTCACGGAGATTACATTGTTTGGATAGCGGGCATTCTTTCGGTGGTGCTGTTGGTGTATGCATTTATAAAGCGCTTTACTCCAACTCGTATAAAAAAGTAGCCCCGACCTGAAGGTCGGGGCTACTTTTCCGTCATTGCGATTCCGCCTTAGGCGGACGAAGCAATCTCACCGAAGTATTACCTCACCAACGTAACCGAACCTTTCTGTTCATAGTTCAGGTTATCAACCCCCACAGCTTTCAGCGTATAGAAATACGTTCCGGCAGGAACAACGTTTCCGCTTGGTGTGCGACCATCCCATCCGCCTTGCGGCATTGTCCAGCCATAAACCTTTTCGCCCCAACGGTTGAATATCTCGCCCTCAAACTCAATTATGTTGCGTGAAGTTGGATTAAAGAGGTCATTAAACCCGTCTCCATTAGGTGTAAAGATATTAGGCACCTCAAAAATAGAAGTAGGTATTACATAAACACCACCTGTAACCGAAATCGTATCGGTACAACCTGTAATTGAATCGTAAGCCACAAGTATAATGGTAAAGGAACCCGAGTCAACATACGTGTGCGTAGGATTTACATCCGTTGAGGTTTCGGCATCACCAAAGAACCACTCGTATGAACTTGCCCCTACGCTGGTATTGGTGAAGGTTATAACAAATGGCTGCAAACCGGTATCAGGGTCAGCCGTAAAGTTGGCAACCAATGGATTTAATGGCTCATTGATAATAGCCAGTTCAGAGTCGGTGCAACCGTTGGCATCGGTTACCAATAAAATATACTCACCTGCTGTCAGGTTGCTGATGGTTGCATCCGAAGACCCCGAAGGCGTCCAAAAATAGGTGTAAGGACCTGTTCCTCCCAATGCACCGCCTGTTGCCTGTCCGTCATTACCTCCATTACAGTTTACATTTTGGAACGATGCAATGCCTGCAGTAAGTAAAGGCGGTTCAGTAATAGTTATTCCTGATAAATTAAATGTACAACCGTTGTCATCTGTAACGGTTACATCGTAGGTGCCTGGCGCAAGGTTATTAGCTGTTGCCAGTGTTTGGTTGGCAGGGTCGTTCCAGTCGTACAAATAAGGAGGAGTTCCGCCAGTAGCATTAATAGTTGCCTGTCCGTTATCATCACCGTTACAGGTAACGTTTGTAGTAGAACTCAGTGTTACATCCAACACTGTTGGTTCTGCAATCTGAACGTTGGATACGTTTACCTCGCAACCGTTATCATCGGTAACGGTTACAGCATAAAGACCTGCTTCCAGCCCTGCAGCTGTTTGTCCCGTTTGCGCCAGTTGGTCGTTCCATAAATAGGTGTAAGGCGTTGTTCCGCCTACAGGAGTAACGGTCAATTGTCCGTTATTGCCCCCGTTGCAGGCAACATCACTGTCAACTGTAACAGTTGCTGTAAGCACTGTTGGTTCATCAATGGTAACCGTTGCAGTTCCTGTGCACTGGTTGTTGTCGGTAATGGTAACTGTGTAAGTTCCTGCAGGAAGATTTACAACCGTATCATTTGCAGTTGCAGCATTATCATCCCAAACAAATGTATAGCCCGGAGTTCCGCCTGTGCCGTTTGCCACAGCAGAAGCTGTTCCGCCACCGTTACAAAGAATAGCAACTGTTTCTGTTGCTGTACCCGAAACAGGTGTTGGTTCTGTAATAGTAACCGAAACAGTAGTAGTACAACCGGCAGCGTCTGTAATCAAACATCCTATTGTTCCTGCAGGTAAATTAACCGCTGTAGGGTTTGATTGTAAGTCGTCCCATTCGTAGATATATCCCGGAGTTCCGCCTGTAACGGTAACCGTAGCCTGTCCGTCTGTTCCTCCATTGCACGAAACATTGTTATCCACAGCAACCGTTGCGCTCAGCAGAGCCGGTTCGCTTACTGTAACCGATGAGGTTGTAGTACAGCCATTGTCATCGGTAACGGTAACTGTATAAGTTCCGGCACCCAATCCTGTTGCGCTGGAAGTTGTTTGTGCGTTGGTATCATCCCACAGATAAGAGTAGTTAGGTGTTCCGCCACCTGCTAAAACATCAGCAACTGCATCGGCTGCACCGTTGCAGCTTGCATTTGAAATTACCGAAGCACTTGCTGTAAGTTGTGTAGGTTCTGTCACTGTTGCTGTAGCTGGTGCACTGCAACCGTTGGCATCGGTAATGATTACGTTATAAGTTCCTTGAGTAAGTCCGGTTGCTATGTCTGTTGTTTGTGCATTTACATCATCCCACAGATAGGTGTAAGGTGGAAGTCCGCCACTTGCCGTTGCTGTTGCCGTTCCGTCTGTTCCGCCAAAGCAACTGATGTTAGTTGCCACAGCAGCACCTGTAGGAGATACAATACCGGGAAGATTTCCGTAGTGAACACTTCCTGTTGCAGCAGCTCCACCATTTCCGTTACCACCGCTCAATAGTACGTTTGCATTAATCACATTAGTACGGCAAGGGTTCTGGAATACTTTTACACGACCACCGCTTCCGCCTCCGCCCATAGCACCATTCGCTCCTGCGTTGGTTGCTCCGCTGTTTCCGCTGCCGCAAAGTCCAATTTGCCACCATTCAGGAGTATAATTACAGGGACTTGCTCCTGCCCCGCCTTGTCCGCCTAAACCACCATTGCCACCTTCGGCACGAAGTGTACATGTTAAATTCATATCGCCTAATGCTGATAAATAAATACCACCCCCGGATCCGCCTCCAGCACCACCTCCACCACCTGCTCCGGCAGAATAAGTGGTTTCATCGCAACCATCGCAACCATCATCGCAGCAGCGATCTGTTTTCCCACCTGCGCCACCATTTCCACCGCTTCCGCCTACACTTCCCTGAGCTGATATTGTTCCTGCAACGGTTAATGTTCCTGTAGCATTCAATACAATTTTTCCGCCTCCTGTTCCGCCACCATTTCCGTTTGCTCCATTATTATAGCTTTTTCCTCCACCGCTTGCTCCTGCGCCACCGCTTCCCATGTCAATGTCATTTCCTGTTGGTGTTCCATATGCTGTTCCGGCTGCACCTGCGCTTCCTGCAGGTCCCGCAGTTGGTGATGAGCAGGTTGAAACGCTCATACCCGTAAAACTTCCTGAGGCAGTTCCTGCGCCACCTGTGCCACCTGCATTTGCATTGGCTCCGTAACTTCCGCCACCGCCTGCACCTGCACCACCTCCTGAGCCTATCATTCCGTAAGTATCACCAAAATTTTGGCAGGCTTGTTTAGGTCCTGCACCTGAGCCACCTGCACCGCCATTTGTTCCTGCTCCTGTTCCGGTCCCGGGTGTTCCCTGAGTTCCACCACTTACGGTTACGGTATAGCAATTGTCTTTATCTGCGCAGTTTGCAAGGTAAGTTGTATTGGTTCCTGTAGTTGCTCCTGCACCACCTGTTCCGCCTGTGTATCCCGCTAAATCTGCATTTATTGTTCCCTGAATGTTTATAGAAGCCGCATTGATAATTAATTCACCGCAACCGTTTGATGAATAAGGTGTAACGGTAAGTGTTACACCTGCATCTACCTGAAACAAACCGGTAATGTTCCATGTTCCGCTCATTTGCTGGTCTGATGAAATAATTAAATCTCCAACAACAGGAATAGTACCGCATTGGCTGTAACTTTTATTTGCGTAGAAAGTAAGAGTTGCAATTATAAAAAGCGCGAAAAGTTTTCGGGTAATAATGTTATTCATATATTGAATTTGATTATGATGAATTCAGTTCAAAGCGTTCAAAAATAGTAAAATTTAGAGCCGCAAAAGATTATTCGGCTAATTCACTTAGGTTTGCATATTATTATGAAATTAAAAAGATTTTTTTTGAGTTTAATTGGACTGTTGCTCGCCTTACAAATAAAGGCACAACAAGTAAATGAAAACTTTTCGGTGCAGGTTTTTGCCGATGATTTTTCAGCAGAAACTAATCAGTGGGATTACCTGACCACTACCGAAAATCTTTTTGTGCTTGATAAAGGCGAATATTTCATGCACCGTAGAAACGAAACCAAACCTTACGCATTGGTTACCAACTGGAAAAATGATTTAACCGTTTTCCAAGTAAAGGCTGCACTGAAACTTGGTCCTGCAACTTCACCCGAGCAAACCATTGGTATTATCTTTTACATACAGAGTGATGGGAAAGGTGCGTTGGTTTTTGAAATAAATAAAGACAAGAAATTTCGTGTTAAACAATTGGCAGGAGCATATTATAAATTCCTGACGGGAGAAGTTACTGATGCCGGTTGGGTGAAGTCTAAATTTGTAGATGTAACTGGCGCATATAATCTTCTGGAAGTAAAATCATCAGGCGGAGTAACGGATTTTTACATCAACGGAAATTATGTTTCAACTACTACTATTCAGGATTATGCTCCCGGAGCTATGGGGATTTTAATAGGAGCCGACACGAAAGCTAAAGCTGACTATTTTCAGGTATTTGCAACACGAGCTGTAAGTGATGATGTGCATGCCAATCGTCAGTTTGGTGAATTAACGCCATCAGAAAAAATTGAATTTCTTTTTGGAGAAAATGAAAAACTGAAACGCCAAATTGCTCAGGATAATGTTGAATTGATAAAGCAACAAGCCGACCTGAAAGTTTCAACTATGGAAGAACAGGTGAGAAGAAAAGAGGCGGAAAATGAACAATTAACTATTGAAATAAATAGTTTGCGTACTTACAAAAATGATGTGATTAAAGACATGGACGAAAATGTTTTTCTTACACTTTCCAATTCTGTTAAAGAGCAGGCTGAGGTAAATAAAAAGCTGAATAAATTCATTGAAGAAATCCGCGACTCGTTGTCAGCTTCCAATAAAAGATACAGCGATTTAAAGTTGAAACAAGTCAATGATTTAATTGAACAGCAGAAAAAAATACAAGCCAAGAAAGAAGCTGTTTCTGCCACAAAGGAAGAGGTGAAGCCTGAAACAGCAAAGGTTACAGCTAAAAAAGAAGAAGCGGTTAAAATTAACGACCAGCCTAAAATAGTAAGTGCAGAAAAGAAAGTTGAGGCTAAGCCAATGCCAGTAAAAGTTAGAACAGCAATTAAAAAAGGATAAACCATGTCAGTTCATAAAGTAGTAAAGAAAATTACCACGCATATTTTGCAGGAGATGAAGTTGAAAGGAGAAAAAATCTCCATGTTAACTGCGTATGATTTCTCGATGGCAAGAATTGTGGACGCTGCAGGAATTGATATAATTCTTGTTGGCGACTCGGCTTCTAATGTTATGGCAGGGCATGAAACGACATTGCCGATTACGCTTGACCAAATGATATATCACGCTGGTTCGGTAATTCGTGCAACTAACAGATCATTGGTAGTGGTGGATTTACCCTTTGGTTCGTATCAGGGAAATTCAAAAGAAGCACTTAACTCTGCAATTCGTATTATGAAAGAAGCAGAAGCGCATGCAGTAAAATTAGAGGGTGGGAGAGAAGTGAAAGAATCAATCGAACGCATTTTATCTGCCGGAATTCCGGTAATGGGACACTTGGGTTTAACTCCGCAATCCATTTATAAATTCGGAACTTACACCGTTCGTGCAAAAGAAGAAGTGGAAGCAAAACGATTGATTGAAGATGCTCATATTCTGCAGGAAGCAGGATGTTTTGCCATTGTGCTGGAAAAAATTCCTTTCAAACTTGCAGCGCAGGTTGCCGCTGAATTAACTATTCCGATAATTGGAATTGGTGCAGGAAATGGAGTTGACGGACAAGTTCTTGTTCTGCACGATATGCTTGGGATTAACAACGAATTCAGTCCTCGCTTTTTGCGCAGATATGCCAATCTTTATGAAGTAATTACTTCTGCTGTTCAGAATTATGTGAAAGATGTGAAAGCGAAAGATTTCCCGAACGACAGTGAGCAATACTAATTCTCAGATTGAAGTTCTTTACGAAGACAACCACATCATTGTCCTCAACAAAAAACCTTCACAAATTGTGCAGGGCGACAAGACGGGTGACAAGCCCTTGAGTGATTTCGTTAAAGATTACCTCAAAGAAAAATACAACAAACCCGGTGAAGTATTTATAGGTGTTCCGCATCGCCTCGACAGACCTGTTAGTGGTGTTGTGATGTTTGCGCGCACATCAAAAGCGCTTGTTCGTTTAAACGAAATGTTGCGGGATAAAACAATAAAAAAAACATATTGGGCAGTTGTTAAAAATCGTCCCAAAAATGAAAGTGCAACACTCGTTCATTACCTTAAAAAGAATGAGCAGAAAAATATGTCCAAGGCTTATGAAAAGGAAATTCCGGATTCATTGCGCGCAGAGTTGGATTATAAAATTCTTCTTTCATCAGACCAATATCATTTGTTGGAAATAAATCTTAAAACCGGCAGGCATCATCAAATTCGCGCACAACTTGCAGCCATTGGTTGCCCTATAAAAGGTGATTTGAAATACGGCTTTCCTCGCAGCAATGAGAATGCAAGTATTCATCTTCACTCACGCAAAGCAGAGTTCATTCATCCTGTTTCAAAAGCAGAAATTGTAATCGTTGCGCCACCACCAAAAGATGTTTTGTGGGATTGGTTTTTGCAAAGAGTTTAAAAGATTTGCAGTTCAGTAAATATTTCTACTTTTGCCCCCGCTTTGTGGAACGATTTGATTGCTTGCAACCACGTAAAAAAATGCTAAAACCATTTCTTTTACAGGCTTTCCTGCCTCAGATTTAACTACAAGGTTTAACAAATA
>CAMAVO010000105.1 GCA_945861685.1 Chitinophaga pinensis | reverse complement strand
ATACTTTTACTGATATTAGAAATGACAACTAGTTGGGGATGTGATTTTTTTGATTGGAATAACTTACTTACCTTGACCTATATGTAGCAAATGGGCATGTTCATGCAGGGGAAATGATACCCAATGCACTATTAAATCCTGATCGTTTTTATAAAAATAATGGGGATGGTACATTTGCAGAAATTGCAAATCAAGTTGGAATTAATAATACTGGCATAAGCCGAGGAATGGCAACAGCAGACTTTGACAATGATGGAGATATTGATGTAATTGCTGCTGCTGCTGACACCTCAATGGGGTCGAGTCAACATGCAATTCTATACAGAAACGATTATTCTGGAAATAACAATTGGTTGGATATAAATTTGGTTGGCGAAATTAGCATCAAAGATGCCATTGGTCACCAACTGGAAATTAAAGTTGGTGACCAATGTTGGATTCATGAAGTTGTTGGAGGTAGGAGCTATTCTTCACAAAGTTCTTCAATTGCCCATTTTGGATTAGGAAGTAAAACAAAAGCAGATTCACTCATTATTAATTTCCCTAGCGGAATTCAAAAAATATTGACAAATATATCTGCTAATCAAAAAATCACAGTTCATAAGGATTTTAACCAAGGTATACAACATGTTAATTTACCTCAAATTAATATTTTCCAAAACCCGTCAAGAGGAAATTTAAATTTTCAAATGTCTGCAGAAATTTTATCGGGTAAAATTGAAATTACAAATTTAGAAGGGCAAATAGTATATTCTTCATCGGCTAAAATTGGTAGTGGTGAAAATATTTTAACAATAGATTTATCAGTTTCTCAAGGTCTTTATCACGTAAAATTCCTAACAAATAATAATCTTTACAGAGGAATCATTAATATTGTGAAACTATAAAGTTGAACTATTAGTTTCTCATGAATTATAAGTTTGTTGTATGTGCTGTATTTACAGCTATAATTTTCGGTTTTAAATATTATATAGATCCTTTAGTTTTAAACAAAAATATTCCACAGCCTGATTATAATAAAACTTCTGAAAAAGGTTTTCAATTAGGCAGAATGCTTTTTTATGACCCAATTTTATCCGGGAATAATAAAATGTCATGCTCAACATGCCATAAGCAAGAGTTTGCTTTCACAGATACTCTGAGATATAACAAAGGCATCAATGGAAAAACACTAAAAAGAAATACAATGAGCTTGGTAAACCTGGCTTGGAATAAGAATTTATTTTGGGATGGAAGAGTTCATAGCATTGAGGAACAAATTTTTTTTCCAATTACACATCCTGATGAAATGGCGCAAGATTTAAATACATTGGTCAAAGAGCTTAACTCACATAATAAATATCCTGAATTATTTAAGAAGGCTTTTGGAAAAAATGAAATTGACACAACTCAGATTAAATATGCCTTGGCACAGTTTATAAGATCAATTGTATCTATGGATAGCCCTATGGACAGAGTTTTTGCAGACCCAAAGATGCGTGTAATAGATGAACATAAAAGTTCAGGCAGCGCAGACAGTGATTTTGATGTTATGGTTAATCTTTTTGATAAAGGATTAACATCTCAGGAACTATTTGTTAAAAATGCAATGGGAAAAGCAAATAATAAAAAAGTATACTCTGAAAAAGCACTAAAAGCTTTTGTTCTCTGCATTCAATGTCACGACAAGAACTTTATGGGGGATGCTACAAGTATGAAAAATGATGGTCTGGAGTTAAAGCTAAAGGACGTAGGGTTGGGCGCAATCACTGATAATTCTCTAGACAGTGGTCTTTTCAAAGTGCCCACTCTTCGGAACATTTTTCATACTGCACCTTATATGCATGATGGAAGATTTAAAACCATGGATGAAGTATTAGAGCACTATAACTCAGGAATCCAAAACCATCCGAATCTAGATCCTTTACTAAAAAATAATGGCAAGCCTATTCGCTTAAGTCTATCAAAAATCGAAAAGGAAGAATTAAAAGAATTTTTATCACTAACTACTGACGACTCCTTGTTTAATAATAAAAGGTATTCAAACCCTTTCCAAAACTAAGTCTAAAATCTCTCCATTTTAGAAAAGAAAAAATCACCTTCAATAGCTGCATTCTCATCGCTGTCTGAACCATGAACAGCATTAGCAGCAATTGATTTTGCATAAATTTTACGGATAGTTCCTTCTTCTGCTTTAGTTGGATCTGTAGCTCCAATCAGATTTCTGAAATCTGCAACTGCATTTTCTTTTTCAAGAATTGCTGCTACAATCGAACCTGATGACATGTAGTCAACCAGCTCTCCATAAAAAGGACGTGCACTATGCACTGCATAAAACTCTCCTGCGCTTTCTTTTGAAAGGCGAGTGTATTTCATTGCTACAATTTTGAAACCTGCTTCGTTAATCATTTTTAAAATTCCACCGATATAATTGTTTCCAACTGCATCGGGCTTAATCATTGTAAATGTTCTGTTAGTTGCCATTTTTATTTGTTTTCTTAAATAGTGAATTCAGTTCTTTGAAATCGGGCGCGAAAATAGAAATAATCCGTATGCCCCGTCTCGCTTATTATCCTTATTTTCGCTTTTCTTTTAAAAACGCATTCGTGAGCAGCAGCATAGACCCTAATAATCTGATAACTCTTTTTTCAGAACCCAAGAAAATTGTAATAACCACCCACAAAAATCCTGATGCAGATGCTATGGGTTCCTCGCTTGGGCTTTACAATTATCTGATTTCAAAAGGTCATACTGTTAATGTTGTTACTCCAAATTCCTATCCTCATTTTCTACATTGGATGCCCGGAAACGAGACCGTAACCGTTTTTAATAAACAAACAGACAAAGCAAAACAACTCATTGCTGATGCACAGATAATTTTCAGTTTAGACTACAACAACCTCAGCCGCATTGAAGATGCAGGAAAGGAAATTGAAAAAACAAAAGCCGTGAAAATTATGATTGACCATCATATTGAACCTGCACCTTACCCTGACTATACTTTTTCCGACACCGAAAAAAGTTCTACTTCAGAAATGATTTATGATTTTATCAGTTTTCTTGGTGATAAAAAATCAATCAACAAAACAATTGGCGAATGTTTATATGCCGGAATACTGACTGATACCGGCTCATTCCGTTTTCCGTCAACACGTCCTTCAACACATAGAATAGTTGCAGATTTGATGGAATTAGGTGTGAATCACACAAGCGTTTATAATAGCATTCACAATACTTATACCGAAGACAGATTGCGCCTTCTGGGATATTGTTTATTTGAAAAACTGAAATTCATTAAAGAATACAAAGCAGGTTATATCGCTCTTTCTAAAGAGGAATTAAAACGTTTCAATTTTCAGGCAGGCGACACGGAAGGTTTTGTAAATTATACACTTTCCGTAGCAGGAATTAGGCTTGCAGCTTTGTTTACAGAACAGGAAGGAATTATACGTGTTTCATTGCGCTCTGAAGGAGATATTGATGTGAATAAAATGGCTCGAGCACATTTCAATGGTGGCGGACATGCCAATGCAGCTGGCGGTCGTTCTGATGACTCTCTTGAAACAACTACAAAACGCTTTGAAGAAATTCTTCCGCTTTACAAAGACATTCTTACAAAAAACTGATGCTGCGAATTACTGCTCTGTCATTTTTAATTGTTCTCTCTTCCATGTCTGGCTGCAACCGTGATACGCAGCAGCACCCCGAAAAAGTTGAGCATCCGGAACAATACAATGATCAACTTGTAAATGTAAATAAGGGAATGGTTGCAAAAGAATCGGAAGAAATTGAAAATTATATCAGACGTCACAATTGGCAAATGCAGAGTACCGGCACCGGTTTACGCTACTTAATTTATCAACAGGGAAGCGGTGAAGCAGCAACAATCGGAAAAATTGCAGTATTAAAATATACACTTAATTTATTAGACGGAACCGAGTGTTATTCATCAGAGAAAACAGGCCCTAAGGAATTTAGAATTGGTAAAGGTGGTGTGGAAAGTGGTCTGGAAGAAGGAATAAAGCTGCTGAAAGTAGGAGACAAAGCAAAATTCATCTTCCCTCCTCACCTTGCACATGGGCTTACCGGTGACGATGATAAAATTCCTGCACGTGCAACTTTGGTTTATGATGTAGAACTTATTCAACTAAAATAACATGAAACGCATATCACTGCTTGTTACTTATTGTTTAGTACTTACTCTCTTTTCATGCAAAACACAGGAAGAAATAACTCCAAACAGAAGCGAAAAATTGAATAAAACCTATACCACCGATTCGGGATTGCAATATGTATTTACTGAACTTGGTGAAGGCGCCCGCGCAAAAAGCGGTGATAAAGTTTCGGTTCATTATATAGGTAAACTTGAAAACGGAAAAGAGTTTGATAACTCCTACAAAAGAAGCACTCCTTTTTCATTTACCATTGGCGAAGGCAAAGTAATCAAAGGTTGGGATGAAGGAATTGCATTATTAAACGTAGGCGATAAGGCAGTATTCACAATTCCTTCTCAGTTAGGATATGGACCAATGGAAATACCAGGACTTATTCCAGCTAATTCTAATTTGATTTTTGAAGTAGAGCTTTTAGATATTGTTCAGGGAGCAGGAAATTAACTTGGATTATCTCCCGAGAACAAACACCGCAGGACGTTTATGAATATCCGGAAGATTTTTCTTCCAAGCTGCAATAGTTTTTGTTTTTATAAATTCTGTTGAAAGTGAAACATCACAGGCAATACACAAACGTGTTTCATTTCCACAGATTTGTAAAATAGTTTCCAGCATTTTTGAATTGCGGTAAGGTGTTTCAATAAAAATCTGAGATTGATTTTGTTGCTGTGCGCGTTTCTCTAATTCTCTCAATTGCTTTGTGAGTAAATAATTTTCGCGTTCCAGATAACCATTGAACGCAAAATTTTGTCCGTTCATTCCTGACGAAATCAATGCAAGTAAAATAGAAGATGGTCCAATCAAAGGTATAACCCTGATATTTTTCTCATGCGCCATTTTCACCATACTTGCACCCGGGTCAGCAATTCCCGGGCAACCGGCATCTGAAAGCAAACCGATATTTTTTCCTTTCAATGCAACATCAAGATAATTTCTGGTATCTAAATCCTTGCTGTGTTCATTCAATAAATGAATAGTGATTTCATCAAATGATTTTTTGAAACCTATTAGTTTCAGAAATCTTCTTGCCGACTTTGCATCCTCAGCAATAAAGACATCTATTGAGTTGATGATTTCAGAATTGTAGGAAGGAAAGATTTTATCAAATGACATCTCTTCTCCCAATGGAGTTGGAATTAGAAAGAGCGAGCCAAGAGTTGTATTATTGTCCTGCATTTATTTTAATTGTTGAATGATTTTTTCGCACGCCTTATCCAACATTTTAAAAACTTCGTCAAATCCTTCATCACCACCAAAGTAAGGATCAGGAACTGGTTGATTGTCTCCGGGATTAACTACGTTCATAATCATTTCCACTTTTTGTTCATCCAATTCATCAGAAGCCAATTTCAGAACATCACGATAATTGGAACTATCCATGACATAGATTTTATCAAATTCATCAAAATCCATTTTTGAAAACGGGCGGGCAACCAAATAAGAAATATCAACTCCGTATTTTTTTGCTACAGCTATTGCTCTCGGGTCAGGGTTCTCGCCTTGATGTCCTGAATACGTGCCGGCTGAATCGATTACCCAATCCAAGTTTTCACGTTTCGCCTTAAAACGCAATATGCCGTCTGCCAATGGCGAACGGCATATATTGCCAAGGCAAACCATAAGAATTCTTTTCTTACTGGATGCTGATTTTTTTGTCAAGCTCAGTGATGTATGCTTTGAAACGTTTATCGGTATCCATCAGATTGTTCACAGTACGGCAGGCGTGCAGAACAGTTGCGTGATCTTTACCTCCGCAGTGCATTCCAATATTTGCAAGTGAAGATTTTGTCATTGTTTTTGCAAAGTACATTGCAATCTGACGAGCCTGAACTACTTCGCGTTTGCGTGTTTTAGATTTAAGCAACTCAATAGGCAACTCAAAATAATCGCAAACAACTTTTTGTATGTAGTCAATAGAAACTTCGCGTGCAGTATTTTTCACAAACTTGTCAATCATCAATTTCGCAAGATCAATGGTGATTGCTTTTTTGTTGAGTGATGATTGTGCCAGTAGTGAAATTAATGCTCCTTCCAATTCACGCACATTTGAAGTAATGCTGTAAGCAAGATATTCCACTACATCTTTTGGAAGTTCTATTCCATCTGCGTAAAGTTTTTTGTGCAAAATTCCAATACGTGTTTCCAGTTCAGGAACCTGCAAATCTGCTGAAAGTCCCCATTTAAAACGTGAAAGCAGGCGTTGCTCCATTCCTTGCATTTCAACAGGAGCTTTATCTGAAGTCAAAATCAACTGCTTGCCTGTTTGGTGCAGATGATTAAAAATATGGAAGAAAACGTCCTGTGTTTTTTCCTTACCGGAAAAATACTGAACGTCATCAATAATAAGTACATCCATCATTTGATAGAAATGTACAAAATCATTCTGGCTATTACTTTTTATAGCATCTATAAATTGTTGTGTAAATTTCTCTGATGAAACATACAACACAGTTTTTTCTGGAAAATTATTTTTTATCTGAATCCCGATTGCATGTGCTAAGTGTGTTTTTCCTAAACCCACACTTCCATATATAAGAAGCGGATTGAAAGAAGTGCCTCCCGGTTTGTTTGAAACCGCAAAACCGGCTGAGCGTGCAAGACGATTACACTCACCTTCAATATAATTATCGAACGTGTAGTTAATGTTGAGTTGTGAGTCAACATTCATCTTGCGCAGGCCAGGAATGATAAAAGGATTCTTAATAGTGCTGCTGTTTAAATCAACAGGCATTGATACGGGTTCATTTTTAGTTCCGTTAGAAGATGAACCCGGAATACGAACCGTGTATGGCTTGTTGCTCGTAAGCACATTGTCCATAACGATGTTGTATTCCAATCTTCCTTCCGCACCTAATTCTTTGCGGATAGTTTTTTTCAAAAGGGAAATGTAATGCTCTTCAAGCCACTCGTAAAAGAACTGGCTTGGCACCTGAATGGTCAGCACGCTGACATCTAATTTTACCGGAGTAATTGGTGTAAACCATGTTTTAAAACTCTGCTCATTTACGTTGTCCTTAATTATTGCAAGACAATTTTCCCAAACTTGTGTAACACTTTTCTTCATTTGTTGTCTCCTACAATTTTATATGTTGTTCGCTTTCGCGTAAATTTCAATTTCGTTGTAAAGAAAAATTAATTTTTTGAATCCACAGCAACTTTTCTTGAAAAATATTTTATAAAAATTTTCACATTACTCTTGTTTATGTGAAATATTTTTTAAGGAGGATTTTACAGATTTATTTTTTGTATTTATTTCAAAAAATAAATCCACTTTACCTAAGTTGATGCCAGCCCAACCTACCTGATTGATTAACACATCTTTGCCTTTTCTATTTAAAGCTACTGTTGGTTTTTCTAAAAAAGTATGTGTATGCCCACCAATGACAATGTCAATGTTTTCAGTGCTTTCAGCAAGAATTCTATCACTTATTTTTTTAATTGTGTATTCATATCCAAGATGTGAGAGACAAATCACCACATCACATTTCAATTCATTTTTCAATAACGTGCTCATCTCGTTCGCTTTAGTTATCGGGTCAAGATAAATTGTGTTTTTGTAAAGTTGTTTCGGAACAAGGCCGTCTAATTCAACACCCAAACCAAACACTCCTATTTTAATTTCACCTTTTTCAAAAATTTTGTGTGTGATGGTTTTATTTTTCATCACCGTGTCAGAAAAATCGTAATTGGAGCAGATGAAAGGAAACGTTGCATTCGGCAATTGTTTATGCAAGCCTTCTATGCCATTATCAAAGTCGTGATTGCCAATTGTTGCAGCATCGTATTGCATCTGCGACATCAACTTCAATTCCAACTCCCCTTTGTAAAAATTGAAATACGGAGTGCCTTGAAAAATATCCCCTGCATCAAACAGCAAAACATTCTCTTCTTCTTTTCTTATTTGGTTTATGATTTCTGCACGTCTTGCTACTCCTGCCATTCCTGGATATTTAGGGTCATTGAGCGGAAACGGATCAATGCGACTGTGAACATCATTGGTATGAAGAATAGAAATTTTCACCACATCTTTATATGCCAGCGCTTCCAACGGAATAAAATTCCATGCAGCAACTCCGGCAGTGCCTAATAATGTTGTTCTAATAAATTCTCTCCTATTGCTCATTGGTTAATCTTCCTCCCGGATGCGGTTTCAAAGAATTCCCTTTCTCTTTTTCGTTAGTAAGGTAATCAATAATAGCATCGCGGATTTTATATCCGGTAGTTTCAACCTTAATTGCATTTTTGAAAAATTCCATTTTATCACCGCCACCTGCAAGATAATCTGAAGTAATCACTTTATAAGTTTTGTTTTTATCAAAAGGCACACCTTGAATTAATGCATGAGAATTAGGTTGACTCATACTTTTAATTTGCAACCTGGAAACAGGCTGACCGCCAACACTTATAATATAGTGTATAAGCTCCGAAACTTTTTCTCCGTTCAGAGTCAGTATTACAATTTCATTTTCAAACGGCATTAACTCAAATACTTTTCCTTTTGTGATTTCGCCCTGCGGAAGTGAAACGCGCAAACCTCCATTATTCAACAAACAAAAATCAGCATACTTAAAATCATCGGGGCGATAGCGTTCATTCCCCTTTTCAAAAACAATATCAGCAACAAGATTTCCAAGGGCGCCTTCTGGTTGAGCTTTTTCAAAAACAGTTTCAGAAAAAATGAGTACTTCATTCATTTCCTTTTCGAGATCTTGCTTATAAGGCTCAATCAGCTGTTTAGCAGAAGCATCTTCTTTTATGCTGTCTTTTATATTTACATTAACAAGATTGCTTTCGTGCTTAACAAGTTTTGCAGGCGCATAGCAAGCAGCAAGAAGGAAAACTAAAAGGTAAACAGAATATTTTTTAAAAAATGCAGGCACAGTGAAAGGCATGCACAAGTGTAAGAAATTTGGGATTGATACACATGTTAAATTTTAAAGCAACAAAATGATTTTAGTAATTTGGCGCAATCATGTTTACCCACGAAATAAAAATAAGAACCCGCTATGCCGAAATTGACCGCATGGGATTTGTCTATTACGGAAACTATGCACAATATTTTGAAGTTGCACGTGTAGAAGCGATGCGCAGCCTCGGGTTCAATTATAAAGATTTTGAAGACAACGGATTAATTATGCCCGTGCTTGATTTTTCAACCAAGTATTTTAAAGCTGCCTTGTATGACGAAGAACTGACTGTGAAATTATTTATCAAAGAATTGCCAACGCTGCGCATTCATTTTGACTATGAGACTTACAACGCAAAGGGAGAATTGCTGAATACAGCAAGAACCACACTTGTTTTTACCGACAAGAAAACACTAAAACCACTTCGTCCTCCGGTTGAATTCACAAATGCATTGGAAAAATTTTTCTAATTCTGTGTTTTTACACAAATACTAAAACTTAGTTTTGTGCGTTTCTAAACTATGCCGAAGTATTTTCTTTTATTTATTTTCTCTCTGTTTGCAGTTTGCAGTTTTTCTCAGGATGCAAAAAAAAGCAAGTTCTCGGCTGGGCTGAGCATCGGCTACAAAACGCCAAATGGCTTGGGCTTAATTCTATCCTACCATACAAATCCCGTTTTGCAGGTTGATTTATTAGCCGGATATACCCGTTATAACGGTGCAAAATTTGCAGGTGGTTTTAGAATTTATCCATATAACAAAGGGAAAGTAAAACCATTCATATCACATTATTATAGCATTAGCACAGGTGCTGAAGTTAAAGCGGGAAATGTTCCTCAACAAAAGGAACGTTATACTACCTATTCAAACCAATACATTGTTGCCGGACTGGGCATTACCATTTTGGGTGAAGAAACCGGACACTCACTGCAAGTGGGTTACAGCCTTGGTTTAAATGATGCTGTTGTAAAATCTTACGATTTAGGAAATGGCTATTATGCCAGCCGCGACAAAGTAAGAAATAGTCTTGCCAGCGGAATTATGGCAACTTATAATTTGTTTATCTTCTTCAATAAACCGAGAAAGCGGTAAAAGAAAAATGCAGAACAATTGTTCTTCATTTTTAAAATCTTCAATTAATAAAGAAGAAACTACCCACCTATTTGCTTTTTCCAGGCACCCATTTTCTTCTCACTCTGCTCCATTACACCAAAAATAGTTTTTGCCCAATAGTTGCGAACACCAAAGCCTCCTGCTTTTGCAGTTAGCTTTTCGGTGAGGATAACTTCTTTGGTTGCGATGTTGAAAAAGGCAACATAGATAAATCCCGATTCTTTAAACTTGTCAAACGACTCAACAATAAAAACTAAACCCAATCCTTCTTTCTCGGTGCCTTTGTATTTTTTAACCATTCCGGCTATTTCTGATTTATCAAGTGTATAGCTTGTTGTTTGCACCCACTCACCGGGATTGATTTTT
>CAMAVO010000104.1 GCA_945861685.1 Chitinophaga pinensis | reverse complement strand
CTACGATGTTATATTAGAACCAAGTGGTACTTTTCTGGGAACATTAAACGAGGATTTTGCTATTGACAGCATGGCGGGAGATATTTTTCAGTTGGGAAATACTTCGTGGAGAATACTGAATGTGGAAACAGGCAAAGTTCGGGTGGCAGATGCAGGTGGCCTCCCCCCAACTATCCCTTTCTGGTTAGGCGAAGCGCCCGGAAGAACAGTAGAATTATCACAAGCGGTTTCAAGATTACGAGCTGAAGTTTCGGAGAAATTAGGCAGCAACCATGATTTGCAGATAGCAGAAACAGTGCAGGCATTGACAGAGGATTTAGGTTTGTCTTCATCTGCCTCCGAACAATTAGTGAACTTTTATGCATCAGCACAAGCCGCGCTTGGTGTAATGCCAACGCAGGAAACATTGGTGATGGAACGCTTCTTTGATGAAGCGAGTGATATGCATTTGGTAATTCATTCTCCTTTCGGAAGTCGCATGAACAGGGCATGGGGCTTGTCGTTAAGAAAACGTTTCTGCAAGAAATTCAATTTTGAATTGCAGGCAGCAGCAACCGAAGATGCCATTATTCTTTCTTTAGGCTCAACGCACAGCTTTCCACTGGAAGAAGTTTTTCAATACCTGAATGCACAGACCGTACGAAGTGTTTTGATACAAGCGCTGCTTGATTCGCCTATGTTTGAAATACGATGGCGCTGGAATGCATCACGTGCATTAGCAGTATTGCGAAGAAGAGCAGGAAAAAAAGTGCCCCCGCAAATTCAGCGCATGAACAGCGAAGATTTAATTGCATTGGTATTCCCCGACCAATTAGCTTGTTTTGAAAACATACAGGGCGAACGAGAAGTGCCAGACCATCCGTTGGTAAATCAAACCATTCACGATTGTTTGTATGAAGCAATGGATATTGAGCGTTTGGAAAATCTGCTGCGCTCCATCAAAGCAGGAGAACTGAATTTAGTTGCCAAAGATCTGAAAGAGCCTTCGCCTTTTGCACATGGAATTTTAAATGCTCGTCCTTACGCTTTCTTAGATGATGCACCGCTGGAAGAAAGGCGCACAAATGCTGTGCGTAACCGCAGGTGGATGTATCCTGAACAGGCAAAAGATCTGGGAAAGTTAGATGAAGCTGCAATTGACGCTGTAAAGAAAGAAGCATTTCCTGAAGCCGAGAACTATGACGAATTGCATGATGCGTTGGTGCTCTCCGGTTTCATAACCGAAAAAGAAGGAGAAGAAAATAACTGGAAAAAGTATTTTGATGAATTGATAATTTCCAAACGTGCAACAGTTTTGCATCATCAGCATATTCGCTTGTGGACAAGTGTTGAGCGCTTGCCACAATTGCTGAAAGTTTATCCTTCTGCAACATTGAATCCATCAGTAACTATTCCTGAAAAGATTCAATCCGCTTTTCCGGAGAGCCAAAATTCACTGGCAGAAATCATTCTCGGAAGGTTGGAGATACTCGGCCCTTTAACAGTTTCAACTATTGCAGAAACAATGGGGTTGCCTTTGGCTGATGTGGATTTAGCATTAAGTGTTTTAGAAAACGAAGGGTTTGTTTTTCGCGGACAATTTAATCCTGATGAACAGGAATTAGAATGGTGCGAGCGCAGGTTGTTAGCCCGTATTCACCGTTATACGTTGAAGAAATTGCGCAGCGAAGTGCAGCCGGTAAATGCAGCAGATTTTATGCGCTTCCTTTTCCAATGGCAGCAGGTGGAAACAGTCACACAGAGCGAAGGTCCGCAAGCATTGGAAAAAGTTTTGGAACAACTGGAAGGCTACGAGGCGCAGGCGGCAGCATGGGAAAGCGATATACTTACCATGAGGGTAAACGACTATGACCATCACTGGCTGGATGTGCTTTGTCTTTCAGGAAAATTTGCGTGGGGACGATTCAGAATTAACAATAACAGTAAAAATTCAGGACCGGTAAAAACCACACCTGTTTCTATTGTTTCACGCCCTGCACTTGGTATCTGGAAAGCGGAAAGCACAGGAGAAAAACCATTTGAACATTCGCACAACGCAAAGAAAATTCAAGATGTGCTTAGTCAATATGGTGCTATGTTCTTTAATGAAATAACCGAAAAGACAGGCCTGCTGCGCGGACAAACCGAAGAAGCAATGAATGAACTGGTATCATGCGGGCTGCTTACTTCCGATAGTTTTACTGGCTTGAGAGCTTTGTTACTTCCTGCAAAGTACAGTACACAGGCAGGACGAACAAAAAGTAACATTGTGTTCAGTATGGAACAAGCAGGCAGATGGAGTCTGTTAAGTCCGGCTGTTTCATCAGCAGATATATCTGAGAAAAAGAAATCATTGGAAACAATTGCAAGAACATTGTTAAAAAGATACGGTGTGGTGTTTAGAAGATTGGCAGAAAAGGAAAATCTAACACCACGTTGGAGAGAGTTGATTAAGATTTACAGATTGATGGAAGCTCGCGGAGAAATACGAGGAGGAAGATTTGTGGAAGGAATGTATGGCGAACAGTTTGCACTACCTGAAACAATTTCATTGTTGCGCAAAATCAGGAAAGACGAAAAATCAGGACGATTAATTTCAATCAGTGCAAGTGACCCTCTGAACCTTACAGGAGTTATTACCCCGGGCAAAAGAGTGTCTGCACTCTATGGAAATCGTATTTTATTTATGGATGGAATTCCCGTAGCAGTTAAAGATGGCAAAGAAATTGCTTTATTACCTGCAGCTGAGATAGAGGAACTAAAAGGCCGTGAGTGGCAAGTGCGGCAGGCATTGGTGCAACGGAATATTCCGCCACGACTGAGGGCTTATCTTGGGAAAGGGATTGGATAAAGACACTATCAAAACAGAAGATACAAGAGATATGAAAACACTATTTATTTTAATAACACTATCTATTATAGCATTTACTGTGCAGAGCCAAAGTGCAGAAGAATATAGTATTAGTGCTGCTAGTAAATTTAAACTAAAAGACTTTAATGGAGCAATTAACGACTATACCTGTTTACTTGAACTTAATCCTAGCAGTGCAGAAACCTATATCAGTAGAGGAATAGCAAAAGACAGTCTTGAATTCTATAACGGAGCAATTACAGATTACACTTCGGCTATTGAAATTGAGCCAACAAAATCAATTTATTATTTTTATAGAGGAAAAGCAAAATATAAACGTAGGTTGTATTCCTTAGCAATATTAGATTATAACAAGGCTATAGAAATTGACCCTTCCAATGCCGTTTATTATTATGCAAAAGGTCTTGCCAAAGCTAATTTAGGACAGGATGTATGTGTTGATTTTGGTAAGGCTGCAAAGTTGGGAAATCAAGAGGCTAATGAGTTTTATAAGAAATACTGTGACTGAATTTAATAGGATAAAAAAATTATTATGAAATTGAAACTATGTTGTCTTTGTCAAGAGCAGGATTTAGTCCTTGCCTAAAAACGGGTAACGATAATCTGTTGGTGGCACAAATGTTTCCTTAATAGTGCGAGGCGAAACCCAGCGAAGTAAATTAATTTTAGCTCCGGCTTTATCATTAGTACCGCTGCCTCTGGCACCACCAAACGGCTGCTGACCAACAACTGCACCGGTTGGTTTATCGTTGATATAAAAATTGCCGGCTGCATTGGATAAACCTTTGGTAGCCTTTTCAATAGCGTAACGGTCTTGCGCAATAATAGCACCCGTTAGTGCGTAAGGAGAAGTTTTGTCAACCAGTTTAACGGTTTCATCAAATTTCTTGTCGTCATAGACATACACTGTGAGCACGGGACCAAATAATTCTTCGCACATGGTAACATAGTGAGGGTCTTTTGCGCGAATGATGGTAGGCTCAATAAAATAGCCTTTGGTTTTGTTGCATTTACCACCGACAACCAGTTCTGCTTTCTTGTCTTTTTGAGCGTTGGCAATGTAAGTGGCCAGTTTGTTGAACGAGTTTTCGTCAATCACCGCATTGATGAAATTGGTGAAATCTTCTGTGCCGCCCATCTTCATGGTTTTCAAATCGGCAAGAACTAATTCTTTCACTTCTTTCCAAAGTGATTTAGGAATGTAGGCACGTGAAGCAGCCGAACATTTTTGTCCCTGATACTCAAAAGCACCACGCGAAATGGCAGTAGCAACAACCTTTGCATCAGCCGAAGGATGTGCCAGAATAAAATCTTTACCTCCTGTTTCGCCCACAATGCGCGGATACGATTTGTAAAGGTGGATATTGTTACCAATCGTTTTCCAGATGTTCTGAAAAACCGCAGTGCTGCCGGTAAAATGGATACCCGCAAAATCAGGATGTGTAAAAACCACATCAGCTGCATCAGGTCCCAAAGGATAAATGAGATTAATAACACCGGAAGGAACTCCGGCTTTTTGAAAAATTTCCATCAACACGTTGGCAGAATAAACCTGTGTGTTACTGGGTTTCCATACCACCACATTGCCCATCATGGCGCAGGAAGTGGGTAGGTTACCCGCAATAGCGGTGAAGTTGAAAGGAGTTAGGGCGTAAATAAATCCTTCCAATGGTCGCCACTCCAAGCGGTTCCACATGCCGGGAGAAGAGTTAGGCTGTTCGGCATAAATCTGGCTCATGTAATGCACATTGAAACGCAGAAAATCTATAATCTCGCAAGCAGAATCAATCTCGGCTTGATAAGCATTTTTGCTTTGTCCCAACATTGTTGCCGCATTCAGCTTAGCGCGGTAAGGACCTGCAATTAAATCAGCAGCTTTCAGAAAAATACTGGCGCGGTGCTCCCATGCAAGGTCAGCCCATTTCTTTTTTGCACTAAGCGCAGCAGCGATTGCCTGCTTCACATGCTTTTTATCACTTTTGTGGAAATAGCCCAGTGTGTGTTTGTGGTCGTGAGGAGGAGCAAGGCGCACCTTGTTTCCACTCTTCACTTCTGCACCACCGATATACATTGGAATGTCTAATTGTTTGGCGCGAAGTTCTTGCAGCATCGCTTGCAATTCTTTGCGCTCTGCACTGCCGGGAGCATAGCTTTTTATGGGTTCGTTAATGGGAGTGGGAACGTTGTAAATACCTTTTGGCATGGGAGGAGAATTTAGAATTAAGAATGCAAATTTATATGTTTACTAATGACCAATCAACTAATCTCATCTACGTAATCCAGGTCTTTGCTGAATGTTTCTTTCACATTCAGAATGGCGTAGAACGCAAGTGCAAGACAAACACCGCCAACAATCAATGCGCTGTAAAGAATGCCAACGTAAGGTGTAAGCGCAGTAAATGAAAGCGTAATCGGCACTACTGCACCACGTACAAAATTTGGAACTGTTGTGGTAACAGTGGAACGAATATTGGTTCCGAATTGCTCGGAAGCAATAGTAACAAACAGCGCCCAGTAACCTGTTGCCGTGCCCAACAAAAAGCAGAAGAAATGAAAATAAGCAATTGACACATTGTGATTAAAAAGATAAATCAATAAAAGAATAACCGAAAGAATAAGATAGCCAATCACAACTTTTTTTCTACTGCGAAAAACCTGACTCAGTAAGCCGCTTAGTAAATCGCCAAATGAAAGACCGATGTAAGTGTACATCACACTGTCTGCAACTTTTACGGGTTCGCTAACGCCAATCACTTCACCGAATTTGTTAGAGAGATTTATTAAAACACCGATTGCAAACCAGATCGGTAAACCAATAAGAATACAGTTAAGGTATTTCAGAAAGCGTTCTTTATTTGTGAATAGTTGAATGAACGAACCTTTTGAAACTTTAGAATGTTCCATGCTTTTATACATTCCCGATTCAAATGCGCCTGCTCTGAGTAAAAGCAAGGCAAGTCCAAGTCCGCCACCAACAAGGTAGGTGTTTTTCCAACCGAGATTATTTCCAACCAATGAAGCAGCAACTGCTCCCAATGCACCCAGCGTAACAATTACCATGGTGCCGTAGCCGCGCTTTTCTTTGTCCATTGATTCTGCAACAAGTGTAATTCCTGCTCCTAATTCACCTGCCAGGCCAATGCCTGCAAGAAAGCGGTAAATTGTGTAATCCGTTAAACCGGTTGCAAATGAATTGGCAATGTTTGCAACAGAGTAAAGAAATATAGAACCGAACAAAACTGAGATCCTTCCTTTTTTATCACCCAGAATTCCCCATAGAATGCCGCCAATCAACATTCCTATCATCTGCATATTGAAGAGAAAAATTTCTTTCTCAACAGGAATACCGAGAGCAGCCATGCTCTCTTTTTTCACCACATTAAAAACAACCAAATCGTAGATGTCAACAAAGTAGCCAAGAGCAGCTACAATAATGAGCATGGTAACTGATTTATTTTTCATCGGCTAAAAGTTTATCAACTGCTTTTACAGCTTTATCAAACCGCTCCGAAACTTTCCCTTCAATAATTACATACTTGATTTTACGCTTTTTTAATTCTGATTCATACCAGTCGAAAAAGTATTTGCGTTTATCCGGATGTTCGCGTTGCGGATCTGGAACCCAGGGCAGGTCAATGTTGCAAAGCAGATGTAAATCGTATTTCCGTTTGTCAAGATTGCTCAAAATAAATTCATCACACTTTTTAAAAGCAAATTCGCTCCAAATTTTCAGTGTAAGCATGGTGGTATCGCAAATGAGTAAATTAGTTGCGGCTTCCAGTTTTCTATCTTCTTCCTCCAATTGTCCCTGCGCAATAAATTTTAAATCATCGTAGTTGTACGAACGGTTGATGCTGTTCAGGTATTCACGTGCATATTCATGAACCCATTCTGTATCGTAATATGCAGCAAGTTTTGTCGAAAGTGTTGATTTTCCTGTGGACTCAGGACCTACAATTGCAATTTTTTTCTTCATGCTTTAAGTCTCAAAAATTCTTTTCTCCAGTTGATGAATCCTGCTACTGCAATAATAACATAAATAAAATACAAAACAGCGGTGAGTTGTAAACCTCGATTCAGATAAATGTAAATGGCAAGACTGTCAATCACTATCCAGTAAATCCAGTTTTCCAGTATTTTTTTTGTCACCATAAATGTGGCGATAAGACTGAACGCTGTTACAAGCGCATCTGAAAAGGGTAGAGCAGCATCTGTATAATTTTTTGTGATGAAGTAAAACGGAAGCGTAATGGAAATTCCTAGAAGAATTGTCAACGCATGTTTTTTTAAATCTAAAGTGGTAATAACAATTGATTTATTCTCCGTTGATTTTTTTGTCCATTGCCACCAGCCGTAAAAAGCCGTTGCAAGATAAAATACCTGCAAGCCAGTTTCAGAATAGAGTTTAGCTGTATAGCAAATATATATGTAGAGTGAAACATTTATAATTGCTGCAAGCCAGCACCAGTTGTTTTGATAGGCGGCAAGAATAACATAAACAATTCCAAAAATAACAGCAAGCGCTTCAATCCAGGTTGTTTGCAGAAGAGTGCTTGCAAGTATTTCTGCCACAAAAAATAGTTATTGAAACTGTGAATAGTGCTTTTTCAGTTCAGCAACTTTTTCTTTTATGCGAAGGAATTCTGCTAATGGGTCATTGGTTCTCCATATTCCTCCTTTGAATGCCATGCCTTTGAAGCCGAGTTTAAAAACGGTTTCAACTTTATCATAACCAGTTCCGCCAAAAGCAGCTACACATTGTTTGGTTTTGCTGAGTGCATCCATTAAACCTGTTTCAGGAAATGCACTGTGGTAGTTGCCTTCTGACTTGCTTCCAAAAACAGGGCGCAGTAAGGCATGGTCATACTCCTCTTTTACTTCATAGAGATTTGAAAGTTTGCTGAAGGAGCAGGCAATTTTTATATCAGGTCTGCGTTTGCGATACCACCACATTTGCAGGCGGTGGAGATAATCTCTTTCCAATCCTTTTCTACGATGATGATAAATTCCTGCAAGTTTATATTTGGTTACATAGCCATGAAACTGATGAATAAAAATGCGCGGATGGTATTCTGCAGGAATTGCATCTAAATACTCTTCGTAGGACTCTTCTGTAAAACGGGGCTTGTTCAGATGAAATATTTCCAAACCATTCTGAAACATTTGTGTTACAATAACAGGCTCTGCATCGTCTTTGTAACTGTCTGAAAATACTATAATTTTCATATGCTTTAATTTCAGGCAGAATGAATAGCTGAAGCTATTTCCATGATGAGCGAATAGTCTTTTTCAATGGCATTGCCAACCACAATTACATCAGCTCCTGCCTTGCAGTTTTTTAATGCTTTTTCAGCAGAACTGATTCCACCGCCAATAATCAATGGAACAGAAACAGATTTGCTTACAGCACGAATCATTTCTTCGGTAATGGGTTGTTTTGCTCCGCTGCCTGCATCCATGTAAATGAGTTTTAGTCCAAGCATTTCGCCTGCCATTGCTGTACAAACAGCAATATCATTTTTGTCTGCCGGAATAGGAGTGGTGTTGCTCATATACGTAACTGAAGTTGCTTTGCCGCTGTCAATAAGCATATATCCTGTTGGTATAATTTCAAGCTTGCTTGACTTCAAAAGAGGTGCAGCAATCACATGCTTGCCAATCAACATTTCGGCATTGCGGCCCGAAATAACGGATAGCAGCAAAATGGCTTTCGCTTGCGGACTAACCTGCATAACACTTCCCGGAAAAAGAACGGTTGGTATTTTGCTTTGTTTATTGATGATGCGTAAACATTCATCCAATCTGTTGTCGGTGATAAGACTGCCGCCAATAAAGAAATAATCAGCTTTTGCCTGACTAGCAATTTTTACCAGTTTATCCAAATCTTTAACCTTCACTTTGTCGGGGTCAAGAAGAATGGCAAACTGCTTTTTGCGTTTTGCTTTGTTCTTCGATATGTTATCGTAAATATTCATTTAATCGTGTGCAAGATAAATTATTCGTTCCAAAGATAAACCAAAGCAAATATGCCTATTATTTCATATTTAAGCACGAAATCTTTTTTTGAATTATTAAGCACAATGCTTCCTTTAAAAGTTCCGCTATCGGGAATAAAAGAAAAAGGCTCAACTATTATGTTGTCGGTGAAGATAAGCTGACGCTCTCCATAAGCTTTATAAAGAGCTTCTTTTGCACACCAATAAAGGGTTGCGTGTATGTCGTAAGTTTCTTCTTTAAGGCTGTCAAGTTCAGGTTGATTCATGTATTTATGAACTATCTTACGAATGCGGGGAGTAATATCCTGAATATCTATTCCTGCAGTTTCTTTACTCAGCATCACTGCAACTTTGTCTTTTGCATGAGAAAATGAAATATCAAACGGATGGCTTTTTAAAAGTGGTTTGCCATGCTCGTTGTATTCAACTTTACCTGCTTCACCAAGAAGATAGTTAAGTGAAACCCTTCCTGCCATTTTTTGTCTGCGGAAATTCTCGTTTTTGAAATTACGGATGTCGTTTACTTCTTCAGGCGAGAGTTGGTTAATAAGATTTAAAAACTCATTTTCAATGGTTTCATCAAAAATGCAGACAGCAATGGTGTCGTTTGGATTTGCTGTTTTGAAAATGAGATTCATAATTAGGTTGAACTATTCGAAACGAAGTGCCTCAATAGGATCAAGCTTTGACGCTTTTATAGCCGGGTAAATTCCCGAAACAACTCCGACAATAAAACATAAAATAATTCCACCGCTAATCCAGAGCCAGGGAATAATAAAACCGCCACCTACAAAAAAACTAACAGCATTACCCATCGCAATTCCGAAAATAATTCCGAGCAAACCGCCAAGTTGACAAATAACAATTGCTTCAATCAAAAACTGCTGACGTATTAATTTTGCTTTTGCTCCTATTGCTTTGCGGATTCCAATTTCGCGGGTGCGCTCTGTAACCGAAACAAGCATAATGTTCATTAAACCAATTGCTGCACCCAGCAAGGTGATGAAACCAATAATGGTTGCAGCCATTGTAACATAGCTTATGTTTTCAATCAGTAATGCTGAAAGACTGTCACTTTTTACTACTTCAAAATTTTCGTCTTCGCCCAATTTCACTTCACGTATTTTCCTAAATAATCCTGTTGCTTCGCTCAACGCATTGTCAAGGCTCTGCGCATCATTTGCCAGAACGCTGATAACGAATGAAAGTTTTGGGCGCATGTAATAATGGCGAAGGTTTCCGATGGAGATGATGCACATTTTATCACCGCCAAACCCCATACTGCTACCTTTTTCTTTAAGCACGCCAATCACTTTGTATTTATTACTTCCTATGGAAATAATTTTTCCGAGCGGGTCTGTTTGTTTGAACAATGTGTTTGCAATTTCATTGCCCAGAATTACTACTGACGTACCACTTTGAATTTCCTGATTAGAAAAATTTCTACCGCTTTCCAGCTCGTAGCCAGAAACCGCCAGGTAATTTATATCGCCTCCGAAAATATTGGTATTGGGATTTGTTTTATTGTTTTCCTGACGGATTGTAGCAATTTGTGTCGCAAGTGCAGACACAGAAGCAAGCGAAGGAAACGTAAATTCTTCGCAGAAACGCTCTGCTTCAGCATAGGTAATGTTTCTGAATTTTTTGGGCTTGGTTCCGTTTTTGCCTATGCGAATCATATCCCCACGGTTGCGAATGGTAAATGTATTAGCTCCCATGTTCGCAAAATTGCTATTGATACTTTGCTTGATTCCGTCAATAGCGGTAAGAATTCC
>CAMAVO010000103.1 GCA_945861685.1 Chitinophaga pinensis | reverse complement strand
ATCGGTTAGTTCAGCTCCCGGCAAGCGATTCAGCGTGTACGCATTACCAAAAACACTGAGCACCACTTTGCGGCTGCCATCATTCAAAGCGTTAATCATCTTTACTGCATGAGGCGACACACCGAAGTTCTTTGTCGGCTGCGAATTCGTGTTCTGCACATTAATCAGCACCACATTATAACCCGCCATCAAGGCTTTAGTTTTGATGTACATAGTGCTGTCGGCATCAGGCTTTATGTTAAAACATTTTACCGCTGCATAATCATTGGCGCGGTTGAAGAACACATTCTGCGAAGTATCACCAATGCTCACACACGCGATGTTCAGCCTGTCCAGATTTTTTAACGGGAGCACATTGTTTTTATTAGTGAGCAGCGTCAATGCAGCAGGAAATGCTTTGCGGTTTATCACCTCTGATTGTACGTTATTCAAATCTTCATACAGGTTGTTAAGTGCAATCGGTTTGTAGTTATCCAAGCCTGCCCATGCTTTGGTGCGCAATACTTTTTTGCATCTGCGGTCAATCTCTTCCTGTGTTATTTTGCCTTCAACGATTGCCTGTTTTATTTTTTCAATTGCCACGGGAACATTCTCTGCAAACAACAACACATCATTACCTGCAAGTAAAGCACGTAGTGAAACATCACCGGGTTCATAGAACTTCGCCACGCCTTGCATATTCAGTGCATCGGTAAATATCAATCCCTGAAAACCAAGTGTATCCTGCAAAAGATCTTTCACCACTTTAGATGAGAGTGTGGAAGCCTGATTGGTGGTAGTGTCGTAAGCCGGAATATACAGGTGTGCCACCATCATGCTTCCCACACCGTTTCTGATCATCTCGCGAAACGGGTACAACTCCAGCGTATCCATGCGCTCTGCTGATTGATTGATAATGGGCAGCGTTTTATGTGAATCAGAATCCGTATCACCATGCCCGGGAAAGTGTTTGGCACAGGCAAGAATGCCATTGTCCTGCATACCGTTCATGTACTGCACGCCCATTTCTGCAACACGTTGTTTATTCTCACCAAATGAGCGGCTTCCGATCACAGGATTTAAAGGGTTGTTATTTACATCCACACTTGGAGCAAAGTTTACGTGCATACCCAAACGCTTGAAATGACGGGCTATTTCAGCGCCCATCTCATAAACCAACGTATCATTATTAGCTGCACCTAATGTCATCTGGCGCGGAAATTTAAACGTGCTGTCAAGACGCATAGCCAAACCCCACTCACAATCCATTGCAATCAGCAGCGGTGTTTTAGCATACGACTGCAAGAGGTTGGTCATGTTTGCCTGCCTCACCGGTCCGCCCTGAAAAAAGATAAGCCCGCCAATATTGTAATTGCAAACAAGGGAATCGAGTTCTTTCAGATGCGTACTGTCGCGATTGGAATAAGCCGCAACCATAAAGAGTTGTCCCAGTCTTTCATCAGGTGTAAGCGAATTGAAAACTGAATCAACCCATGCATCATTGTTGCCGTTAAGGAAAGGTGGCAGCTTTTGCTCGGGTAGTTTGTTTGGCGCAAAACTTCCCAGCATCGGGAACACTAATAAAAACAGGGCTATCTTAAGAAAACGCATCAGTACATTAATAACGCTAAAAGTAACGTGAATAGTATGAGGCATTTTTCGTGCCACCGATGAATTTTAAACAAACGGCTTTTAATTTCTTTGAGTATGTTTGCGATTAAGAATTACTATATGAAACCTTTACCAATTCACCGCAGACAACTTCTTAAAAATCTTGCTCTTGCTTTACCTGCAGGAATGCTCATGCCATCATTACTCGCTTCATGCAAAAAAGATGAAATTGAATTTTCAGGCAAGGCAATCGTTATAGGTGCAGGCGCAGCAGGTATGTATGCCGCTTACCTTTTGAATGATTATGATATAGACGTTGTTGTGCTTGAAGCAGCTCCCGTTTATGGAGGAAGAATAAGGCCTTTACAAGGTTTCAGTGATTTTACTATTGAGCTAGGCGCTGAAGAAGTTCATGGTGAAAAATCGTTATGGTACGATATTGTTACTTCGCTTAATAAAGAATTTGTAAATGCTGATGACGAGAGTTTTTATTTTATAGACAACCAACTGAAAAGCGAAACACAACTTGCGAATGATAATGACCTGAATGCACTTTATGATTTAATAGATAATATCGAAAACTATTTTGGAGCAGATAAGACAATAGAGCAATATCTTTCTGATAACAACATAGCACAGCGTGTAAGTCATATAGGCAATGCATTACTAGGCAATGAATACGGAACTTCAAATACAAGACTTGGCGCGGCAGGTGTAGCTTCATCTTCCCGTAAATGGGATGCGGGAGATCAGAATTTTATGTTGAAGAACGCTCACTATCTCGCAGTGCTGGAAGAAAAATTTGCTTCCATACTTCCTAAAATTCAATTGAACACGCAGATAAAAAAGATTGATTACTCAGGCAATCAGGTAATGCTGACTGACCAGAACGGAAACACCTATACAGCTGATAAAATAATTATTACTGTGCCACTTGTCATTTTGCAAAATGAAGAAATAGAATTTGTACCCGCACTACCTCAATACAAACTTTCAGCCATTAACGCAATTGGAATGAATGCCGGCATGAAGATTATTTTAAAATTCAGTACCACTTTTTGGGTTGCCAATCTCGGATCGGTTTATGGCAGCGGGTATGTTCCTGAGTTCTGGTCAACCGGGCTTGGCAGAAGTTCAGAAAATAATACCCTTACAGCTTTTGTAATGGGCGAAAAGGCAGAATACCTTAGCAGCCTTGGCGCTGGAGCTGTTGATATTGTTGTTGCCGAACTCGATCAGATGTATGGAGCAGGTGTAGCTTCGGGCTCGCTTATTGCCAGTTACATCATGGATTGGAGCAAAGAACCTTTTATTAAAGGTGCATATTCTTATCAGAAAGTTGGCACAGGCAATAGCCGCGAAACGCTTGCACAGAGTATAGATGATAAAATATTTTTTGCGGGCGAAGCCACCAATACAGAAGGTCACGAAGCCACAGTGCATGGCGCAATACAAACTGCTGATACAGCAGTTGAAGAATTAGTTTCAAAAGAATAAAAGACATGAAAAACACAATACAGACCCTTATTATAGTATTGCTTTCTGCAAATCTTTTTGCACAAAACAAAACCGCTGACAATCTAAACAGACTTGGCATAACGCATTTCGATTCTCTTAATTATGTGGCCGCTATCAACTGCTTCACAAAAGCTATTTCGCTTGACAGCACTAACCATGAATATTACAGCAACCGAGCTATGGCTAACTTCAGCATGAAACAATATTCGCAAGCGCTTACGGATATTGATAAAGCTCTGGCATTGAAAAAAGATTTTCCAGGAGCTTATTACCTGCGCGGAAACATTAAAAACAAATCGGGCGATCCGGATGGAGCACATAAAGATTTTATGAAAGAACTGATCTTTAACCGCGAGTGCTTTAAATGTTATTACAACATCGGCAATATTTACATGGAGAAAAAGGATTACACCTTAGCTCTTGAGATGTTTGCGAAATGTTCAGCCATCGAGCCTACCTTCAGCGAAGCCTATAACAACAGTGGCATTGTACACTACAAAATGAAAAACAAAATAAAGGCCTGCGAAGACTGGAAGAAAGCATTTGAACTGGGCAATAAAGAAGCAGGGAAAGATTTAGCCAGATTTTGTAATCAATAAACATGCAGGAAAAACTAAAAGCATTTGAACGTTTGCTCAACATCATGGATGAACTCCGTGAAAAATGTCCGTGGGACAAGAAGCAAACCATTGAAAGCCTTCGCCACCTTACTATTGAAGAAACTTACGAGCTGGCCGATGCCATCCTTGACAAGGACATGAAGGAGATAAAAAAGGAGTTGGGAGACATACTATTGCACATTGTTTTTTATGCACGCATCGCGTCTGAAAGCAAAGATGGTTCGACTACGCTCACCACAGGCTTTGACATTGCCGATGTAATTAATTCGCTCTGCGAAAAGCTAATCAGCCGCCACCCTCATATATATGGTGATGTGAAAGTAACAGATGAACAACAAGTAAAAGAGAACTGGGAAAAACTGAAACTGAAAGAAGGAAACAAATCAGTGCTGGGTGGTGTGCCAAAATCATTGCCTGCATTAATTAAAGCAACACGTATACAGGACAAAGCAAAAGCTGTTGGGTTTGACTGGGAAAACAAAAATCAGGTTTGGGAAAAAGTGCAGGAAGAATTGGGTGAACTGCGTGCTGAAATAGATACCGAAAAAGCAGACAAAGAAAAAATTGAACAGGAGTTTGGTGATGTACTGTTCTCGCTCATTAACTATGCACGCTTTATAGATGTTGACCCCGAAAGTGCATTGGAAAAGACCAATAAGAAATTCATCAAGCGCTTTCAGTATCTCGAAGATGAAACACGAAAGCAAGGAAGAGCACTGGAAGATATGACGCTGGAAGAAATGGATGTGTATTGGAATAAAGCCAAAGAACTCTAATAATTTCTCAGTGAACTTCCGTGCAACCTCTGTGCAACTCTGTGTAAAGATTTTATTCCTTACCATAATCTCTACATCCTCTTTTGCACAAGACACAACACAAACTAAACAACTCCGTCCGCTAACACGCTCAGGTTTTGATAAACAGTATTTTGGTTCTTATTTTAAAGACACACGCGATATACTTATCGCTCCCGCAAAATGGAAAGCCTCACATTGGATAAGCCTTGCCGCTATAGGCGCAACAACAGGCGTTCTTTTTGTTTATGATGACGAGATAAAAAGACTTTCTCAAAAACTAAGAACACCGTTAACCAATGATATTTCTCGTTACGGTCTTGAACCCTGGGGTAAAGGAACGTACTCTCTTCCTCTCATGGCAGGTTTTTATCTGCATGGATTAATCTGGAATAACGACAGAAGCAAACGTGTTGCATTACTTGGTGTAAAAGCATTTGTGCTTACGGGTGCATTCACACAAGTGATGAAGTTTGCTTTTCAGCGGCACAGGCCTGATGCAACAGACAACCCTTATGTCTTCGACAGCTTTGGCGGAAACTGGAAGAACGAATCATTTTTCTCGGGACATACTTCTACCTTCTTTTCCATAGCAACTATTATTGCCTGTGAATACAAGGACAAGAGACTAATTCCGCCCTTGGTTTACACTATTGCAGGTATTGCATCACTCTCGCGCATTCACGACAACAGGCATTGGGCATCTGATGTTTTTATTGGAGCTGTTGTTGGTTATGGAATTGGCAAACTTATTTACAGCCACAACAATTGGGGGATACAAATAAGCCCCGTAGTATCTCGCAATACCACAGGGCTTAGTGTTGTTATTCCGCTTAATTGATTAAGACTTCTTTTTAGGGCAGCCTTTTAATTTTTTGAAGGTAGCAGTTGTTCCTGAGTCAATATCAAAAAGCAGCGAAAGCATAGATTTTGGTTTGATTGACATGCTGTTATCAAACGAGCAATCAATACTGTATTCATTGGCTATTGAATGTTCTTCCCAGTTCCCCTCATACAATGCGTAGTTCATAACTTTAACATTGTGACTTCCTGAAGATGCAGTTACAGTAATCGAGTTTTTCTGGCTTTCTTTGCTTACAGATGATTCACCAACCTGTTTGCCATCAATAAAAACAACGCATTTTGTGTCGTGGTCATAACCTTCTACAATGTTGCAGAATACCCATGAAACGGTAAGTTTTCCTTCTTTCGGAGGAGTTGCAAGAAGGGTGTTGGCAGTAAGGACTGCAAGTATTACTAATAGTTTCTTCATTTTTTTAAGTTTTCGTTTCAACAAAGAAAAGTGAAATCTTTGGTGCAAACAAATTTTTGCATCTTTGAAACGTGATGAAACTGCTAATCAAGAATATAAAAAACTTAGTACAGGTAGAAGAAAGCCCGCGACTTAAAGTTGCTGGCGCTGAAATGAAAACACTTCCCTGCATTGAAGATGCATGGCTTGCCATTGAAGAAGATAAGATTGTTGATTTCGGAAAGATGGATGACTTTCCGGGCATTACCGATTGGAGTGGTTTGCAGATAATTGATGCAACTGACAAACTCGTTTTTCCTTGTTGGTGTGATTCGCATACACATATTGTTTTTGCAGCAAGCCGCGAACAGGAATTTGTTGACCGCATAAACGGACTTACCTATCAGCAAATAGCGCAACGCGGTGGAGGAATTTTAAACTCAGCAAAAAAACTACGCGAAGCAAGCGAAGATGAATTAGTGGAAAGTGCGTTGAAACGATTGAACGAAGTAATGCTTCAGGGTACAGGAGCAATTGAAATAAAAAGCGGCTACGGACTTTCATTAGAAGCAGAACTAAAAATGCTGCGCGTGATAAAGAAACTGAAAACACTATCACCACTTACCATTAAAGCTACATTATTAGGTGCACATGCTGTTCCCGCTGAGTACAAAGACAAAAAGCAGGATTACATTTCATTAATCATAAACGAAATGCTGCCGCAGATTGCAGCAGAAAAATTAGCAGATTACTGCGATGTATTTTGTGAAGACGGATACTTTACAGCAGAAGAAACTATCAAAATTCTCACTGCTGCCAAAGGGTTTGGATTAACGCCAAAAGTTCACGCTGAACAACTGAGCAACTCAGGCGGAGTAAAAGCAGGAGTATCTGTAGGTGCAATAAGTGTTGACCATCTTGAATATGTAAATGATGAAGATATTGATGCATTGAAGAACTCGGAGACAATGCCGACTATTTTACCAGGTGCACAATTCTTTTTGCAGGAACCTTTTCCACCTGCACGCAAAATGATGGATGCAGGCTTGCCACTTGCGATTGCCAGTGATTACAATCCGGGAAGTTCACCCAGCGGCAACATGAATTTCATGATTTCATTGGCTTGCATTCAATATAAGATGACACCGGAAGAAGCCATCAATGCAGCAACACTAAACTCAGCGTATGCAATGGGGTTAAGTCAAACGCATGGCAGCATTGCTATTGGCAAACAAGCGAATATTTTTATCACGAAAGAGATTTCCTCCTATTCGTTTTTACCTTATTCATTTGCATCAACTAACATTGAAACAATAATTATTAACGGAAATATTATTCACCACTAAGTTCACTAAGAACACTAAGAAAAAACTAAGTGAGCTTGTGCTCTTAGTGGTAAAAAAATTAAACTATGAGTCAATTAATTGAGTGTGTACCAAATTTCTCGGAAGGAAATGATTTATCAATCATCAAGCAGATAACGGATGAGATTGAAAAAACAGAAGGTGTAAAGCTGCTGAATGTTGATCCCGGAAAAGCGACTAATAGAACAGTTGTAACGTTTGTCGGAACTCCGCAAGCGTGTGTTGAAGCAGCTTTCAGTGCCATTAAAAAAGCAGGCGAGTTGATTGATATGAGCAAACACAAAGGCGAGCATCCGCGAATGGGAGCAACCGATGTTTGTCCGTTTATTCCTATTTCAGGAATTACAATGGAAGAAACCGCAAAGTATGCTCAGCAACTGGCAAAGCGTGTTGGTGAAGAATTAAATATTCCGGTTTACCTCTATGAAAGCGCACAGAAAAATACTGCACGAAACAATCTTTCTATTATTCGTGCAGGGGAGTACGAAGGATTTTTTAAGAAGATTAAACTAGCTGAATGGAAACCGGATTTTGGTCCTGCTGAATTTGATGCAAAGCGCGGTGCGACTGTAATTGGAGCAAGAGATTTCTTAGTGGCTTATAATGTAAACCTGAACACTACATCCACCCGAAGAGCAAATGCTATTGCCTTTGATGTGCGCGAAGCAGGTCGCACAAAAAAAGATGAAAAAGGGAAAGTTGTTAAAGATGCAAATGGTAATCCTGTAACCATTCCCGGCACACTGAAAAGTGTGAAAGCAATCGGGTGGTATATTGAAGAATATGGTGTTGCACAGATTTCAATTAATCTTACCAACATCAATGTAACGCCCGTGCACATTGCTTTTGATGAAGTCAGCAAAAAAGCCACAGAGCGTGGTATGCGTGCAACAGGCTCTGAACTGGTTGGACTAATTCCTCTGAATTCTTTATTAGATGCCGGGAAATATTTTCTAAAAAAACAGAAACGTTCAACAGGTGTTTCTGAAAAAGAACTGATAAAAATTGCCGTTAAATCTTTAGGCTTAGATGAACTTGCGCCTTTCAAACCCGAAGAACGTGTGATTGAATATTTATTGAAAGACCCGTCAAAAGCGAAACTCATCAGAATGAATCTTGCCGACTTTGCAGATGAAACAGCAAGTGAAAGTCCTGCACCGGGTGGTGGCAGCATCTCTGCATATATTGGCGCATTAGGTATTTCATTGGGAACTATGGTTGCCAATCTCTCCTCACACAAACAAGGTTGGGATGAGCGTTGGGAAGAGTTTTCGGATTGGGCGGAGAAAGGACAAAAGATTAAAGATGAGCTTTTAAAATTAGTGGATGAAGACACTGACGCCTTCAATAAAATAATGGCAGCGTTTGGTTTACCAAAATCAACAGACGAAGAAAAGAAAGCGCGAACACAAGCAATTCAGTATGCAACAAAATATGCAACGGAAGTTCCATTCAGAGTAATGCAACTCTCCCACTCTTCACTTGAAATTATTAAGGCAATGGCAGAAACAGGAAATCCTAATTCAGTTTCGGATGCGGGAGTTGGTGCACTTTGTGCGCGCTCAGCAGTAATGGGCGCTTTCCTGAATGTAAAAATTAATGCATCGGGGTTGGATGACAAAGACTTTGCAAAAGATATTCTTGCAAAAGGACAGGAGATAGAGAACAAAACTCAATCACAGGAAGCAGAAATTTTAAAGATTGTAAACAGTAAAATATCTGCCTAAAGCTCTTCCTGCCAAACAAAATAGTTTGCCGGAAATTCAGATAGTAAAGGTTTGTTCTTAAAAACACCAAACACTGCTGAACCACTTCCGCTCATAGAGGCATAGACTGCACCCGCTTTGTAAAGTTCATTCTTTATAGTTGCTATTTCCGGGAATTTTTCCATCACTGGTTTTTCAAAATCATTCACAATTATTCCGTTCCATTTTTCAACGGACAATTGTATTAATTCTTTTAATGAAGTCTCAGGTTTTGAAGGCTTTATCATTGAATATGCTAATGGTGTAGAAATATGAATTCCGGGGTGAACAAGTGCTAAGTGATAACCTTTTAAATTCACTTCCAGAAAATCCAATTTATCACCGCGCTCAAAAGCAAAAGAAGGTTTGTTGGCAATAAAAAACGGACAATCACTACCAAGTTGACGGGCATAATGATGTTTCTCTCCCCATGCAAGATTTAACTCAAAAAGTTCATCCAGCAGATTGATGAAAAATGCTGCATCTGCAGAACCACCGCCTAAGCCTGCACCAATAGGTATTATCTTATGCAAATGAATTTTAATCGCAGGCATAGGATAATCTTTACTGATAAGCTGATAAGCTTTTACACAAAGATTATCATCTGCATTTCCCGGAATTTCAATGCCTGAAGAAGTGAAACTGACATTTCCGGCATCTGACTTTTCATCAATCACAGCTTCTAATACATCACGCAATTTAACAGGAAAGAAAATGCTTTCAATGTTGTGAAATCCATCACTGCGTTTTTCAACGATGTTGAGACCTATATTTATTTTGGCGTTGGGGAAACAGAGCATGGTTAATTGTGATAGAACGCGGATGACGCAGATTGGGCGGATAAATACGGATTTAAAATCAGCGATAATCTGTTAAATCCGCGTCATCCGCGTTCTATTATTTCTGCTCAAATGTATTGAAATCCTAAATCTGCATCCAATCTTTCAAAATATGTAACTTGGCAGCCAATTCAAAAAAAACGAATACATGACTTTTTTAGATTTTGAAAAACCTATTCAGGAATTGTGGGATCAGCTTGATAAAGCGCAGCAAACGCACGACAAAGGAAAGGTAGATATGAGCATTACGATTAAAGACCTTACATCTAAAATTCAGGATACACGGAAAGAAATTTACAGCAATCTAACGCCCTGGCAAAAAGTACAGGTTTCGCGCCATCCCGAAAGACCTTATGTATTGGCGTATATGAATGCCATGACCGATAATACTTTTCAGGAACTGCATGGCGACCGCAGCGTGAAAGATGATAAAGCTATGATTGGCGGCTTCGGAAGTATTGACGGAAAAACATTTATGCTGATTGGTCAGCAAAAAGGTATTAACACCAAAATGCGTCAATACCGCAATTTTGGAATGGCAAATCCTGAAGGTTATCGCAAGGCATTACGCCTGATGAAACTGGCTGAGAAATTCAACAAACCTATTGTAACATTGATTGATACACCTGGTGCCCATCCCGGACTGGAAGCAGAAGAGCGCGGACAGGGAGAAGCCATTGCACGCAATCTTTTAGAAATGTCACAACTTACGGTTCCTGTAATTTGCATTGTAATTGGCGAAGGTGCATCAGGTGGTGCTCTGGGAATTGGAATTGGCGATAAAGTATTGATGCTGGAACACACCTGGTACAGTGTTATTTCTCCGGAATCATGTTCCTCAATTTTGTGGCGCAGCTGGGATTTTAAAGAGCAGGCAGCAACTGCATTAAAACTGACCGCAGAAAATATGCTGGAACAAAAACTTATTGACGGAATTATAAAAGAACCCATTGGTGGTGCTCATGTTAATCAGGAAGAAAGCTTTCAGAATGTGAAGAAAGAAATTCTGAAACAAGTTGCTAAACTGGAAAAAATGGAAGCAGATAAACGCATTGAAGCACGCATTGAAAAGTTCAGTTCCATGGGTGTTTTTGTTGAAGGATAGTGACAGCAACTACTAAGAAAATATA
>CAMAVO010000102.1 GCA_945861685.1 Chitinophaga pinensis | reverse complement strand
ATTTAAAGAAATTCGAATCACATTATATAAATTACGGAATCAATTGGTTTAAGATATATATAATTGATTCGGTTCCAAAGTATCCACATATTGATTTTTTGAAATTACATTCAACATCAATAAACAATGAAATAATTGAAATAAATTTCAGCTTACCCCAAAAACCACAATTCCCTACTTCGTTTGAATTTCAGATATCTTCAGACTCCAGTTTTCGTTGGATTGATTATGGAAGTTATGATGGTCAGTTTTCAAAATATCGTGAGCATCTGGTTTCTTATCCTGATGTGATTCCTAAAAAAATACTATCAATGATAAATTCAGGTGAGTTATCTATAAAAACCGGATTAGATTTAATAAAACACAAACATGATCTTAATAGATTATTTTTCAAAATTTTAGATCGTTATACTTCGGGTAATTTCAATACCCTTGATCTTTGTCTCGCTGATATTTTTAATAATGAAGACAGGTTCTTTTTTTATAGTTTACTTAATAGTGTATATGATACAACTGAGCATGCTCCAGAATATTCTTTAGATAGTTTTCTGGAAGTAACTGAGTTGAATTTAGATTCATTAATGAAATTAAAGGTTACTTTTAAAATACCATTAACCTTGTTACCATCATTTAAAAATGAAAAAAAGTATTATTTCAGAGTAAGGAGAAAAGAAGAACATTGGATTTTTTCAAAATGGTTAGACGTGGGTCTAATTAAGAAAAAAACAGCTGGCTGTAATTAATTAAAAAATTTAGCTTATTAAGTTAATGTGCATTTGCTTTTTTCAAAAACATAGCTTTCCTTTGCCACCTCAATAAAACACCTAAACCAACCGGATGCAATAAAAACTTTTACTTAACCTTTAGTAATCGTTAGTATGCAAAACAGTAAAATCCGATTGGTGTTTTTCACCGCTTCACTTCTTATTTACAATTATCTTTTCTGGGAACAAAGTTCGGGCATAAACCTGCCGCTGTTCAGTCTGCTGCTGGGCATTGCAGCAGCACTTATTAATCCTGAAAACCTGCGCTCGTCAAGGGTTTTGGTTACAGCAGCCGGAACATTTAGTACAGGTGTGTTGGTTGTTATTCATCATTCAGACCTGAGTGTTTTTGTGCATGTAATTTCGTTTTTTGCCATGCTGGGATTTATGCAGCAACAGGAACTTAAATCACTTTACAATGCTTTTCTGCAGTCGGTTTCGGGTTTAGTGGTTGCACCTAAACGCTTACTTGTTGCTGTTACCCAAAAGGCACAGACTAATTCAAAAACAGCAAAAGTATTTCGGGTGCTTAGCTTGGTGTTGCTTCCTCTGATTGTCTTTATTATTTTCTATTTCATTTACACAGTTGCCAATCCTTTGTTTGAACAACTGACGCTGAGCATCACCACCAAGATCAATCATTTTTTCCAGTTGGTTTTCCGCCATCTGTCTGTTGAATGGCTTGTTTTTATTGGCTTTGGAGCAACGCTTAGTTCGGCTATTGTTTTCCGCACCATCAGTCAGCGTTGGTTTAATTCCGATGCCGCTCAAAACGAAAATTTAGAGCGCACAAAAACAAAGCGCAGAAAATCTGCAATACCAGGAATGCTGGAATCGCACTCCCCTGTTTCACTCAAAAACGAAAGACGCTCGGGAATTATTTTTCTGGCTATGATAAACCTGTTGCTGCTTGTGGTAAACATCATTGACATCAACTGGATATGGTTTGATTTTGTGGTGCCGCAAAAATTCAACCTCAAACAGTTTGTGCACGAAGGCACGTATATGCTCATCTTCAGTATTCTGTTGTCGATGGCTATTTTGCTGTACCTGTTCCGCAATAACCAGAATTTCATGAAGGGAAACCGTCTGCTGAAGATACTTGCCTACCTGTGGATTGCTCAAAATGCAGTGCTCTGTTACTCGGTGTTTCTGCGCAATTTCCATTACATCAATTATCACGGACTGGCCTACAAACGCATTGGTGTTATTGTGTTTCTGCTGCTTACGTTTGCTGGATTAGTAACGCTTTTCATTAAAATAAAAGAGGTGAAATCCGGTTATTTCCTGTTGCGGAAAAACACATGGTTTGCTTATGGCGTAATGGTGGTGCTTTGCGTGTTTAACTGGGATCTGATTATTGTGCGCTATAACCTTAACCACTGGAACAGCGATGATATTGACACTTCGTTTTACCTTTCACTTTCCGACCGTGCGATTCCTGAGTTGCTTGCCAACAAAGTAAAAGTGCAGCGACAAATGGAACTGCACAAAATAAACCCCGAGCGTTGGCTCAGCGATCTTGATTACGGTTCGTTTGAAAACTACCTCTTAACCCGCAAAGACCGTTTTATGCTGGAGCAGGAGTACAAGCAATGGCAATCTTGGAACTATGCAGATGCCGAGGCTTACAAGGCTTTGCAGGAAATTAAGGAGCCGATGGGGCAGCTGCAAGGTACCTCTATTGGTGAAAAAACCATAGCTTTTTAAGGCCTATAAGGTTACAGGAGCGAATACTTTATATATTTTAAAGCTTTAGAACCTTATAGATAAGAAATTTCTATAACTATTTAATGCCTATAACCTTATAGGAATGAAAACTCTATAGCTTTTGAATGTCTAAAAGCTTATAGAAACGAATATTCTATAGCTTCTTTCAGTCTGTAATGTTACAGACATAAATATTTTTTAGCTTTTGCGACTTCCTAACCATGGAAATGTGAAAATACTAAGTATTCTTAGAGGTAAAAGGTATAGAAATTACCTTATCAACGTAACCGTTCCCGAACGTGAGTACGTTTTACCTGTGTACCATTGCACCGACACGGTGTAAGTATAAACCCCTTGCGGAACGGCAACACCTTTCAGGTCGGTGCCATCCCAGGGCTGGTCAATATAATCACTGAAGAAAACCATTTCGCCCCAGCGGTTAAAAACGCGCAGGGTGTATTGGGTTATTCCTTTGCCGTAGCCTTTCCAGTATTCGTTTAGTCCATCACCATCGGCAGTAAAGCTGTTGGGCGCAAAAAAGGTTTCCATTTCAAATACGCTGAACGGAATAATCAAGGTATCCACACAGCCCAAACGGTTGGATACATACAATATCATGTTATAATCGCCCGGCAAGGGATAATGCACTTCGGGGTTCAGGTCCACTATCGTATCCCCATTGCCAAACTCCCATTCCCAGGTATCGTAATCGGTGCTGTAGTTAAAAATCTGCACAATGGTATCGGGCAGTTGCAGAGCAATGCTGTCGGGCGCAAAATCAGCATTAGGATAAGGAACAACATCCATATATAACGGTTTTATCAGCGTATCGGTGCAGCCCAGTGCATTGGTAACGGCAAGCGTTACAGTAAACTCACCCGGATTTTGATAGGCATGATATGGATTTTGAACGCTGTCGGTAAAACCGCCACCATCACCAAAGTCCCAACTCCAGCTGTTGGCATCAATGGATAAATCGGTAAACAGAATTGGAACGGTAGTACATACTATAGTATCGGCCTCAAACTCTGCCTCAGGCGAAGGTAGTATGGTGATGTAGTTAGCATACGTTATGGTGTTGGTGCAGCCGTCAGCCGAAGTAATGGTAAGCGAAACGGTGTAGATGCCGTCTGCATCATAGGTGTGCCATGGGTTCTGCAAATCAGATGTTCCTCCATCACCAAAATCCCAAACCCAGGCCACTGCCCCATCCGATACATCATAGAATTTAACATCGGCAGGTTCGCAATAGGTTGTTTCATAACTCATGAAATCAGCCACCGGATTTTCCAGCACTTCCACATAATTGGGTAATATAATGGTATCGGTAAGCACACCATTTCCGGGCGCAAAGGTTACGGTGTAAAAACCGGGTGTAGTATAAACGTGTGTCGGGTTCTGTAAAGCTGAAGTATTGTTGGCACCCGAAGCAGGATCACCAAAATCCCAATACCAGTTAATCACATTTCCGGTACTGATGTCGGTGAAATCAACAGTGGTGTTGGCGCAAGTCTGATTGATGATTGAGGTGAACTCAGCCGTTACAACCGGAGGAATAATAATGTCAACCGGCAGGTTGCACAGCGCTTCGCAGCCATTGGCATCGGTAAGCAATACCGAAGTATTGTAAACGCCTGTTCCTCCAAATGTGTGTTGTGGGTTTTGTGTTGAAGCAGTTCCGCCATCACCAAAGTCCCAGGCATAAGTAAAAGGTTGTGTACCTACAACGCTTGTAACATCAAACTCGGTATTTGCTCCCAGATAATTTAACGTGCTGCTGCAAACAGGCGTTGGCAAAGGATTTACCGTAATGTTTATAGTTGGCGATTGCACCGGGTTTTGAGTTGGGCAGGTATAAGAACTGGCCAACTCGCAATAAACCTGATCACCATTGCTTAATCCCGGAAGAACGATAGTAGGATTAGTTCCTGCCGAATTACCATTTACAAACCACTCAAATGCCGGAGTATAACCACCCCAAACAGGCACTGCGGCAAACTCCACCACATCGCCAAAACAAATATTATCCTGGTCAGCTGAAATAAACACTTCAGGCAGACGGAAAGGAACAATGTGAATTAAGAAACTATCAACCTTTGAACGGCCACAGCACTCAGAAGTAGTTTGCAGTGTTACCCAGTAATTGCCCACATTAGCGAAGGTATGAGCAGGTGCAGCAGCAGCAGATGTATTGTTAGCACCCGAAGTCGGGTCACCAAAATTCCAATCGTAAACCAACACGTTAAACACAGAAGGAAAAATAGCAGAGAAGTTTACCGGCTGTCCGGGACAAGCGCTGTCGGGAGCAACTATCTCAGGAAGAAAAGGAGTGCCGTCAGCAAAAATGCCTTCGAAATCACTAAGCATGAAGGGAACTCCGTTGCTTACCAGCGTTATATCGTGTCTTCCAAATGTGTTGTATTGCGTGGTAACATTTTGTCCGAATGCACTGAGCGGAATACTACCGCCATCAAAATACCATTGAATTATTCCGCTGGCATTAGTGCTGTAATCTATATCATGCCAGGTGCACCCTGTATTTACAAGAAACACATTAGGTTCAACAGGCGCATTCATGTTGGTTTGCGAAACAGCAATTCCGTTAGGGTCTTCATATACTTCCTGACTAACACCGGGAGCACCGTTTCCGCCAGTTCCACCGCGACCAGCGTTACCGCCATCGCCACCATTACCACCGCGACCAATAGTACAGCCAGTTCCTCCGCCTTGTCCACCAAAACCGCCAAAGCCGCCAAAACCACCAGGTATTCCGCCCAGACCGCCCATTCCGGGTGCGCCTGCTGTAACAATACAATCACTTATTTCACCGTTGGCACCGTTAGCATCTACATATATTCCGAATGAACCGCCACCACCTAAACCGCCTGCCGCACCTGTTCCGCCCTGGCCACCTTCACCACCGCCACCGCCACCGGAACCTGAACCGTTATCAGTAAATGCAGCACCACCGTGTGAACCACCGCCACCACCACCGCCACCACCGCAGCCGTGTTCGCCATCTACTCCGTTTTGCCCGTCACCGGGAACAAAAAAACCGCCTGCATGTGCCGGAACTCCATCAATACCATTGGCGCCATCCAAGCCATCGCCACCTGCAACTCCTGCTCCACCATGTGCATTAACACCGGCAGTGCACGCACCTATAAAAAAACAAACAGATGAAGGTAAAGCATTGGTATTTCCTTGTCCGCCTGTTCCGCCTCCGCCACCACAAGGGCCCGCTCCTAATAAACCCGGATTTGCATCAAAACCTTCACCCAAATCAAAATCCCATGGAGGCCATATAACTAAAGGATCGCCTTCTGGAGCACCATCACCGCCATTACCACCCGGAAAACCTGCTGGAGTGTTACCGCCTGGCCCGCCACCAGTATTTCCTGCACCACACTCATTTCCTGCCGAACCATCAGTTCCGTCTGCACCGTCTATTCCATCTACTCCCGGAAGACCGTCATCACCATCGGTGGCATCACCTGAATTTACTTTAAGGCGGGTTAGTTTGTAATCAGAACAAGCACTCAGGTAAATACCGTAAGTGGTTACTCCGCTGCCCACTGCATTGGCAACGTTTACTGTTAAATCATTTACATTAAAAGTTGAAATACCTACACAGGAAATAGCAACCAAACGATTGGGTGCAGGTAAAACATTTAAGTTATCTCGGTTGATAATACTGGGGGTGCTGTTTGATTTTACCCAGGTTACAGGGTTAAAGCCACCTTCAATGGTTACCCCGCTGATTAAGTCTATGGTAGTTGAAATGTTGTAATTACCTGCTGCAAGCCAAATCTGATTGTTGGCGGGGCTTACAAGGGTTAATGCGTAGGTTAAACTTGCAGGTGTTGCTTTGGTTCCTGCCGCTCCTGCATTGGCACCATTAGGTGAAACAAAAACGATATTGCATTCTTGGGCTATTGATTGAAATGATAAAAGTGTTAGAACGCTGATTGTTATGATTTTTATGGTTCTCGCTAATTTTAAAAAAATCGAGGAATCATAAAGCATCTTAACCATCATAATATTCAGCGTTCTATAAAATCTCATTTAGGATTAGCAATCAATTTGTGGTAAAACACCTGTCCTGCGTAATTTGTTCTCAATAAATATACTCCTGATTCTATTGAACTAAAGACATGATTCATTCTGTGAACTCCTGCCATTGCTTCGCCTGAATAAAGTGTCTCCACTTTTCTGCCACGCACATCTTCCAGATACATATCAAGCTGCCCGCTTGAGGGAACGTAGAATTCGATAGTAAGGTTGGCCGAGAACGGAACAGGATACACATTTATTAACGTAAAATCTTTTACGGTATTGTTTTCATTCACGCCAACGTTCATGTAAACAAAGGCAGGAATGGTAAGACTGTCTTTGCATCCGTAGATATTAGTTACAACCAATGTTACATCATACGAACCGTTGTTGGCATATACGTGATAAGGGTTTTGTTCAGTTGAAGTACCGCCATCACCAAAACTCCATTCCCATGAGTTGGCAGCCGAAGAAGAATTATCAGCAAAGAAAACGGTATCGCCTGCTACAGTTATATTAGAGGGGATACACTGGAAATTAGCTTCGGGATCGGGGAATACCGCAATCTGTGAAGTTACCAGCACCGAATCGTTTCCGTTTCCGCCAAAGGCCCACATGTTTACATCGTATGTTCCGGGAGTGTTGTAAATGTGTTGCGGTTCAAATGCTGCTGAAGTAGTCCCGTCACCAAACTGCCAGAAATAAGTTACCGCATTAGTACTCTGATTAAAGAACTGAATTACTAACGGAGAACAGCCACTAAACTTGGAAGCAGTGAACGCTGCATTCAGATTACTTGAAGTTACCACAACTGTTGAACATGTTGAAGCGCATCCGTTTGCATCGGTTACCTCAAGGTTAACCATAAAGGTTCCGTCAGTGATATAGATGTGTGCAACGCTGTCGCCAGTGCCTTGTGTCTGGTCGCCAAAATCCCAGTTAAAGGTGTAGGGAGCAAGTCCGCCTGAGATTACCTGCGAGTTGAAATAAGTAGGCGCATCTGTTATAAATGAATCGGCTGCGCAGGAGAGTTGCGGAATATCAATTACGGTAACCACAATGGCATTGGAAGTATCTTTTTCGCCTACGGCACAGGCAAGCGTGGAAGTAACAATGCAGGTAACCGCATCACCGTTTGCCAGTGTTGAGGTGGTGTAGGCAGGACTATTAGTTCCGCCTGTGGCATTGCTGCCGTTTACCTGCCACTGATACGTTGGTGAAAGTCCTACATAATCTGAAGTAGCTACAAACGTTACGTTGGTCTGGTCGCAGATGGTGTTGACTGAATCCTCAGCGGTGGATTGGATAGAGATGATGGGCATCACAATCGAATCAACCACTACGGTAAAGGTATCGGGGAAAGAGATGCCGCAGCATTGGGTGTAGGTATTCATGACCACGGTATAGTTTCCGGCACTGTCAAAAGGCACATTGCTGAAACTCTGAAAAGCTGCACCTGAAACTGATTGTGTATCGGTTTCATTGTAAACGGTCCAGATATAGCTGTCGGCAAGGATAGAGGCGCTGAAACTGCCTGTTTCGCCTTCGCACAAGGAATCACTGTTGGAGTTAATATTTGGCAATGCTGTAGGACCGTTGCGGAAAATATCAATGAAGCCTGTGAACGTGTAGGCTATTCCGTTTGCCACCATGGTAAAGGTTTTGCGACCTTGTGTGGTGTAGGAACATTGTGCAGTAAGTCCAATAAAGTTGGTTGGTGATGAGCCTGCGCCAAAATACCATTGTACTGTTCCTGTTGCGTTGGTAGAGAAATCAACGGGTGCATTGGTGCAGCCGCTGTATCTCACTCTTACAACGGGTTGCAGTAAACTGTTTACATTCATTTCGGTTACCGCAGTTCCGGCAGGGTCCTGATACAAATCGTAGGAAACACCATCAGAGCCTTTACCTCCTACTCCACCGTTTCCGCCATTTCCGCCATCGCCACCATCACCGCCTGCGCCCACATCACAGTTGAGGGTACCACCGGCACCACCACCTTGTCCGCCCAAACCACCGCTACCGCCTTGTCCACCTAAGCCACCAATACCACCGTTAGCAGCCTGAAAGCTGCAATCCTGAATTATTCCGCCTGCGCCATTGTTGTTTAAGTAAACCGCAAATGAGCCGCCACCGCCTGAGCCACCACTTCCGCCCAATGCACCCTGTGCGCCTTCACCACCGCCACCACCTGCCGCTCCAGAACCGTTGCTGTTGGTTATAAGATTAAAAATAGTTTCGTAAAAAATACCGCCCTGTGAGCCGCCACCACCACCACCGCCACCACCGTAGCCGTTGGTTCCTTCATCGCCTGTGGTACCGTTTCCTGGAGTATAGTAACCGGCACTGAAGGCATCTGTTCCGGGTATGCCGTAAGAGCCTTGTGTACCGTCTGCACCATCTGCTCCGGGCGAACCATCGTTTGCCTCAGAGCGGTCGCATTCCAGTGATATAATAGTTGTAAAAATGCCGATACCTCCGCTGCCGCCAAAGCCGCCACCAAGGCCCGCACCGTTTAATCCGGGATAACCGGGATAGGTTGCGCCATCGGCTGTCCACTCATAGTATTCGCCACGCTCGCCACCGTCACCACCTTGTCCGCCTGCAAAACTTCCGGGAAAAGAACCGGAGCCACCCGCACCGCCCGCGCGGCAGCAAGGGCCGTCTTCGTCACCGTTTTCGCCTATGATGCCGCCAACACCATTCATGCCGGGTGTTCCTGCAGTGCCGTTGTTGCCTGCGCCTGCGTTTCCGGCAATTACCTTGCAGCGCACTAATTTGTAGTTGGTGCAGTTATTCATGTATAATCCGTAGGTGGAGGTTCCGTTCCCAAAGGCATTGGTAACGCGTATGGTTAAATCCTGAAGGCGGAAATTATTTACACTGTTGCAATACACCGCCACTAAGCGCGAGGGATTGGTTTCAACGTTGGATGTGTTTCTTAGAATAATACTGGCTGCGCCATTGCTTTTTTGCCACACGGTATTGTAGCCGCCATCAATGTCAATGCCTGAGGGTATGTTAATGGCATTTGAAAGGGTATAGGTTCCTGCCTGAAGCCAGATGCGTTTGTTGGCGGGGTTGGCAAGTGTTAATCCGTAAACCAGACTAGCGGGGTTTGTTTTGGTTCCTGCCGCGCCTACCGATACTCCGTTGGGTGTTACGTAGACAACACCACATTCCTGGGCGGATACTGAAATAGAAAATAGATAATAGAAAATAGAAAATAGATTGGCAGCCTTGGTGAGCGGAGAAAACGTAAATTTAACTTGAACATTGCTGCGGAAAAATGTATGCTTTATTAAAAGTGTTGCAATTTCAGCATTTTTTAGGATGTGTGCAAGGGGTAATCGATGAAATAATATTAACATAATTCAGACTAAGTCTATAGCAATTTTTGCACTTAGCAAACAAAGAGGAATTCCTGGTCCCGGATGCACGCTACCACCGCAGAAATAAAGGTTCTTGATTTTTGAACTGAAGTTCGGATGGCGCAGAAATGCCGAATACGGACTATTAGATGCATTTCCAAAAACAGCACCGAAAGCGCTCGATGTTTCCGATTCGATTCTTCTCGGGTCGAGTATGGCCTCACATCCTATCAGTGATTTAAGGTCTGTTTTAAGAAATGTCTCCAATTTGGCGAGCACATTTCTCTTTGTCTGGCGAACAAACCTATCCCAATCCTGACCGCTGTTATTAGGCACCGTTACCATCACAAACCAGTTTTCGCAACCTTCGGGTGCATCGGCAGTATTGGCTTTTGAACTGATATTTAAATAAATCGTAGGATCGGCAAAAATGCGATTCTTTTCAAACACGTAGTTAAACTCTTCCTTATCACTGCGACTGAAAAATATATTGTGCAAGCCCAGTTGAGAAAAGGTTTTCATCATTCCCCAGTAAAACACAATTACGGAGCTTGATTTGGGCTGTCGCAGCGTAAGCTTTGGCTTTGGTGCATCCGGAATTAAATCCTGATATGTATTAAAAACATCCATATTACTAACTACCACATCAAACGAATAGGCTGTCTCGGAAGTGCGCACACCTGTTGCTTTTCCATCTGCAGTAATTATTCCCGTAACCATTGTATTGAATTTGAATTCAACACCCTGTTCCTGAGCCAACTTAAATAAAGATGAAATAACAGCATACATTCCGCCTTCAGGGAAATACGCACCCATTTCTATTTCAATAAACGGAATAACATTTAGTGTTGCCGGAGCATGAAAAGGGTTAGATCCATTGTAACTTGCATACCTATTGAACAACTGCACCACACGCGGATCTTTGAATTGCTTGTGGTTGGCATCGTTCATGGTTTTGAACGCCTGAATTTTTCTGAAATTCACTATTCCATTGAATGTTTCATAATTCAGGTA
>CAMAVO010000101.1 GCA_945861685.1 Chitinophaga pinensis | reverse complement strand
GTGTGGGCGATGGTGGCCCGGGCATAGGATTATTATTACCCGTTACCACCACTTGCCCTGCTGCATTTATGCCAATGTTATCGGGCAGGGGATTATCGGCTGTAAGCAGTGCACCGTAAAAAACTACTTTATCTATTTTAGTGCACTCGGCAAGCAGCTCACCGTTTATGCCGCGCTTTATAACAATGCCTGTGGGCTGCACAGGTGGATTTACTTTACTGCTGTTTCCTTTTGTTGCTTCGTAGCCGCCAAGGGTAACGGTGTTTGCATTACCCTGTGCCTCGCTGTCAACATAATCAGCAAGGGTATCCATCGCTTCCATCAGGTTATCTTTGGCAGTAATAAAAACGGTGCGGGGTACATTACCGCTTTCGTAGCTTCCTTTTTTATTTACAAACTCGGTTATTAGTGCCCTGAAAATGGGTTCGGTAATACTCGGTGCAGGAAATGTACCCGGGTGGCCATACACACCATCGGCAACGCCTACGGCAAAGTCATTAATGGCATCATAAATAAGATAGTGATAACTTCTTCTGCAGCGAATTTTGTAAACGGCCATAGTTTTTGTTTTTAGTGGTTAGTAATTAAGGTTTGTAAGTGTATTTGTTGAAAATTATTCTGTTTGCGTCAACTGTAATCATGTTTGTGTTGAACATGTACATTTTTGCCATGGATGTAATTACATTAATCACGGATGTAATCATTTTTGTAACGAACATGTACATTTTTGCCGTGGATGTAATTACATTCATCACGGATGTAATCATTTTTGTAACGAACATGTACATTTTTGCAACGGATGAAATTACATTCATCAGGGAAGTAATCATGTTTGTAATGAACATGTACATTTTTGCAACGGATGTAATCATGTTTGTCTTGAACATATATACGTTTGCCGCGGATGTAATCATTATTACTTTTTGTTTGATTTTTCTTTTGGTGTGTAAGCTTGAAACTGGGCAGGATTTATTGTTACTGTAAGTTGCAAGCCTAAATAGTATAAGCAGGTAATAATTTTTCTCAGGCTGTGGTTTTCTCTGCCGTTAATAAAATCACAAAGTGATGAAGGGCTTATATCCATTTCCTTGGCAAGGTCTGTCTGATACCAGTTTAGTTTATCTAATTTGTCTTTACACGCACTTTCAATTTCTTTAAGTATGTGTTGTAATTCTTTTTCAAGTTCCTGCTCTTTTGTCATAGATTTAAATTTGATTTTGCAAATGAATAACAGGATTTTTAATTACCGATTAGGATAAAACCGAATTGATGAAATTATTTTTAATAGCAGTTGTTGAAAACCTGTTTTACAATTAAAAAGTAAATTGTTTAGGTTTGTTGGAGATAAAGTAAAAACTGAAACCATTTTATGGCACATATAAGTAAGTTATGTGCCATTTTAAAACGACACTACAACCATAAATCGAACAATTAAAAATCAAATAACACGTTAGACAAATTATGACAACCAAAATAAAAAAATGCAATTTGTTAGACTAATTTTATTGACGATTATAACTTTTACTGTTATACAAGACAGTATTGCTTGCAGTGGATATAAAATAACAATTGGCAACAGAACATTTTTCGGTAGTAACCACGATGCTTGGTTTACAACACCTCATATTTGGTTTGAAACCGCAACTATTGGTAAATACGGTGCAGCATTTACAGGAGCAAGATTTGACGGACAAAACGGATACGCACCACAATCAGGAATGAATGAAATGGGTCTCGCATTTGAAAGACTTGTTGCATACCATCCAAAACAAGAAAGCTTTGCAAACAGAAAAACCATATCCAACCCGACCAATTATCTGAAAGACATTTTACACAATTGCAAAACAGTAGAAGAAGTTCACGAATATATTAGCAAATACGACCACAGCTATTTTCTTGAAGACGTTTTTATTTACGTTGATAAATCGGGCAAGTATCTGATTGTTGAGCCTTACACTTTGACAATAGGAAATGAACCAAACTACGTTATAGCCAACTTTTGTCCTTCCATAACGCCAGAACAAAATGCCAATAAACTTGACAGATACCGAAACGGAGTAGCATTTATAAAGAACGGTATTGACACTACACTTGAGTACTGCACCGCCTTGTTAGATACTATGCACGTTTGTAGAACTAAAATTGGAGATGGAACTTTAATTTCTTCTATATGGGACTTAAATAATGGAACGGTGAACTTGTATTTTTATCACGACTATAAAACAACCGTTCAATTTAACCTAAGCGAAGAATTAAAAAAGGGCGACCACATTATTGCGGTAGAAACGCTATTTGCGCATAACCCTGAATTTGAAAAATTACGCAATTACAAAATTCCAAAAAACAGCATTTTAATAGGAGTATTTATAGTTGCTTCTGCTGGATTTTTTTTATTGACTTCAATATTCTTTCTAATTCAGTATTTCAGAAAACGGGAGAGTAAAAAGTATTCTTATGTTCAACTAGTACTGTTTCCAATTGGACTAATTTTGGTCTATTATATGTATGTATTAATTGGGCCTGTTAATGTTTTCTACTTTTCTGCACCATATAAAGACCCGACAAATGTTTTTATAAGCTTAACCTCATACATTCCATTTCTACTGCTACTGCTTATACTGCCTTTTTCTATGATTAATTACAGACTAATAAAAGAGAAAAGTTGGAGTTTACTTGCCAAGTGGCTGTTTACCTTAAACAATCTTATTTACATTATACTAATCGGACTATTTGTGTATTGGAGATTTTATGACATTTTCAAGTAACAGACAGAATGGAAAGAAAAACGGCATATAACAGCAGTTTAGTGCTTCGATTTCCGCCATTTCGCCAAGCCCTTAAACGTTATCGGCACCTCAGTCACGGGTTCAAACATTTAACGCTATCAGGCTGTTATAAACTATATGGAAATAAGTCCAACCTTTGCACAAAAAATATCCAATAAAAATGATTAAAAAGCTACTCTCGGCTTCTCTTTTACTCTTTGTTTTTTACATGGGCAATGCCCAACCAACTAATACAAACATCAGCAACGGAGTAATCTTTGACGGTGAGCCTTACCTTGCCATAAACCCAACCAATAATCAAAACTTGGTAGCTGCCTGGATGGGCATGAAGTTTACAAACGGCTTATTCCGCATTGCCATAAAAACACGCGCCAGTTTTGATGGTGGAACAACATGGAGCACAGCCGCTGTACTTCCCCATTTTGGCAGCAGTTATGGCTCTGCCGATGTATCTATGGCTTTTGAAAAAAACGGATTGTTATATATTTCTTATATTGATTACAGGCAGGTGCCCGACAGTGGAGGAATATATGTAGCCCGTTCGCTTAACGGTGGATTAAGCTGGGATACACCTTCCAAGGCATTTGATATGTACGATGTTATAAATAAGCGTCCCATCGACCGCCCATGGCTTGTTGTTGATAAATCAAACACTGTCAATGAAGGAACTCTTTATATCACCACCAAACCTGCACCCTGGATTGCACCGCCCAACCGAAATTACTTTAAAGCATCAGCAGACAGCGGACATACCTGGACTACCATTGCATCCCTTGAAGGTGGCACCCACCTGATTGGAAATGCAATTGCAGCTCCCATGGCAGCTCCTGCAACCACTGTTAACGGAAAATTTTGTGCCGTATATCCCAGCTATGTTTCATCACAGAATATCTATCCTGCCTATTACCTTGCAAGTTCTGCCAATCAGGGACAAAGTTTTTCATACTCCACTGTTTATGCTGCCCTGCCGGCTGCCAACGATACCAATTTTAAAAACGGTTATCAGCTCATTACTCATCCAAGTGATGCAAACAAAATGGTATTCTTAACCCCGGATGCACAAAATGGCGATGCAGATATTAAGGCATTTCACAGCAACGATGAAGGACAAACATGGAGCAATCCCATTCGTGTAAATGATGATGCGCTCTCTAATGGAAAAGCGCAGGACATGGTTTGGGGCGCTTACAACGAACAGGGAAATATAGCAGTTACATGGCGCGACAGACGCAACTCAGGAACCAATGGTTTCTGGAGTGCCGGCTATGATTTTTATTATGCCACCAGCACCGACAACGGACAAACATTTTCTCCCAATCAAAAACTGTCCGACCAGTTTATTGCATTTGATTCACTTATAGCCGAAAACGGAAATGATTTTATGAGTTGCACCTACAGTGGCGATACACTCTACACCGTGTGGGGCGATACCCGCAGCAGCAAAATGAATATCTGGTTTGTAAAAACCATTGTCAGCACTAATACCAACGTAACAGTAACCTTATTAGATGGTGACAAAAACAGGTGGAGTATTTTCCCAAATCCTGCAAGCGAAGAATTGAATGTTGCCGTTTCACCCGAAATGATTGGCAATGAAATCTCGGTTTATACTTCTGAAGGAAAAAAAATAATGCAGACAATAATTACTGATAGAAATACAAATCTTAAAACAAATAGTTTTGCAAAGGGTATTTATTTTATTGAAACAGGCAATGAAGTGCAGCGCTTTATAAAAGAATAGAACATTGAATTAAAGCATTTGATGCGCATGCTTAAACAAATCTGGAATTTTGAAATTACTACTGAGCAGGCTGCTAAGTTTACCTGGCTGCCTGTGCTCATTATTATTTTATCAGCCGGGTATATAGCCATGGAACTGCTCATCCTGCCTTCCCTTCCTGAATTTTTAACAGTTTCAGAATTTAAAGATTACCTGAATCAAAATGATGCTGATAAAAATAACACTGTACTTATTTTATTCGTTTCATTGCTCATCATCACTTTTTTAACACGGCAGTTTGTATCGGTTTACGGATTTTTTATAAAAAGTAAAATAACAAACCGTGCACTTGTTTACCGCAGTTTTCTGGTATATACAACCTCAGGAATTATTGGTCTGGCAGCAAGTATAGTGCTTCTGCTTGCAGGTGGATTAATCTTTCTTGCATCAGGCTTCAGCTTTGCAGATGGCGCTGCGTTTATTACAAAAACCGAAACAGATCTTTCAGCCGGCATCAGCAGGTATATACCAACACTGTTTGTCACGCATTCCAAAATTTTAGCGCTATTGCTTACTCTTACTGTGTATTCATTTACCGCCTATTTTATGCATTACCTTACTCATGTTTCGCGCTTTTTGTGGCATGTAGCACATGGCCCGCATCACCTTCCCGATTTTCTTCACCCGATAGGCTCACCGCTTGCCTATACCTTCGATATTTTTTTACTGCTTCCTAAAGTACTAGCTATGGCTGTGATTTCTAAATTATTTTATTCCGAACCGCTTATTTTAGAAATGGGTATCTACTCACTGCTGATGTATAATTTTGAAATATTCAATCATGCCACGGTGCATTATAACTTTATCAGAAAGTATGCTGTGCTGCGTTTCTTTACTCAGTTCTTTGGAGGACACGGGGCTTACCACTACGTTCACCACTCCTCAGCTAAAGAGCACCAGATGGCAAATTTGGGAGGAGGAATGTTTTTATTGTGGGATCGCGTTTTTGGAACTTTTGTTGAACCACCTGTTGAGCCGCCTGCAATAGGGTGGACAAATAATCCTGCTATTTACATGAACCCATTACGTGTTATTTTTGGAGGACCTGCACGTATTATTTATGAATTGCGAATGAACAAAAACTGGAAAACACGCTTTCTCATTCTCTTCGGACCTATTAACTATGAGCCGGAGATTAGTATTAACTACATAAAAAAGTAGCAAAGCTGCCGTACATTAATCTTCACAGCATTCTCTTTTCCGCTAATGGAATATCAGCAAGATAAAACCTTTGATAAACAAAACTTCACCACAACCCCGGTTACCAAAGGCGAGTACGAAAACTGCGTATTTAAAAACTGCGAATTCTCCAATGCCGACCTTACTGATGTAAAGTTTATTGACTGTAAGTTTATAGCTTGTAATTTAAGTCTTGCAAGACTGTTGAGAACAACATTCCGCGATGTCACCTTTAAAGATTGCAAAATGCTGGGTCTGCACTTTGATAAGTGTAATGAGTTTGGATTAAGCGTTAGCTTTGACACCTGCAATCTCAGTCATTCATCATTTTACAAAACAAAAATCAAGAAAACAGTTTTTAAAAATATACAACTGCACGAAGTTGATTTTACCGAGTGTGATTTAACAGCAACTGTTTTTGATAACTGTGACTTGATGAATGCCAAATTTGAAAACACCTTGTTAGAAAAAGCAGACCTGCGCTCGGCATATAACTATTCCATTAACCCCGATAGCAACAAAATAAAAAAGGCTAAGTTCGCCCTCTCGGGTCTGGCAGGCCTTTTGGATAAATATGATATTGAAATAGAACGCTGATAATAAATATAACCCTAAATGAAAAACCTTATAAAAACCAACACCGGACGCTTTAGAATACTTGCCTTTCTCGAAGGTGTTTCGCTTATAGCATTAATATTTATTGGCGTTCCGCTCAAATACATGTCGGGCAACCCTGCATTGGTAAAATCAATTGGTCCAGTTCACGGTCTGTTGTTTGTGCTCTATGTTGCCTTCGCATTCAGTCTGGCAGCAGAGCATCAATGGAAGTTTACTCAGACCACCTGGAAAGTATTACTGGCATCGTTCATCCCTTTCGGAACATTCTATATTGACCACACCATTCTGAAAAAAATTGAATAGATGAAAATACAGCTACTGCTTTTTTGCATTTCATTTTTTGTATTAGCCTGCAGCAATAGCAACACTGAACAACATTCTGTATCAGCAGATACAACTGTTCAGATTTCTGCTTTGCCGCTATCAGTTCCTGTTGATACTGTTAAACAAGTTGTTGTCAAAGTTGATACAACCGTTGTAAAACCAAAAACTAATTCTGTGAACAAACAGATTCAGCAAAGAGCAGGTGAAATGGTTTCAGATGCCAAATTAAATGGTGAACCAATTTTAATGCAGGAAGAGTTACTGCCTGAAATTCTTTCAGCAAATCCTGATACAGTTAAAGAATTAGTTAAATCACATTATCAGAACAACGAAAGAAATTTCCCCCGTTCGATTGCTGATAATTTTGAAAAAGGTACTTCAACCGAGCGAATTCACTATCCCCGTTTAAACTATGTTGTAGAGGTATTTAAAGATAGATATGCAACAAAACCTTATCAAACATTAGGGTATTCAGCACGCAAAGAAAATAATATAATTATAGTTGAATAGAATAAGAACATTCTAATTCTTAAATGAAGAACGAGCCTGACTTCACACGAAAGCTGATAAACTCTTTTGAAAAAGCAGCAGAGCAAAAAGTAATTTCAAAAGGACAGTTTCTCATTAAAGAAGGAGAGGAGGAGAAAAATCTTTACTTTGTTACTTCTGGTGCCATACGTGTTTTCTATCTCTCGGAGTTTGAAGAACAAACCATACGCTTTGGGTATGAAGGGTCTTTTATTAATTCGCTTTCATCATTTCTTAAAGGCACACCTTCTCAGTTTTACATACAGGCCATCCGCAAAACAACTGTTAAAGTCATTTCAAATGAAAAGCTGCAAACTCTTGTAAACGAAAATAGCGAAAGCCTGAAGCAATACATACAATTGCTTGAAACATTAGTTACCCAGCAGATAGACCGTGAAATTGATTTGCTGATAACCTCACCTGTTGATCGCCTCAACCGTGTATTGCAACGCAGCCCCAACCTGTTTCAACACATTCCGCTTAAATATATTGCCTCCTACCTTCGCATGACACCCGAGACCTTGAGCCGCATTCGAAATTCTTGATTTCAATCAATAGCCAAGATAACAAGCCTGTCCATCTTTGCATAAAAATTTAAACCCATGCAAACAACAAACACACAACTGATTGACCAGCTGCTGCTCATTATTGAAACCACCACAGCCTCAGCAAAAAAATTCAAAGAACTTTCTACAGCTCAACTCAACTATAAAAAGAGCCCCGAAACATGGAGCATACTGGAATGTTTAGAACATCTTAACCTTTATGGCGATTTCTATTTGCCCGAAATTCAGAAACAGGTTTTAGCTGCCAAAAATATTTCGGGAGTATTAATAGTTAAGAGTGGAGTAATCGGGAATTATTTTGCAAACCTGATGAAGGTAAAGAACGGTGAAATGAAAAAGATGCAATCACCCAAGGATAAAAATCCGGCTAATTCTCATTTAACTGTTACTACAATAGACAGATTTCTAAAGCAGCAGGAATTACTGAAATCGCTAATACTGCAATCAAAAAAAATTGACCTTACCAAAACAAAAACTGCAATTTCAATCAGCAGCTTGATAAAGCTAAGGCTGGGTGATACCTTTCGTTTTCTTGTTTTTCATATTGAAAGACACATGCAGCAGGCCGATAAAGTGCTGAGGTAATTGTTCCTCATATTAGTTACCTTAGCAGTATCAATAAGCAATAAAGAGTTGCAGCATTGGTAAACACTTTCTTTACCGCTCATGAAAAAAACACTGAATGAGTACATCACCTTAAAAGTTCCGCTCGCCAATACCGGTGACAGAGTTGATAAGGTATTGAACGAAATAAAAGCAAATGATTTTGACGATACGCAACAGATTTTTGTAGTTGATGAGCAAAATATTTTGCTCGGTTTTGTCAATTTAGATACGCTTCTTAAAAGCAAAGACTCCGATACGGTTGATAAACTCATCACCGATTGCAATCCGGTGGATATTGATAAATCACTGGACTATGCAGTCACCCATGCTATTTATAAAAAGCTGCAAACAGCTCCTGTTACTAGCAAGCAGGGTGTGTTCATGGGCATACTACCCACCCTTACCATTATTGAAACACTGAGAAACGAACACGTTGAAGACCTTCATAAAATTGCAGGTATTCATAAAGAAACTTCGCGTGCAAGCAAAGCTGTAAAAGAGCCACCACTAAGAAAAATACAACACCGCCTTCCCTGGCTGCTGGTAGGGCTAATAGGTTCTTTTCTTGCTACTTATATTATGGCAAGCTATGAAGAAATACTAAACAGTAACATTGCACTCGCGTTTTTTATTCCCGGCATAGTTTACCTTGCCGATGCAATAGGCACACAAACCGAAACCATTGTAATCAGAGGCCTAACACTTAGTTGGACAAGCTTCGCAAAAATTCTGAAACAGGAATTATTTACCGGTCTTATGATAGGCCTTATACTTGGTGTGCTCAGTTTGCCCATGGCGCTTATCGGAGGATTTGACATAAGAATAGCATTGGTAGTAGGCATTACCATAACCCTTGCCGGAATGGTGGCTTCCAGCATAGGATTATTTCTTCCTTGGTTGTTAATGCGCTTTGGCAAAGATCCCGCCTTTGGTTCCGGTCCGCTGGCTACCATTATTCAGGATATTCTCAGTATTTTTATTTACCTGATAGTGGCGCAGCTTATACTGTAAAAGACAAAAGTTAATTAATGGGTTTTAATCCTATCTTTGAAATACATTTTAAATTCTTCTCTCATGAAAAACTTCTTCAGCATCGTCCTGCTTGCCTTTGTTATCAGTATTGTAAACACATCCTGTAATAACAATGATGATGTTCCCGATCTTACTGATGGTATTACCGGAACGTATGTTGGAGCTATGAATGTACTTTCACCATCGTATCAAAATGCAAATTACTCCGTTACCGTTTCCAGAGTAAGCAGCACAAGAGTGCGAATTTCACCGCAAGGCAGCGAGGCATCAACCTGGGAACAGGATATTATGAAACCTTCGTCAACATCCGTTACCTGCACAAACTGCACTACAAACCAATTAACGTTCGTCCTTAGTCATAGCCCCATTACAATTGCCTATGACTATAATAACAATGCCGAACAGTTTGCCGGATCTAAACAATAAGTATCTGCAACCTGAGCAATTTTGGCAGCAAAGGGTTGAAAAGTTCTGCCATTTGTACTGTTTATCCGTTCAAAATAAAAAAACTTGTAACTATTTTACCTTTAATGTGGTTTAAATGCGCGTATAATTTTATAAAAGCACCCCATGAAAAAACTTTTTCTCAGTTTTATTTTAGTTGGTTTTATGCTCACTTCATTCGCGCAATCGTTTGAAGGAGTAATTGATTTTCGCAAAACCAGCGGTGATGAAAAAGTTTATTACAGCTATTCTGTAAAAGGAAACAAAGTGTGCATTGACGAAAAAAGTGAAGACGGGAAAAGCATAATAGCAACACTGTTGGTTGACCTCAGATCAAAAGAAATACTTGCTCTTAGCCACGAACGCAAATTGTATATGAAACGCGAAGCAAAAACTACAGAACGTATTGCTGGCTCACCTAAAATAGTTCGTTCAGGTAATCATCGTTTTATTGGCGGATATGATTGCGAGCAATGGCGTGTAAAAAATGAGAGCGAGAATACTGAAATCAGTTACTGGGTTACCAAAGGCAATTATGATTTCTTTCTCCCATTGCTGGGTGTGTTGGGTCGTAAAGACCGCTTTGCAATGTATTATCTATCAATCCCTGCTCGCGAAGGTTATTTCCCGATTGATGCTGTTGAACGCGATGTTCAGCGTAACGAAAAAGGAAGACTGGAAGTACTTCAGATAACAGAGAAAAAATTAGACAACAACCTGTTTGTTGTTCCGAAAACCTATATGCAGATGGAGAATTAATCTCATGGCATGATCTGGTTTCGCAGGCTTTTTGGAATACTATTGATTGCGGTAGCAATCATTTTGGTTTTCTCTATCGTTGTTACCATTTTACAGGCAACTTCCTATTTCACTTTATTCTATTCATGCATTACTGAAGGTTGCGATGGTGATATCCTTAAAGACGCGCTGTTCAGAATTCTTACTTACATCTTTATGGCTGCCATGGTTTATTACCTTGGTCGCAGAGGCTTTTTATTATTGATAGCTGCAAAGCCTGAAGAACCCGAATCATCTCCTATTCTTGACGAAGCAGATTTTTCACAC
>CAMAVO010000100.1 GCA_945861685.1 Chitinophaga pinensis | reverse complement strand
GTCTTGCATCGGTGTTGGATATTTCCATGAAAGAAGGTAACAGCAAAAAGTTTCAGGTTGATGGCGGTATTGGAATCATTTCTTCGCGTCTTACCATTCAGGGCCCGATTAAAAAAGACACGGCTTCGTTTATTATTTCAGGACGCAGAACCTATGCCGATATTCTTGCAAAACCCTTTGTAAATGATACCTCGCCTGCAGCCGGTTCGGGTTATTATTTCTACGATTTAAATGCAAAAATAAATTATCGCATATCTGACAAAGACCGCATTTTCCTGAGCGGTTATTTTGGTCGCGATGTGTTTTTATTCAAGAACAGAGATAACGGTTTCAGTGCCGGAATTCAATGGGGAAACGCAACAACATCACTGCGTTGGAACCACCTGTATAACGACAAATTATTTGTAAATACCTCACTTATCTTCAGTGATTATCAGTTTGAATTTTCGGCCGGGCAGCAGGAATTTGAAGCACGCTTTTTCTCCGGCATCCGCGACTGGAACGTGAAGATTGACTACAACTGGCTGCCTGATATCCGTCACAACATCAAGTTTGGTTTGAATTACATCTATCACACATTCACGCCTACCAGCGCTTCTGCACGGTCAGGCGAAGTAAATTTTGACTTGGGAAAAGTTGCCCGTTTGTATGCACACGATGTTGCGCTCTACATCAACGATGATTTTGATGTAACCGATAAATTCAGGATTAACGCAGGTTTGCGTGCTACTTACTTTGAGCAGATTGGTCCCTTTGATCGCTACATAAAAAATGAAAACGGGCAGATAACCGATACCATTCACTATGCAGGAGTTGAAGATAACAACCCGTTAATGAAACTCATAATTGATGGAGGTCTTAACCAAAGTGTGCAGGTTTACCGCAACCTTGAGCCCCGTTTGCTTATGCGCTACACGTTGGGAAAAACCTCATCGGTTAAGGCTTCGTTTACTATGAATTATCAATACATTCATTTAGCTTCTTATGCATCTGTTTCGTTGCCAACCGACATCTGGGTTCCCAGCAGTTCATTAGTAAAGCCACAAAAAGGAACTCAATATTCGGTTGGTTATTTCCGTAATTTCTTCAACGATTTTCTGGAAACTTCGGTTGAGTTATACTACAAAACCATGAAAAATCAGGTGGAATATAAAGACGGTTCACTGCCCGGTGATAACGTGCTTGATAATCCTGATAACAACATGACCTTTGGTGATGGTAAAGCATACGGCATTGAGCTTTTTATTAAGAAGGCAAAAGGCAAATTTACCGGATGGATTGGCTATACACTTGCCCGCACCACACGTACATTCCCAACACTTAATTTCGGTCAAGAGTTTGAAGCAAAATACGACCGCAGACACGATGTATCGGTTATAGCAAGTTACGATATAACTGACCGCCTCAATGTTTCCGCAATTTTTGTTTACTCAACAGGAAACAAGCTCACCGTGCCTATTGCGCGTTATGTTTATGAAGGTGCATTGGTAAGCGAATATGGTGATCGTAATGCTTACCGCATGCCTGCTTACCACCGTGCCGATCTTTCAATAACATACAAAGGCAAACAGCGCAAACATTTTCAGGGAAGTTGGAACCTTAGTATCTACAATGTTTACAGCCGCCAGAATCCTTTCTTCATTTATTTTGATGATGAAGGAAGTCTTGCAGATGGAACATTTCGCGTAGTTGCAAAACAGGTTTCGTTGTTTCCAATTCTGCCTTCCATTACTTACAATTTTAAATTTTAAGCCATGAGAATATTTTTTTTCACCGCTGAGACGCTGAGACGCAGTGCTTTATTTATTCTGCGCCTTTGCGCCTCTGCGGTTATATTCTCTTCTTGCGAAAAAGAAATCACCATTGACCTTCCTGAAGCGCAGAAAAAGGTAGTGATTGAAGGTGTTATAGAACAAGGTAAACATCCTTATGTATTGCTTACCCGCAGCTCGCCTTACTTTGCGCCCATTGAAGATTTTACCAGTAATCTTTTTGTTACCGATGCTACCGTGATTGTGAGTGATGGAATAATTATTGACACCATGCAGGGCGGATTGAACACGGAGATTTATAAACCCAACCCTGTCTTTGCCTATAGTTCTGATTTAATCACCGGTGAAGTTGGTAAAACGTATTACCTCACTGTAATTGCTGACGGAAAAACATTGACAGCAACAACCACTATTCCACAGCCTGTTCCCCTTGACAGCCTTTGGTTTAAAGAAGATTTAGGTGCAGAAGACGACAGCCTTGGTTTTGTATGGGCACACCTTACCGACCCCGATACAATGGGAAATTCGTACCGCTGGTTTTCGCAGATATTCGGAAGACAGGAAAGAATTTTGCCATCAAACGGTTCTGTATTCAATGATAAATTCATCAACGGACAAAGTTTTGATTTTGCTTATGATCCTTCTGAAGACCCGCTTGCACCTCAGGATACCAGTGACTTGCCCTTATTTTATTTTGCAGTTGGTGATACAGTAGTAGTAAAATTCTGCACCATTGACCGCATCACTTACAACTTTTTAAATTCATTGGAAAGTATCAGATTTGCAAACGGAAATCCGTTCGCTTCCCCTGCATCTGTTTTTACAAATGTTGAAGGAGGAGGATTGGGAGGTTGGTGTGGTTACGGAGCAAGCTATGATACTATTGTTTTAACATTGCCGCAGTAAAGCACTAAACATTTTGAATGATATTTTGTTGAATAGCTCAAATTAAAAAGAATGGAAAACGAACACGTAAAATGCCTTATCATCGGCTCAGGGCCTGCCGGATACACTGCTGCAATCTATGCTGCACGTGCTGATATGAAACCCCTTATGTACACCGGTTTGCAACCCGGAGGTCAATTGACCATCACCACCGAAGTGGAGAATTATCCCGGTTACCCCGATGGAATTCAGGGACCTGAAATGATGGAACATTTTCGCAAACAAGCGGAACGGTTTAAAACAGATATCCGTTATGAATATGTTACCGGTGTTGACTTTTCATCAACACCACATAAAGTTTTTATTGATAAGAAAACTGTTCTTGCCGATTCGGTAATCATTGCCACAGGTGCTTCCGCAAAATGGCTGGGCTTGCCTTCAGAGCAGCGATTGAATGGCTACGGAGTTTCTGCCTGTGCCGTTTGCGATGGTTTCTTTTTCAAAGGACAAGATGTAGCCATTGTAGGTGCAGGTGATACGGCTGCCGAAGAAGCATCGTACCTTGCCAAGCTGTGCAAAAAAGTTTACATGCTGGTGCGCAAAGGCGAAATGCGCGCATCAAAAGCCATGCAACACCGCGTGATGAACACACCCAATATTGAAATTCTCTATAACAACGAGCCTGTTGATGTATTAGGCGAGAAAGGTGTAACGGGTGTGCAGATAAAAAACAATAAAACAGGCGAAGAAAAAGTGTTGGACATTACCGGCTTCTTTGTTGCCATTGGCCACAAACCCAACACCGATATTTTCAAAGACTGGTTAAATATGGATGAAACGGGTTACCTTATTGTAACTCCCGGAACCTCCAAAACAAAAATTGAAGGCGTGTTTGTAGCGGGTGATGCTGCCGATAAAGTTTACCGTCAGGCGGTAACTGCTGCAGGTACAGGTTGCATGGCTGCACTGGATGCGGAAAGGTATTTGGCTGAGAATGGGATACATTAATTCTTCAGTTGCGAATAGTTTACTAATCGCACACCTTTGTAATAGTAGCCAAGGATTTTCTTGTAACTATAGCCTCTGCGCGCCATTTCAATAGCGCCCTGTTGGCAAAGTCCAACGCCATGTCCTGAGCCTCGCCCGGTGAAGATTATATTGTCGGCATCTTGTTCCATATGAAAATAGGTAGAGCTTAGTTTAAAGTCCTTTCGCACTTGCGTGAGTGGTATTTTATTCCCGAATAATTCAAAATCACTCTTCCTTTCGGGTTGGTAAAAGCAGTAGAGCGAATCAGTTGGTTTGATGTAATTTTTGTTTTGTTTTACAAGGTATTTTTCCCACTCATTCACTGAAATAACTTTTTCCCAGTTGGCATTTCTTGAGCTGATGCAGAAGGTGTCAACCACCGACTTTAGGTAACTCTTTTCGGTTTTCCATACATTCTCCGAGTAATCGGTTTGTCCGCCACAGTTGCTGTGGTAAGCAGCAAAAATTGGTTTGTTGGTTGAGTCCACCAGCACAATTCCGCTGGTGGCGGCAACAGCTAATTTTATTTCGGGTTTGCGGTTGTTTCTTCCATTAAAAACCTGGCAATGTTCACGGTCGCAAAGGTCGTAGCCTTCCGCTTTGTGTTTGCCCTTGCTCTCAATTGCAAACGTGCGGCACATAATTGCCTGTATCTTGTAATACTCGTCAGGCGCAGAATAACCGGTTTCGGCTTCTACAACACCTGCCACATAATTATCAAGATCAACATTATTTATAATTATCAGAAATTTTTTACCCGAATTAACATGCAAATCATCATCTAAATGAGTTTCTGTTTTCCCGTCAGAAGGTTTTATTTTAAGAGTGGCAAGTTTTGCTAATGCAATTATTTGCACACTTTTAAATTTACCGAATGTTTGTGAAATGTTCTTTACCTCTATTGAATCATTAATAAGTGAAAGTGAAAGCACATCATTGCGCTTGATAAGCGTAAGCATACTATCTCCGGCAAATACACTGTAAACATCTGATACAGGCGCAACAAGCAGCCTCGTAATTTTCTTGCCGGATAAAAGCCCTACATTAATTCTCTCTGATTGCGAAAAACAATAAGGTGAGCTGATTAAAAATAAAAAGAGCAGAAGTATTTCTCTTCTGCCCTTTTTATATGTGTTTGTTTTTTGCAATAGGTGTCTTTCTCCTCCCCTTTGGGGAGGCCGGGTGGGGCTCTTTAATTAACGCAACATTCTTCTCAGAATTTTTCCAACCGGAGTTTTTGGCAATTCATTTCTGAACTCAACAAACTTTGGAAGTTTATAGCCTGTAAGGTTTTTCTTGCAGTGTTCCATCAGTTCGGCTTCGGTCAGCGACTGATCTTTTTTAACCACAAAAATCTTCACTACTTCACCTGATTTTTCGTCAGGAACACCCACTGCCGCAACTTCCATTACTTTGTCGTACATGGCAACAACTTCTTCCACCTCGTTAGGGAACACGTTGAAGCCCGAAACCAGGATCATGTCTTTTTTGCGGTCAACAATTTTGAAGAAACCATCTTCGCTCACAATAGCAATGTCACCAGTCTTCAGCCAGCCGTCAGGTGTAAGCACTTTTGCTGTTTCCTCAGGTTTGTTGTAATAGCCCTGCATTACCTGCGGACCTTTTATCCAAATCTCACCTGATTCACCTTGTTTCACTTCGTTGCCATCATCATCAACCAGTTTCATATCTGTTGACGAAACAGGAATTCCGATTGTTCCGATTCTGTCTGAACCATTAAGCAGGTTACAACTTGCCACAGGAGAACTTTCGGTAAGTCCGTAGCCTTCCACTAATGATTTTCCGGTAAGTTGTTTCCATTTTTCAGCTACAGGTTTTTGTATTGCGGTTGCTCCGCCTACAATTCCTTTTACATTACTGAAATCAATTTTACCGAAGTTAGGATCTGCCATCAGCGCATTAAACAGCGTATTCACTCCTGTCAGGAAGGTAAATTTATGTGCCTGCAATTCTTTTACAAATCCCGGAATGTCACGCGGATTTGTAATCAATACATTTTTCCCGCCCATGCTCATAAACGCAAGGCAGTTTACAGTAAGCGAGAATATGTGATAGAGTGGGAGGGGAGTAATAATAATTTCTGTTCCTTCATTCAGGTAGCCGCTCATCATGGTTCTGATTTGTTCCATGTTGGCTATTATGTTCCGGTGCGTAAGCACAGCACCTTTTGAAACTCCTGTTGTTCCGCCTGTGTATTGCAGAAAGGCTGTGTCAGTGTTTTTGGCTGTAACAGGTGTAAATTTCAGTGAAGAATTTTTTACCACATCACGGAAACTGATGGCCCCTGGCAGGCTGTAAGGCGGAACCATTTTTTTTACGTTCTTCAAAACGAAGTTCACAATCACTCTTTTCAGTGCAGGAAATAAGTCAGGAATTTCAGTAACAATAACAGTCTTAATGTCTGTTTTAGAAATAATCTCTTCCAGACTTTTTGCGAAGTTGGCAACAATCACAATTGCTTTTGCACCCGAATCTTTAAACTGATATTCCATTTCGCGCGGAGTGTAAAGTGGATTGGTATTTACCACCACCAATCCGGCAAGCATAGAGCCGTAAATAGCAATAGGATACGAAAGAACATTTGGCATCTGAAGCGCGATTTTGTCGCCCGGTTTCAGGTCGGTTCTGTTTTGCAGGTAAGCAGCAAAGTTATGAGCCATGCGGTCGAGGTCGCGATAAGTAACACCAACACCCATATTTTCAAAAGCTACTTTGTCACTGTATTTTTTACAGCTTTCTTCAAATAATTGAACAATGTTTTTATAGCTGTCGGGATTGATTTCGGCAGGCATGCTTGCCGGATAATGTTTAAGCCAAACTTTTTCCATTTTCTTCTGTGGTTTTAGTTTTAAGGGCGGTAAATATAGATAAATGCGCGATTAAAAATGTTCAGTTTTAAATTTCATCCTTGTAGTTTTTTAGTAAGCCAAAATTCCTACTTTTACCGTCCCCTAAAAAAAGGTTATATTTATAGCATACAGATTGATGAAGAGTTTTTTGCGTTTAATTTTACCTCTCCTTTTTATTTCAATTTTTTCTTGCGAAAAAGCACTTTCGCAGGTAAGTTTTGAATCGGAAGAACAATTGGTTGCACAGGCAAACAAGTTGTTTTTGACTTCCGATTATGTGAATGCCATGCCATTATTTTCGCAGTTGTTGAGTTTGCATCCTAAAGATGCCACCTACAATTACAAGTTTGGCGTTTGTGTTTTACATAATGATGAAGATAAGGTAAAGTCATTGCAATATTTTGATTTTGCTGTGAAAGAAGCAAGTGTTGACAAAGAAGCTTTTTTCTATGCAGGAAGGGGCTACCAAACCAATGCTCGCTTTGATGAAGCACTTGCGTTTTTTGAAAAATATAAAGCAAAAGCTGCTACTCCTGACCCATTGGATGCTGCGCGTTTTATTCAGCAATGCAAAAACGGTAAAAATCTGTATGATAAAAATGTTACGCTTCAGGCATTAGAGAAAACAGAAACACTGGAGAATGAGTTTTACCGCAACTATGATTTGAAAGCAATGAAAGGACGCATTATTCCCAAACCGCTCAATTTTAAATCAAAGAAAGATGTGAAAATGGAAGACAATACACTGATTTTTGTAGGAACGGAAAATCAAAGCATTGTTTATTCGGGCTACAATGAGGAAGGATTGAATACCAGTCGAGAACTTTTCAGAGTAAATAAATTGCCTAATGGTGAATGGGCTTCACCTTTGAATATTGGCGAGCCTGTTAACTCAGCTTTTGATGAAGAATTTGCTTTCCTGCACCCTGATGGAAAGACCTTATACTTTTCTTCTAAAGGGCATAACACAATGGGTGGTTATGATATTTTTCGTTCTGTTTTTGATGAAACAACCGGCAAGTGGTCAGCTCCTGTGAACCTTGCTCATCCTATCAATTCGCCTGCTGATGATATTTTTTATGCTTCGGATGAAGCAGGGACATTTGCTTATTTTGCCAGCAAAAATTTCACCAAACCCGGAAAAATAAAAGTCTATAAAGTCAGTATACAAGGACTGATACAGTCAAGCGAACCGCTTGTAATAAAAGGTGCATTTGCAGTTAATGGTGAGCGTGTTTACACAAAAGCAGAAATAAAAGTAACTGATAAAGCAACCAACGCATTGGTTGGAACTTACAACTCTAATCGCCTGACCGGTAAATATCTTTTATTGTTACCTCCCGGTAAAAATTATTCTCTTGAAATATTGCCTGAAGACTTTGTTTCGCACAAATTTGAGTTGATTGTTCCTGCAAAAACAAGTGCAGATTTTTTTGAACAGAAAATAAATTTGCAGAAAGATGCAACAGGAGAAACGCTTACCATCACTAACTGGTTTGACGCAACCGGCAAAACAGCAGGCAACAATTTGCGCAGTATTTTAACAAACGATCAGGTAGCTGAAAAAGCAAAAATAGAAAACAAGAAAGTGATTTCTGCTGAAGAGCTTGCGAATTATAAAGTGCAAAAAGCAGATGAAGAAAAATTGCACGCAGCTGCACAAAACAAAGCACTTGCTGAAATTGAGTCTAATAAACAAGAGGCTTTGTTGAGAGCAGAAGCAGAGAAAAAAGCTGTCGAGGCTGCAAAGTTAAAAGCAGAGCAAGATGCAATTTCAAAAGTTGAAGCAGACAAGAAAGCAGCCGAAGAAGCTAAACTAAAAGCAGCGCAGGAAGAAAAGCGCAAAGCCGATGAGAAAATAAAAGCAGAACAGGCGTTAGCTGCAAGCATTGAAGCAGAGAAAAAATCTGCCGAAGTTGCCAAGTTAAAATCAGAGCAGGATGCAATTGCAAAAGTTGAAGAAGAAAAGAAAGCAGCAGAAGAAGCTAAACTAAAATTAGCGCAGGAAGAAAAGCGCAAAGCCGATGAGAAACTAAAAGCAGAGCAGGAATTAGCTACAAGCATTGAAACAGAGAAAAAATCTGCAGAAGTTGCCAAGTTAAAATCAGAGCAGGATGCACTAGCAAAAGTGGAATCAGACAAGAAACCAGTCGAGGAAGTGAAACTAAAAGCAGCGCAGGAAGAAAAGCGAAAGGCTGATGAAAAACTGAAAGCATATAAGGAGTTGGCTGCAAAAGCAGAGACAGAAAAGAAAGCTGCTGAAGCTGCAAAAGCAAAGCAAGAGCAACTTGCTGATACTGAAAAACAAAAAGCTGAAACAGTAGTTGAAACAAATCAAAAGTTTAAGTTGCCAAACGATTCTCTGACAGCGGAACAGACTGCAGCTTATGACAAAATGCAGAAAGAGAAAGAACAAAGTCTTAAAGCTGTTGAGGAACAAAAGAAGAAAGATGCTGAATTGAAAGAACAGCAGGCGAAAGTAGATGCTGCTGCACAGGAAAAATTCCTTGCTGAAAAAGCGACAATAAAAAAAGAGCAAAAAGCAAAAGATGAGCAGAATAAGAAATTGATTGAAGAACAGAAGTTAAAAGAACAACAAGCATCTGCAGAAATAACGCGGAAGAATAAAGCAGTTATGGACTCCATTGCCTTGGCGAAAAATAAAAGCGAGAAAGTTGTTAATGCAGATTCATTGGCAGTAAGTAATGAAGCAAAACGAGTGCAGCAATCGCAGGAACAGGCAAAGTTGAAAGCTGAACAGGAGAAGCTTGATGCAGAGTGGGCTACAAAGGCAAAACAAGAAGAAGAGCAGAAGATAGCTTCCGAAAAGCTGAAAACTGAAATAGCCGCTTCCGAAAAATCAGCAATTGAGAAGGAAAAACTTGAACAAGTTTTATTAGAACAAGAGGAACTGAAAAGACAAAAAGAACAACTGCAGGCAAAACTTGATGAGAAAAAAAGATTAATGGAAGAAGCAAATCGTCAGCAAGAGAAAATGAACAGAGTTGCCGACTCACTTGCCATTGCTTCAAAACAAATTGAGCAGGTTGTTGCTGTAGCTGATGAAACTGAGAAGATAAAGATGATAGAGGCTGCGGCACAAGCAGAAGCGCAGCGCAAAGCCTCTGAACTTAAAGCGGCAGAAGAGAAACATAAAACTGCTAAAGAAGCAGAACTAAGAGCAGAACAAGAAGAACAGCGTAAAGTTGAAGAGCAGCAATTTTTAGCTGCAAAACAAAAAAATGAAGAGACAGCTAAGCTGAAAGCAGAAGAAGCTAAACGCCTCGCCCTTGAACAACAGAATAAACAAGAAGAGAAAAAAACAATTGCTCTTGCTGAAACCAAATCGGTTGTTGTTGAAAATACGAATGAAACCCCTGAACAACACAAGTTGCGTATGCTCTTGGAAAGAATGAATGCCGAGCAAAAAGGCCGCGCAATAGTTGAGATTAACCTGAAAGCACAACAGCAATCTGGAAACGAAGGATTAGCAAATGCGCAGCGTTATAAAGAAGTTGTGACAAATAAAGAAGTTGTGTCGGTTAACAAAAAAGAAGAAAAACTGCGCCCTCCATTTGACAAAACAGACTTACTTACCCATCAGGGAGTGATTTATAAACTGGAATTAAAACTTCCACCTATTCAACTTCCTGATGATATCGCTGCCTTGCTGAAACCGGGAACCGGTGCATCAGAAGAACCTGTTTATTATTCTAGTGGTGCATACATTACGCTTGCAGAAGCAACTTTAGATAAAAATGAATTTGGTTACAAAGGCTTTTCAGCCGGTATTGTGGCGTATTTGAATGGAGAAGAAATTAAAATCAGTGATGCAAAGAAACAACCTGTGGTTGAATAGAATCATTTTCATACCTTTAGCGTAAGATTTAAACGAAAAAATCATGAACCCATTTCCACAAACACTTACTGAAACCGATATTGAAGAAGAAATTCTTCGCGCGGAGAAGAAACAGAATGAGTTGGTCATTTATAATGATGATTTCAATTCGTTTGATTACGTGATTGACACGCTGATTAAGGTTTGCGGACATGAACCATTGCAGGCCGAACAATGTACACTCATGATTCATTACAACGGAAAGTGTTCCGTTAAAATAGGTGAATACAAAAAGTTGCGTCCGCTTTGCGAGAATATTCTGGAGCGTGGACTTACTGCGGAAATTATCTGATAGAATCCTAAATCCCTTGTCTCTTACCGCCATTATTTTACTTATTGTTCTGGGCTTAATCTTTATTCTGCTTGAATTATTGATTGTTCCCGGAAGCACCGTTGTTGGTGTTATTGGCGCTCTGCTGATGATTGCCGGTATCTGGTTTGTATTTTCAAAGCATGGAACAGCTGCCGGAATTTATGT
>CAMAVO010000099.1 GCA_945861685.1 Chitinophaga pinensis | reverse complement strand
CAACTAAGCTATCAACAGACGTTATGAAAAAACTATTTACCACCTTATCTGTAGCCTTTATCGCGTATGCAGCATCTGCACAGCAAGATCCGCAGTTCAGCCAGTACATGTATAACAGGTTGTTCACTAACCCGGGTTATGCAGGAAGTAATGATGGTATCTGCGCTAATTTAATAGGCAGAACTCAATGGACAGGATTTGACGGTGCTCCTAAAACAGCAGTTTTGGGCATTGATGCTACCATAGAAAAAATTCACGGTGGTGTTGGTCTTGTTGTTATGCAGGATAAAATTGGTTTCCAAAGCACCTTAGCTGCGCGTTTGGCTTATGCTTACCGCATGAATGTGGGTTCAGGAAAATTGGGTATCGGTGTTGATATCGGTATTCTTAACCAAACTATGAATGGAAATTTTGTTCCAATTCAGCCTGGCGATCCTTCAATCCCTACAGGAAAAGCAAGTGACCTGGTTCCTGATTTAGGTGCCGGTGTTTACTACAACACTGATAAATTATATTTCGGTGTTTCAGCTTCTCACTTATTAGGAGGCAAACTTGATCTTGATAATTTGAATGGTGAGCCATTGAATGTTGCACGTCACTATTATGCAACTGCGGGTTATGATTATGAAATCAATCCTAACTTTACTCTTCGTCCATCTATCTTCATTAAATCAGATGCAGCATCAACTCAGTTAGATGTTAACCTTAACCTTTTAATCAAACAAATGGTTTGGGTTGGTGCTTCTTATAGAATTGATGATGCAGTTGTGGCAATGGCAGGAGCTCAATTTGGTTCATTCAGATTTGGTTATGCTTATGACTTTACAACATCTAAATTGAGCGGTTACAGTAATGGAACTCATGAGTTATTTGTAGGCTACTGCTACAAATTTAACAAGCCTGGAACTTCTCAGAAGTACAGAAACGTTAGGTTCCTGTAATTGTGATTTCTGTAACCATTTACTAATTGTTACGTTTTACCTTGACTTTTCGACAAAATACTATCTCATCACAAGGTTGGTGAGATATTGTTTTGTGTAAGAGAAAAATATTTTTTGAATTGCACAATAATATACAAAGAGGACCCGTTAATATCTCAGAACAATAAATCAAATACTGTTACGTTACAATAGTATAACAAAACCTAAAATGGAGGTATCAATGAAAAAATTACTTTTATTATTCAGTCCCGTGGCAGCTGCTATCTTTAGTAGTTGCGGATCAGACGGAGCAGGACATCTTATCGGTGTTCAGGACCGCGAAGAGTGGTATCAGGAAGACCCTTATGGTATGCTTTACATTCCCATGGGAAGCTACAACATGGGTAATAGCGATCAGGATGTGCCTTACTCGCACACCACACCTGCAAAAACAGTTTCGGTTCAGGCTTTCTATATGGACGAAACCGAAATCACAAACAACGAGTACCGTCAGTTTGTTTATTGGGTGCGCGATTCTATGGCACACAGACTTATTGGTGAAGATCATATCTTAGAAGAAGGTGAATATGGCGAGCGTATTAACTGGGAAGAGGATATTGAATGGGACGATGAAGAATTCATGGAAACATTGGAAGAACTTTATCTGCCGGAACACGAACGTTTTTACCGCAGAAGAGAAATTGATACCCGTAAATTGAATTTTGAATATTACTGGATTGATTTGCGCGAAGCTGCACGTAAAGAAAACCGTGAGCAAGGGATGAAAGACCGTTCGGTATTCATTAAAAAAGATATTATTAATGTTTACCCTGATACATTGGCTTGGATACACGATTTCACGTATTCATTCAATGAGCCTATGACCAATATGTATTTCTGGCATCCGGCTTATGATGATTATCCTGTAGTGGGTGTTACCTGGAAACAGGCAAGAGCATTTTGTATCTGGAGAACACAACTTTTAAATAGTTGGTTACTTGCAAATGATGAGCACTTTGTACAGGATTTCCGTTTGCCAACAGAATCAGAATGGGAATATGCTTCACGCGGAGGATTTGATTTGTCTCCATATCCTTGGGGAGGTCCTTACATACGTAACAGTCGTGGTTGTTTCTTAGGTAACTACAAGCCAATGCGCGGAAGTTATGTTGATGATGGCGGTTTCCATACTGTAAAAGCAAATTCTTATGCACCTAATGATTACGGATTGTATTGCATGGGTGGTAATGCTGCGGAGTGGACAAGCAATGCCTATGATGAATCTGCTTACAATTTTATTCATGATCTGAACCCGGATTATCAATATGATGCAAAAGAGTCTGATCCTCCGGCATTGAAGAGAAAAGTTATTCGTGGAGGTTCATGGAAAGATATTGGCTTCTATATGCAAACAGGAACAAGAACTTATGAATATCAGGATACAGCAAAATGTTACGTAGGTTTCCGTTGCGTGATGACATTCCTTGGTCGTGACAAAGCCGATTTTTAAAAACAAACAACACAATTAATTATAAACCAACACAACAAACAATCTAAAAACCATTTGCAATTATGAAAGGAAAAAAGTGGAAAAATTTTATGGCCAAACTTTATGGCTGGGGAGCATCAATCGTTATTGTAGGTGCGCTTTTCAAAATCCAGCACTGGCCGGGGGCAGGTATAATGTTGACTATCGGATTAACAACCGAAGCATTTATATTTTTCTTTTCAGCTTTTGAAAAACCACATGAAGAACCAGATTGGAGTTTGGTTTACCCTGAACTTGCAGGTATGCACGGAGAGCAAGAAGAGGAAAAGAAAAAATCAGGAACAGTAACTGAAGAACTTGACAAAATGCTTGAAGAAGCTAAAATTGGCCCCGAGTTGCTACAAAGCCTCGGAAGCGGTTTGCGCAATCTGAGCGACAGCACTTCAAAGCTTTCTGACATTTCTGATGCTGCAGTAGCAACAAATGATTATACAAAGAGTATGAAATCTGCTGCAACTTCAGTTAATGAGCTTTCAGGCGCTTACAGCAAAGCTACAGCTGCCATCACATCACTTGATTTAGGTGCTGAAGATGGACAGACTTTCGGTAAGCAATTGCAGGAAGTTTCTCAAAAACTGTCTTCGCTTAATGCAGTATACGAATTGCAATTACAAGGCTCTAATGATTTCTTGAAATCTCAAAGCAAATTGCATTCCGGTATTACTGACCTTATGGAAAATCTTAATGCTTCGGTTAGCGATACTAAGAGATTCAAAGAAGAAGTTGGTGCATTGGCAGAAAATCTTAGCGCACTTAACACAGTTTACGGAAACATGCTTACTGCAATGGGCGGTAAAAAATAATCAGCCATTCATTTATTCATTAACCTAAATAAAAAAGTAATAAGAAATGGCAGGCGGAAAAGAAACCCCCAGGCAGAAGATGATTGGGATGATGTATCTCGTTTTGACAGCACTTTTGGCGCTTAACGTGTCAAAAGAGATATTAAATTCATTCATTCTCATTAACAATGGCCTTGTTACCACCAACACTAACTTCTCAAACAAAAATGCAGCGCAAATGGCTGCTTTTGATAAGGAGTATGCGTTGAATCCTAAAAAAGTGCAGAAATATTATGATGATGCAAAGGCTGTTAAAGCTGCAGCAGATTCATTGGTTGAGCATATTGAATTTCTTAAACATTATCTTATTATTAGGACCGATGGGCTAGATTCAACTTCAATATTTGCGCTTAGAAAGCAATGGCAGGATGCAGACGATGTAAATAAGCCAAAGTTTAAGGTTCAGTTAGATTCAATTTTTAATCTGAAAAATGTGGACTCAAAAGACAATTATGATATTGCTACCAATATTATGATTGGAGGTGAGGAATCAAAACCAAAGACAGGAAAATTTACAGCACAGGAAATCAAAGGAAAGCTCGATTACTTTAGAGAAAGAATGAAGTCTTTTGTAAAGGAACCGTCATTGATTGCTGCTTTAGATGCAAACTTTAATACGGATACTACTTATAAAGTAAGTGAAACAGAAACTGAGAATTGGATGTTGTCTAATTTTTACCACATTCCTTTAGCAGCTGTTGTTACCAATCTTTCTAAAATTCAGACAGACGTACGTAATGGTGAGTCGGATGTAATAAAAAATCTGTTCCAGAATGTAAGTGCTGAAGATTTCAAGTTTGACAAATTGGAAGCACGTGTTATTCCTCAGTCAAATTATGTTCTTGTTGGAGAGAAATATCAAGCTGATGTGTTTGTAGCTGCTTATAGCACAACACAAAATCCTAGTATTTTAATTGGGGAAGTTGATACCGCCAAGAAAGCGCTTATCGGAAGAGGAGATTCTTCAAATGTGAAGATTAAAGATGGTGTGGGAAGATATGAAGTTCCTGCAGGTGCTGAAGGTATTAAGAAATGGGGTGGAATTATTCAGGTTGTGTCACCGGGTGGAGAGATTAAAAGCTACCCTTTCAAGAGTGAGTACATGGTTGCAAAACCAGCACTTGTTGTGTCACCTACTAAAATGAATGTGCTTTATATTGGTGTTGAAAACCCTGTTTCTATTTCAGTTCCGGGTGTTCCTACTGAGAATTTATATCCTTCTTTAAGCGGAGGGACATTGCGTCCCGGAAAAGAAAAGGGCGAATTTATTGCTGAAGTAAAAGGCGGAAGTGAAGCAATTGTTAGCGTTTCTGCAAAGTTTATGGTGGATGGGAAAGCTACAACTAAAAACATGGGACAATTTAAATTCCGTGTAAAACGTGTTCCTGATCCGGTTGCTTACATTGCTAATAAAAAAGATGGTTTAGTTTCTGCCAACGAATTGATTGCTGCCGGTGCTGTTATTCCTAAAATGGAAAACTTTGACTTTGACTTACAGTTTAGGATTACTTCTTTCGATTTATCAATGAATATGCAAGGTGACTTTATAACCAAATCTGCTTCTGGAAACAGACTTACAGCAGAAATGGCCAGCATGCTCAAATCAGCTAAAAAAGGAACAAAGATTTATATTGAAGAAGTAAAAGCAGTTGGACCGGATGCAGTACCAAGGAAACTTGCCCCGCTTAACATGAAGTTGCAATAACAATTTAACTAAGGAGGAAATCATGAAAAAAGTAATTTGTATCATGGCGTTTATGCTCACTTTTGTGGGTATTAACTCTGTTTCCGCTCAAAACGTGCTTGATGGTGTTTATGTAAAAGAACACTATCCTACTAGAAAGGTTGTTCCTTATACACATCTTCGTGAAACCGATGTTATGTGGAGCAAACGCATCTGGCGTAAACTGGATCTCCGTGAAAAAATCAATCAGCCACTATACTTCCCTATTGACAGGATTAAAGACCGCAGAAGTCTTACTCAGGTTATTATGGAAGCTGTGCGTGAAGGTAGTTTGACTGCGTACTCTGCTTCGGATGACGAGTTTACATTAACGCTTACCAAAGCTGAGATTGATAAAATTGGTGCAAAAACAGACACCATGTATGTTGAAAATCCTGATCCTCCATATGATCTTCAAATGAAGATTGTGGTAAACGAGTTTGATCCGGGAACTGTAAAAGAATACCGTATTAAAGAAGATTGGTTTTTTGATAAACAACGTTCAGTTCAAGATGTACGCATCATCGGTATTTGTCCTGTTGCTGACAATATTGACCCTGTAACAGGAGAAATCAGGGGTTCTACTCCATTGTTTTGGATTTATTTCCCTGAAGCAAGAAATATTTTTGCAAGTGCTGAAGTATTCAACCGTTCAAACGATGCTGAACGCAGAACTTTAGAAGATGTGTTCTGGAAAAGAATGTTCGGTAGTTATGTTTATAAAGAACAAAACGTTTACGATCGTAGAATAGCTGACTATAAACAAGGTATTCATGCATTGCTTGAAGCAGAAAGAGTAAAAGATGATTTGTTTGTCTTGGAGCATGATCTTTGGGAATACTAATTCCTGATACACAATATTCTGATAAAAGCCCCGTTAATAACTTAACGGGGCTTTTTGTTTTTATCCCCTGTAACAAATCAGAATCAAAAGCATTATTGTGTTATGAAATCAATTATTGTCACAGGCTGTATATTGCTTATAGCATTTGCAACGCAAGCCCAAACCGCTGAGGGCAGAATTTATAATAAAAGCGAACGTGTTTACGATATTAATGACAGAGAGGACATAAGCCAAACCGTTTGGCATAACGATAATGGTGACAGACCTCCTGTCTCCTATCCCTATTTACGTGAAGCTGATGTGATGTGGAGCCGCACAGTGTGGAGGAAATTAGATATGCGTGAAAAAATGAATCATCCGATTTATTATCCGGTTGAGGCAACTAAAGAACGAATCAGTTTAGTGCAACTGATGTTAAATGCCCTTAGCGAAGGATCGCTTACTGCTTATGATGCTATGAACGATGAATTTTCTACACCACTTTCATGGACATCAGTTCGCAACTTTGGTTCTAAGATTGACACTATCTATGTTCCAAATCCCGATCCGCCATATGATGTTGAAATGAAATTAGTGCAGAGGGAATTTGATCCCTCTACGGTAAAAGAATTTCGTATTAAAGAGGTTTGGTTTTTTGATAAGCAACGGTCGGAATTAAATGTGCGTATTGTTGGTATTTGTCCCGTTGCAGAAAATATTGATCCGACAACAGGCGAGGTGCGGGGACTTTCACCCATGTTTTGGCTATACTTTCCTGAATTGCGAAATATACTTTCAAGTACGCGTGTGTTTACACGTTTTAACGGCAATATGGAAATGACTTATGATGACCTATTCTGGAAACGCAAGTTTAGCAGCTATATTTATAAAGTGCAGAATGTGTACGACAGTAAAATTGCAGATTATACCACTGGTATTAACTCTATGCTTGAATCGGAGAAGGTGCAAAACGATATTTCTAACTACGAAATGGATTTGTGGGAATATTAATGAACTATGAAATCTACTATATTTGAATAATTAGATTGTAAAAAAATAAAAAATAGTTAAATATATTAATCTGTAATGCTTATAAATTCTCTCGTATCCTGGCTTATGAAAAAGCGGATGCACCAGATCGAGCTTTTTATGAAATACCCGCATGATGTGCAGGCGGAATGGGTGATGAAATTAATTAATGCAGCACAAAATACAGAGTGGGGCAAAAGCTATGATTATAAAAGCATCCGCACTCGTGAAACATTTCGCAAGCGTGTTCCGGTGCAGGATTATGAGAGTATAAAACCTTTTGTTCAGCGACTGATGGCAGGTGAACAAAATCTGTTGTGGAACACCGAAATAAAATGGTTCGCCAAATCATCGGGCACTACAAGTGATAAAAGCAAGTTCATTCCTGTTAGCTTGGAGTCGTTGGAACAATGTCACTACAGAGGAGGTAAAGACATGCTTTCCCTCTATTGCAGTAATTATCCTGAAACGGAATTATTCAGCGGCAAAGGTTTGGCAATGGGAGGAAGTCACAGTGTTATTTCCGTAGATAATGAATCATATTACGGTGATGTTTCCGCTATCATCATGCAGAATTTACCTTACTGGGCTGAATTTATCCGTACACCCAATCTTGAGATTGCGCTGATGAATGAGTGGGAAGAAAAAATTAAAAAAATGGCGGATGCAACCATGAGTGAGAATGTAACAAGTCTCTCTGGTGTGCCTTCCTGGACGCTGGTTTTGTTACGTTACATATTGGAAAAAACAGGCAAGAAAAATATTCATGAAATATGGCCTAACCTTGAGGTTTTTTTTCACGGAGCAGTAAGTTTCACACCTTACCGAGAGCAATTCAAAGCGATAATTCCTTCCTCTAAAATGCACTACTTAGAAACCTATACAGCATCGGAAGGGTTCTTTGGAATTCAGGATCAGCGAAACTCTCAGGAACTCCTGCTGATGTTGGATTATGGAATTTATTATGAGTTTATGCCAATTGAAGAAGAAGGCAAAGAATACCCGGAAACTCTCTCTCTCTCTGAAGTAAAAACAGGAGTGAATTACGCGCTGATAATTTCTACCAACGCAGGTTTATGGCGTTATAAAATCGGGGATACAGTGCAGTTCACTTCGCTAAATCCTTTTAGGATAAAAATTTCGGGCCGTACCAAGCACTTCATCAATGCGTTTGGTGAGGAGTTGATTATTGATAACGCAGATAACGCATTGAAAACAGCTTGCCAGAAATCAGGAGCTGTAATTAAAGAATATACAGCTGCCCCGGTTTATTTCAGTGGAAATGAAACGGGAGCACACGAGTGGTTGATTGAGTTTGAAAAGCAACCTGATAATTTAGATTATTTCACCGAAACACTCGATAACGCTTTGAAATCGTTGAACTCTGATTATGAAGCCAAGCGACATAAAAACATGGCTTTGCGAATGCCGTTGGTAAAAGCAATGCCGCAAGGCACATTTTACAACTGGCTGAAATCAAAAAATAAATTGGGAGGACAATATAAAGTTCCCCGTTTGAGTAATGAGCGGAAATATGTTGAAGAGATTATTTCTTTAACAGGCGGAAACGAAGTTCATTCCACAAAAATCTGATTTTTTCTCGGACTGATTTCTTTTCCAATTCAAGGTTCATCATCGTGAACACCGCAGGGTTTAATGCTTTCTTAAATGTTCGTGAGAGAAATGAATATTCATCATAAGGCATTTTTTTGACACTCAAAAGTGGCTGCAATTCTTTCTTTATTTTTTCAAATTCCTTGCGGTTGTGCTGATAATATTCTTCATCGCGCTTTGGCATTACATTCATGCCGATGTGAGAAGTGAGATGTAAATCATCAAATAACTTACACTTCTCAGCATGAGCAAAAAGATTGTGCATTAATGTTGCTTCCACAAAAGGAATTCCGACACAAATTTCACCGAGAATAAATTTCGGAAACAGTTCGCGTTTGAAAACAAAACAATCAAAACCGGGGTGTGATTTTCCTATGTCGGAATAAATGAAAGGCAAGTCATTTACACTATTATAAATTTTTGGAATCCTTCGCCTGTTAATGATAAAGGCATCATAACCCTGTTCAATAATTTTTGCAACAGCCTCGTAAAATTGAGGCAGAATAATAATATCTGTATTGGTATAAATCAGGTATTCAGCATTGCTGTTTTCATATAGTCTCGTAAGAATATCTTTTATCAGCGGAAGTTTTTTCTTTCCATTGATTTCAATTGCGTTTTCAAGATTTGTTGTTTTCTGAAAATGGTAAGGAACAATTTCAGCATCTTCCGCATACTGTGAAGAAAATAATTTCACATCAACTCCAACTGCAAACACTTTTGCTTTCCGCATTGCCTCAAATACAATGGGCTGCGCAATAAAAAGCTCTGAGCCTTCTTTTGCTTTTAAAGGATTAATAATATGAGCTATAGAGAGCAATTTAATTTTGCTTAGTGAAACTTAGTGTTCTTAGTGCCTTAGTGGTAAAATTCATTTCGCCCGAAAGTAGAAAAATAAATTCTTTCCTTTGTGCGAATAAAATGAATACTATGTTTCTTATCGGAAAAAAATCACTTACGCTTGATGAAATAAAACAACTGCTAGAAAGCGGAGATAAAATAAGTCTGCACAAAAATGCAATTGCTGAAATTGAAAAATCCCGAAAATATTTAGACAAGAAAATCGCTTCTTCAGTTGAGTCGGTGTATGGTGTTACTACAGGCTTTGGCTCGCTTTACGACAAAAAAATTTCGTCAAAAGATCTAGGGACATTGCAGGAGAACTTGGTAATGTCGCATGCCTGCGGCACGGGAGATGAAGTCCCTTCAGAAATTTCAAAGCTGATATTATTACTGAAAATTGTTTCTCTTTCGTTAGGTAAATCAGGAGTACAATTAGTAACCGTTCAGCGCTTGGTTGATTTTTACAACAACGATATACTGCCTGTGATTTATGAGCAGGGTTCATTAGGAGCATCAGGTGATTTGGCACCATTGGCACACCTTTCACTTCCTTTAATTGGTAAAGGTGAGGTGTATTACAAAGGCAAAAAAATCTCAACCGAAAAATTGTATTCAGAGTTGAAATGGAAACCCATCATACTGAAATCTAAAGAAGGATTGGCATTGTTGAACGGCACACAATTTATGGCAGCCTTTGGTGTTGCTTGTGCAATTAATGCTGAGAAACTTTGGAACTGGGCAAATACGATTAGCGCCCTTTCATTGGATGCTTTTGATGGAAGATTAGAACCATTTGATAAACTTGCTCAGGATGTTCGTCCGCACAAAGGACAAATTGATACTGCTGCAGAAATCAGAAAAATTCTGAAAGGAAGCCAACTGATTAGTCAACATAAAAAGCACATTCAGGATCCGTATTCATTTCGCTGTATTCCTCAGGTACATGGGGCTTCCAAAGATGTGATAGATTATGCGAAGCAGGTTTTTTCGGTGGAAATAAATTCTGTTACTGACAACCCTACAATCTTTCCTGATGAGGATAAAATTATTTCTGCAGGAAATTTTCACGGACAGATTTTGGCGCTTGCGCATGATTTTCTTGCCATCGCTTTGGCTGAGTTGGGAAGCATTTCAGAGCGCAGAACATTTCAGTTAATTTCCGGTTCACGAAATCTTCCAAGTTATTTGATTGTTAATGCCGGTATCAATTCAGGGTTGATGATTCCTCAATATACTGCTGCCTCAATTGTGAGCCGTAACAAACAACTGTGTACACCTTCATCTGTTGATTCTATTCCATCTTCCAACGGACAGGAAGACCATGTAAGCATGGGTGCAAATGCCGCAGTAAAAGGATTTAAAGTAATGCGAAGCACCTACACTATTCTTGCAATAGAATTACTGACAGCAGCGCAAGCATTGGATTTCAGAAGACCCAAGAAAACTTCACCGCAATTAGAAAAGATATTCTCTGCTTATCGCAAAAAAGTAAAATTCATTAACAACGACAGAGTATTGCGCGATGATATAATTGCTTCGGAAAAGTTTTTGCAGGAGTATAAATAACTACTGCGGGTCATCCGCCATCAGCGCAAACTGAACCA
>CAMAVO010000098.1 GCA_945861685.1 Chitinophaga pinensis | reverse complement strand
TAGGTGTTGTAACGAAATCACCTGTTATAAAGATATTAATTTCATTATTTTTTAAATAAAACGAAATATTGGATTTGCAACATAATTTGCGAATATTATATTCATAGTTATTAATTACTCCAGAGTATATGTTCATTTTGCACCTATATATGTATACGGCATAAAGAACGGACTGTAATAATGTAATATCAATAGTTAACTATAACTATTTCCCTAAATATTATATAGTACAAATACACTATATAATATATTTAAAATTAAATCAATTAATGCTTACGATTAAATTTGCCGGCAAGCAAATCGCGCCAAATGAATTCTTTATATTTTTATGAATAAACTGCTATCTGTTTCTCAACAAATAATCTCAAAGAGGCAGCTTTAAACAAATTCAATATAATGTTAACTTAAAAAAAATATAACTTATAAACGTTGGTAAAGTTCATTACGGCTCTTTACATTATAAGCGCGATAAATTTTTTGAATATGCAAAGAAACAGTGCTGTTTGAAATATTTAATTTATGGCCAATTTCAGTATAAGTAAGACCTTTCATAAGTTCAGTTAATACCCGATGCTGTGATTTGGTAAGTTTAACAGATTGCAGTGTATTAAATTGCTTAGATGGAATATTCTTAATGATTTTTACCAGAACACTGACTATAGAATTACTGACTACATACTCACATGTATCAACTTGATCAAGAAATACCCCTAAATTGGTAATTGCATCAATTTTCAACAGGTAGCCATCTGCCCCATTTATAAATGCATCATAAACAGTATTTAAATTAGTTTCGTTTGAAAGCATAATAACTTTCAGATAAGGATTTCTGGATTTTAACTTTTTAATAATATCTATACCTGATATACCATTTAAATTAACATCAATAATAGCAATATCATACGAAAGGTCGAGAATTTTATTTATGCTGTAATCTTCATACGATTCATATGAGGAAATAACTTGAAATTTTGATGAATTTAATATTGTAGACATTGCAGATAACAATCGAAAATCATCTTCAAATACAATTATTTTTTTTGGCATAGCATATTAACTTATATAATGATTGGCATCTTAATTTCACTTATGAATATTGACTTTTCAGAAGAATAACTTAATTCACCACAATGGTTTTGTATAATTTGCTTTGCAATATTTAAGCCTAAACCATAACCTTCACTCTGGTTATAATTCCCTCTGTAAAAAGAAACACCTAGCATATCTTGATTCAAATTAATATCGTTTCTTACTTTGTTTTTAACTTTAATAAATAATAAACTGTTTTTATTTATTCCGATTGAGATTTCAATGAGACTGTTTGAAATTGAATATTTAAGCGAGTTTTCAATAAGGTTTCTCAGAGCGGTTTCAAACAAATCTAAATCCACAAGTATTTTTTCCTCACCAATAGATTCATCAATGGCAAACTTGTTACTATGAATAAATATGCTGTAGTGGTAATTAAGAAAATTACTTACAAAGTTTTTACAATAAATTTCTGTTTTTAAAAGTGCCCCCCTAGACAAAATATTTTCATAATTAATCAATGTATTTATCATCTTACTCATGCCTTGTATTTCACCTTGTAAAAACTTAAGTCCAGTTGAAAATTCAGGAATGTCTTTCATATGAGTCTCCCACCTATTGTAAAATAAATTTAAGTTACTTAAAACCATTGCCTGTGGATTTCTTAACTCATGAGTTATTAACTTAATAAAACTTGATTTCATGCTGGATAACTCAAACTGAGTTTTTAGTTTTTCCTCCATAGTTAGTATTAGTTGTTTCTGAATCGTGATATCTTTATACACCCAAAGATATCCGTTGAATTTATCGCCTATTTTAATAGGTATAAAGTCTCTCTCCAGACACTTCCCGTTTTTCATTATAACAATATCATTAATAACGCTTACACCATTTTGAATACAAGAATCAATGTCTTTTAAAAATTTTTTAGGATGTTTAGTTAAGGTTTTAGTGTATTCCAAAGATTGTTTACAACAACCTCCAATTAATGAAGAAGGTTCGGCATTAATTTCGAAAAAATCGCAGAGTTTGCTATTAGCCATTACAACTTTTCTATCATAGGTTTCTAAAAGAATACCATTGTCAATAGAATTAATCACCGTAGATAATCTCTCTGTAAAGATTTTTAATGCCTCTTCCATTTTCTTTCGGTCATCAATAATTCTGCACACACATATTAATCCTCCATCATCTAAAGCAGTTAATGTAATTTCCTGATTAACCAATACCCCGTCTTTCCTGATGCCAAGAGTTTCCCCAGACCACTTCTTGTTTTTAATCAATTCAGGAAAAATCAATGATTTAAGGCGATCTATTTCATAATCAGGATAAATAACATCCCAAGTTTTCCCTATCAGTTCTTCTGCCTTTTCATATCCAAAAAGTTTTACATGCGACTCATTCAAAAAGCAATAGACGCCATTTTCGTCAAGCAGAGCAATGCCGTCCATTGCTACTTCTATTGCTTTAGATTGCAACTCTTTTATTTTATATTTTAATGGCATAATTAATAGTTGTTAAAGGGGATTTATTTTTTAATACGGTACTTGATCTTTAATAATTGAACAAAATATTTAGTTATTTTATCACTTCACACAAACCAACCATTTACATAAGAATATTGTGTTAGAACTACCATTTTTTTTAACTGGTAATAAATCTTTCTTATTGACTTTATTATCAAAAATAAAAACTACAAGGTAAACAAGGCTGTTGTAGAAGAATGCGAAGCTATTTAAAAATCTCAGTCTGGATTAATTCATTCAACATAAACCGTCAGTACAAAATCTCCGCATTGATAAATTACTTTACCTAATTCAGAAACGTAGGTGCAGGATTTTACATCATCAATGCGGTAGTCAATTTTATAGGTATTGCTTTTATAGTTTCGGGTAAGATACAGTTCAGCAGCCTGCTTGCGGATGTTGTTGCGGTCGGCAGTTTCAATACTTACACCATAAACATCACTAAACCGTTGATACCATGGCAACATATAAAATGGCTCATGAATGATTGCCTGATACTGCACCAGCTGTGAGCGTTTGGCTTCGCAAATCAATGAAGTATTTTCGGGAGTGCAAAGGATGACTGCATCTTTGGGGATGTTTTGCTCCATCCATTCGTGCAGCAAGGTTAAATCTGTTTTTTTGTAGTTGCCGATCTGGTAGCGGGTTTGGAGTTTTTCGAGGGGGAGGTATTTTGAGTTGAGAAGAACTATAAGAAGCAATACACTTGCTGCAACACTTAGGGGAAGAAGAAACTTTTTCCAATCTATTTTAAGATAGGGTTCAAGCAGGTTTCCGATAAAGACAGCAAGCGCGATGCAAGCCATTGCATTGAGCCACACTATTGCTTTAAACCACTGTAATTTACCGATAGCTGAAACACCTGCCTTTTCAAGTAATACCCAATAAAGCATCATTCCGGCAATAATGATAGCAGAAAAGAAGTAAAGCACTTTTTTATTGCGAATTTCGGTGAACCTGATGGCGGCAAGTGCTACAATCACCAACACAGAAAGTTTTACGTAATCACTTACAGGAAACAGCGATGGAATGTAATGCAAGTGGTTGCGGAAACGGAAGAGAACCTGATAATACAATTGGCTGTCGTAATCGACATGAATAAAAAACTGACGATATAACACAGGCATTAACATAGGCGCAGCCGAAACAAGGTAAACAATAACAGCGAGTATAATCTTAGATAAGCCGATGTATTTTATCCGCAGGAACATAACAGGCACCAGAATTAAAAATACCTGCAACGTAACCAAAGGTTGAAACAATGTGCCTATTCCAAGTAGTAAAAAGGACAAATTATATTTTTGTTTGAGGCAGAGGTGAATACCTATAATAGCAAACACAGCAGATAGCGTTCCGGGTATCATGGAATTGCTTTGTATCTGATTACCTCCAACTGTAAAATTAAAGAACAGAAAAAAAGCAAAAAGCGGTGAGAGAAGAGCGGCAAGGTTGCTATCTGTAAAGTGCAGTGTAATTTTTATAAAATAAAAAATGCTCAAAAAAACCGAAAGAACTGTAAGCGTAAAACACACAGCAGCAACCGAAGTGAAATAGGATAACCCATAAATAAAATACACAAAATAATAGCGCACGGTAAATGCTTTGTGGTATTGCTGCATAAAGAAATCATTGCTGTAAAGCGAAGGGTCGAGCAGTTGATAAACCTGAGGCAAACACTCGGCCTGATCCCATGAATTAAAGGTGTAGCCTTTATAGAACAGGAAAAGAAGAGCAAGAAAAAACGAATAAAGGAACAAGTCCTTGTTGCGGAATGACAGCATAAACTATTGTATATCGGCTATTTTCACACCCACATAATTTTCGTACTGTCCGCAACCTAAACCACCATTCATATAAGTAGAAAAAATGCTGTCGTTGCGAAAAGTTAACCCATAGTGATAGGCATAGTAACTTCCGGCTGTATCTAACCACACCTCGCGACCAAGAACAGTGATAGTTGAGTCAGAGTTTCCGTAATTAATAGAAATAACTGTGTCGCGCACAGTATTACAAGTGCCGCAGGAACCATAACAACTAATGGTTTCGCGGCACTGGTATTGTCCTCTGAACTCATCACGAAAATCTGCAGGTGTGTTATCTTCTTTATCACAAGAAGTTAAAGAAACTAAGGCCAGAAAAATAACGAGTAGGATTTTGTTCATGCTATTTATTATACAGCAAACTTAAACTTTTTATTTCTGATGAGCCATTAACAGTATTAACCAATGAAGCATTGCTGTAATCATAAAATCTTACAGCATTTGCCTGTGCAAGTACAACAAGATTGTTTAGCCGCTCATACTTAATGAAAGATGCAGAAACGGCAGGCAGATACTCTGTAAGACTATTTGGATTATACGTGTATTTGCTCACTTCATTTTCCTGACCAATCAGAAAAGTATTGTCATCAATACGCTCTGCCGAAAGCACTTTGCCTGTCTCAAGCGGATGTGGTTCCCAAAAGCCATTGTCACTGATTATATAGTTTTTCATATAGCCTTGCGTTCCGCTATTTCCGAAAACAAAAATATTGTCATCGTTACGTTTACAAAAAGCAACGATTTCCATATCCAATTGAACACTCTGAATTTCTACTGCAGTGGACGCATCATACAAAACCAGTCTGCGCTCGGATGTTCCTATTTGCTGCTGCTCAGAAAAAATAAGATTGTCCGCTTTCCATACTTTAAAACAATTATAACCGCTTACATCAATCTGTTGTTTTACAGTTCCGTTTTTATCAAAGGCTTTTATTATTCCATCAAAAAATGAAACATAAAGCGTACCGTCATCTTCAAACACATCACTGAAATATGGCGCACCTGAAAGCGGGTTTGCCTGAACGCTCCAGAGTTCAGCATTATTCAGCATTGAAAAAGCACGCAGCGAACCTGTTTCGCTGCCTGCCATATAGAACGCCTGATTTTTAGAACTTGCAACAGCCGATGAAAAATCACCTGCTGCAAAAGCAACCTGCTGAACTGACAGATCAGGCTTTATATTATTTATCTCAACCGAATTTGAAGAAGGTGTTTCCACAAACAAAATTCCGGTGAGTTCAGTTACTGCTTCATTCAACGTTATCTCAATGTATTCGCGTGTTTCATTCTCACCATCAGAGGCGGTTACCAGTAAATTATACTCACCACTCTCGAGCAAAATATTGTCAATGATAAATTCATGATTAAGTGAATATTCTTTTGTTTCGGGAAACAAGGTAATCACTGATGCAACCGTAACATTATTTTCATTTAACAATGATAATTTCACATATTCCAGTTGTTCATTATCGCTTATGGTGCCAACAACAGCAAGTGTATCCAACACATCGTGATTGGAATACTCATTGGGATAAGTAATTTGGATGTTGGGCGAAATTTCGTCCTTCTTATTGCAGGAAAACAAAACTAGAGAAAACGACAGGAACAGGAAAAGCAATTTCTTCATTTCACAAAGTTGGGAATTTTAATTCTCTAAAAAGATTAATATTGCAACATGCCTGAAATAGCTGCATATCTTTTTATCACGTTTCGCTGGTTGGATGCGTTGGACATTCTATTAGTGTCGTTTCTGCTCTACCAGTTATATCACATTGTGCGCGGCACAGTTGCGATTAACATTTTCGCAGGAATACTTTCGTTTTATCTGCTCTGGCTTTTTGTAAAAGCTTTGAATATGCAACTGCTCGGTTCAATTTTGGGGCAGTTTATCGGTGTAGGAGTTATTGCGCTGATTGTGGTGTTTCAGCAGGAAATACGCAGATTTCTTCTGCTGGTGGGAACCAAGGGGATTTTGGGAAACAAAAATCTTACCCGTGAAATATTTTCATTTACACGGACAGTAAAACCACAACGCAAAATTGATGTTCCTTCCATTGTTAAAGCTTGTAAGAACATGAGCGAAACCAACACCGGTGCCATTTTAATTATTGCAAAAGATACGGATATTCGTTTTTATACTTCAACAGGAGAACCCATTAATGCAAAGGTTTCACCGCGACTGATTGAAAGCATTTTCTTTAAAAACAGTCCGTTGCATGACGGTGCAATTGTAATCAGCAACAACATGATTACTGCAGCACGTTGTGTTTTGCCTGTAACGGAGAATGAAAATTTTCCTGCGGCTTTGGGAATGCGTCACCGAGCTGCTGTTGGCATTACCGAGCATTCTGATGCGTTTGCCATTGTGGTTTCGGAACAAACAGGTGAAATTGCTTACGCAATTGAAGGTGAACTTACACCCAATGTTTCGCCTGAACAGCTGAGGATTGCGTTGGAAAAAGAGTTTAGTTAATTCACCACTAAGGACACAAGTTCACTCAGTTTTCTCTTAGTGAGCTAAGTGCACTTAGTGGTAAAATTTTTAATTAAACCTCACCGCCCTCAACGGACTAATCCTCGAAACAAGGTAAGAAGGAATTATCAGCATCAGTGTGCAGACTACTAATGTTCCTGCATTTAGTAAAAGCACAGGAAGCAATTCAAGGTTTACGGGAACAACTTTTACATAATATGATTCCTCGGAAAGCGTGATAAAACCATAATGCTTTTGAATAAGACAGGCAGCTATTCCAATCGCATTTCCAATCAACATGCCCATGGAGATAAGGTAAACCGAATTGTAAATAAAGATATTGCGGATGCTGCCGTTGTTCATGCCCAAGGCTTTCAAAATTCCAATCATATTCACGCGCTCAATAATCATAATCAGAAGGGCTGAAATCATATTAAAGCCTGCCACCAGTAACATCAGCACAATAATGATGACAACGTTGGTATCCATCAAACCCAGCCAATCAAAAATCTGCGGCTTGATTTCTTTAATGGTTTGCGCATTTAGCTCCTGACCAATTTGGTTGTAAACATAATTGCCCATGTTGTCAAGGTCCTTGAAATCATCAATAAAAATTTCAAAGCCTGCCACCTGGTCTGCTTCCCAGTCGTTCAGCTTCTGGATATGAGCAATATCAGCCAACACATATAGGTTATCAAATTCTTCCAGTCCTGTTTTGTAAATGCCTGAAATAGTAAAGATGCGGGCTTTCTGGTCTTGCCCCTGTATGAAATACATGTAGAGCTTATCGCCTGTTTTCAGTTTCAGTTTTTTGGCAATCTGCTCCGAAACAAGTGCGGATTTTGAGGCCGTGCTGTCACCTGTGCGAAATGATTTACCTTCTATGATATGCTTTTCAAAAAAGCTCCAGTCAAAATCTTTACCAAGTCCTTTCACCACCACACCTTCAATTTCATCATCGGTTTTAATGATACCTGCTTTGGTGGCAAAAACCTGAATGTGGCGGATGCCTTTTGCTGTATCAATAGACGGGTAAAAACTTTGCGAAGTACTTATCGGTTCGGGCTCATACGAAGTATTGGAATCATAATTGGTAATGACAATATGTGCGCTAAAGCCCGAAACTTTATCACGAATTTCTTTCTGAAAACCTGTTACAATGCTTACCGCAACAATCATTACCGCCAGGCCGATGGAGATACCGGCAACTGCTATGCGAACAATAGGTCGCGTACCGGAAATAGTATTACTTTCGGGAGCTTTTTTTGCACGGATGATGCGCGATGCTATGAAGAACTCAGTATTCAAGTTTATATTTACCGCAGACCTGCCTGCCGGCAGGCATGGGACGCAAAGGTCGCAAAGAATTTCAATTTTTATGAAGCATCTTTTTTTACTTTTTTTCGCATCTGCTTTCATTTTCACTTCCTGCGCTCAGCAACTTGAGCGCGTGAATTATTCAGTAAAAACGGATAAGGATATTCTTTCAGGTGCAGCACAAACCGACAAGTATCTTCCTTTGCTGAAAAATAAAAACGTTGCAATTGTTGCCAACCAGACTTCGGTTATCGGCAAGAGGCATTTGGTGGATACGCTGTTATCGCTTGGCATTAAAGTGAAAAAAGTTTTTGGTCCCGAGCATGGTTTCCGTGGCGAGGCAGCAGATGGTGAAGTGGTGAATTCCACCACCGATTCCAAAACAGGTTTGCCGATTATCTCTTTATATGGCGATAACAAGAAACCAAAGTCCGAACAATTAGACGGAATAGACATTGTTGTGTTTGACATACAAGATGTGGGCGCTCGCTTCTACACCTTTATATCAACCATGACATATGTGATGGAAGCCTGTGCCGAGAAAGGAATATCTGTTATGGTGCTTGACCGCCCCAACCCCAACGGCTATTTTGTTGACGGTCCCATTCTGGAAAAAGAGTTTTTATCGTTTGTGGGTTTGCACCCGGTACCTGTCGTTCACGGCATGACCATTGGCGAATATGCACAAATGGTAAATGGCGAAGGCTGGCTGAAGGGCGGTGTTAAATGCAACCTTACCGTTATTCCTTTGCAAGGCTACGGACATAATGATTTTTATCAACTACCTGTTAAACCCTCCCCCAACCTGCCCAACATGACTGCGATTTATCTTTATCCTTCGCTTTGCTTTTTTGAAGGCACGGTGGTAAGCGTAGGTCGCGGAACAGATAAACCTTTTCTGTCATTCGGTTATCCCGGCATGAAAGAAGGCAGCTACAGCTTTACTCCCAAAAGCATGAAGAGCTCAACCAACCCGCCCTACAAAGACCAACTCTGTCGCGGCTTTGATGTTACAGACTTCGGTGATATTTATGTAAAAAACCTTGGCAAGCTTTACCTCTTTTGGCTCATTGAAAGTTACAAAAGCGCTGACGACAAGAAAAACTTCTTTACAGATTACTTCAATAAACTGGCAGGAACAACAACACTCAAAGAACAAATTATTGCCGGAAAAACAGAAGAAGAAATCCGCAAAACCTGGCAACCGGGGTTGAAAACATTTAAAGCTATACGTAAGAAATATTTACTGTATAAAGATTTTGAGTGAGTTTAAACCAATTTTGATAAGTTAAGTCTATTGGTTATGCAAAAACAATTCCTCCTTTTAGCCCTCTTTATACTTTCCCACTTTTCTTACTCCCAACAAACTGTTGGACTTTTTACAAATCAGACAGGGCAATTAGATGGCTATGTACTTTTCTCGCCAATACCTTCAACAAACACTTACCTGATTGATAAATGCGGCAAGTTGGTTCATACATGGAGCAGCTCATATCGCCCGGGGCAGGCGGTTTATTTACTGGAGGACGGAAGTTTGTTACGAACTGGCAACACCAACAATCCAATATTAAACGGTGGCGGCACAGGTGGCATTATTGAAAAGATAGACTGGAACGGAAACATTGTTTGGAGCTATACCATTTCAAGTTCTACAGAATGTCAGCATCATGATATTTATCCAATGCCCAATGGAAATATTCTTGCAATAGTATGGGAAGTTCACACCAACACTGAGGCCATGGCAGAGGGTAGAAATCCTTCATTGACTAATACAACTGTCTGGAGCGAAAAAATTGTTGAGCTGCAACCCGTGGGTAATAATAGCGCCAACATTGTGTGGGAATGGCATGCGTGGGATCATCTGATACAGGATTACGATAATACCAAAAACAATTTCGGTATAGTGGCAGACCATCCCGAACTGATTGACCTCAATTTTTCGGCAACTGCAATGAACTCAGACTGGCTGCACATAAATTCAGTGCACTATAACCCAACACTTGATCAAGTGATTTTAAGTTCACACAACTTTAACGAAATCTGGATTAGTGACCACAGCACCACCACTTCACAAGCCGCTTTGCACAATGGAGGAACACAAAATAAAGGTGGTGATTTGCTGTATCGTTGGGGAAATCCAGCAGCTTATGATAGAGGAAATCCAGGTAACAAAAAATTATTCGGACAACACAATACACATTGGATTGAGCCAGGTTTTGCAGATGAAAACAAGATTATGGTTTTCAATAATCAGCATACTGGTAACTATTCTAGTGTTGATATTATTTCTCCTCCTTTACAAACAGACGGAAGTTATTCTATCACCAGCGGTCAGGCATATCAGCCATCGGCAAGTTCATGGACTTATACCGCTCCTACTCCAACAGATTTTTATGCATCCAATATATCAGGAGCGCATCGCTTAAGCAATGGCAATACAATAGTCTGCGAAGGAACTAAAGGAAAGTTTTTTGAAATTGACGCCAATGAAAATATTGTTTGGGAATACATCAATCCTGTGCAGCTAAATGGGCCAATAAGTCAGGGAACTGTTGCTGGAAACAATATTGTTTTTCGCTGCACATTGTATGAACCTGAATATGCAGGCCTTGCAGGCAAAGACCTCACTCCGGGTGCTCCACTTGAACTTAATCCACTGAACTATACTTGTGAAATGGTTACAGGAATTCCTGCTGCAACAGAAAACCATATTGAGATATATCCTAATCCTGCAAACAACACGCTTTATATTAAAGGTATGAAAATCAACGCTGCAAGTGTATATGA
>CAMAVO010000097.1 GCA_945861685.1 Chitinophaga pinensis | reverse complement strand
CTCCCTCAATGCTGTACTTGTTTTTCTGACCCGAAATTCCAACGGTGGTAAGCATACAAACGCCCAACGAAGTGGCCGTTAAATCTGTTGGCGAAAATGCTTCACCTTTACCTAGATTGTCAGCAGGCGCATCGGTTATAATTTCTATTCCCGATTTAAGGTGAACTGCTTTGCAGCGCAAATCGCCCGTGTAGGTTAATTCAAAGTTTGCCATAATCTTAATTTTATGCGGTAAAGATAATGGCAGAAAGCAAATAAAATCTTTTCTACCTTCGTCCATCTTATATTTTAAGAATGGCTAAAGCAAAATCAAGTATACTCTCCAATCAGGCGCAGCACGAAATGCTTGAGAATTTTCGCCACGAAACGAAACGCTGGCAAAGTGAAATTGATTTCTGGAAAGTGGAAGGGTTATTCTTCAAACGTTTGCTTGAAATCTATTCGCTTAAAATATCCAATGATGACGACCGTCTTACTTTCTCCAGTTTTGAAGAAAAGCTGAAGCAATACATTGAACATGTAATGGATAATCTGAAGAAGGATATTCATCTTCACGAAGAATACCTTTCTGAAGTGCTTGACAAAAAAGCATTTTCAGAAGAATACACTTATAAGCTCCGTCACGAAAAACTGGCAAAAAACACTGCTGCACTGAAAAAGGAATTTGTGATGTTTAAAGAGCGGCTTTATAAATTCACAGACACGATATAAGACAAGCCAAATAGTCAATTAGCCAAATAGTGAAATAGCGAAACAGGCAAGATGAAAAAGATATTAGTAGCAAATAGAGGAGAGATAGCTTTGCGCATTATGCGCTCGGCAAAAGAGATGGGAATAAAAACTGTTGCTGTTTTTTCTGAAGCAGACCGTAATGCCCTGCATGTGCGTTATGCTGATGATGCTGTTTGTATTGGTCCGCCACAAAGTTCAAAGTCATATCTGGATATTGATAAAATTGTGGATGCCTGTCGCAAAACAGGAGCGGATGCGGTGCATCCGGGTTATGGTTTTTTATCTGAGAATGCAAAGTTTGCTGAACGATTGAAGAAAGAGAAAATCACATTCATTGGTCCTTCACCCGAAGCCATGGAAATGATGGGAAGCAAACTGCAGGCAAAGGCAGCAGCTAAGAAATATAATATTCCTCTTGTTCCAGGAACGGATAAAGCAATTGAAGATGTGGAAGAAGCGAAGAAAATTGCAAAGCAAACCGGATTCCCGGTGCTGATAAAAGCCAGTGCAGGTGGTGGCGGAAAAGGAATGCGCTTAGTTGAAAGCGAAGAAAATCTGGAAGAGCAAATGAAACTTGCTATCAGTGAGGCTATCTCAGCTTTTGGTGATGGCTCGGTGTTTATTGAACGCTTTGTTACTTCACCGCGTCACGTAGAAATTCAGGTGCTGGCAGACAATCATGGAAACGTTGTTCACTTATTTGAGCGCGAATGTTCTATTCAGCGCAGACACCAGAAGGTGATTGAAGAAGCACCTTCTTCTGTGCTTACACCTGAAATCAGACACAAAATGGGTGAATGCGCTAAAGATGTGGCACGTGCCTGCAACTACTCAGGTGCAGGAACGGTGGAGTTTCTGGTTGATGATAAACTGGACTTCTATTTCCTGGAAATGAATACGCGTTTACAGGTGGAGCATCCGGTAACTGAAATGATAACCGGAATTGACTTAGTAAAAGAGCAGATAAAAGTAGCGCGCAACGAGAAACTTTCTTTTACGCAGGAAGACCTGAAAATAAACGGACATGCTATTGAAGTGCGTGTGTATGCCGAAGACCCTACCAATAATTTCTTGCCGGATATCGGGAAGTTGTTGACGTACCGCAGACCGCAGGGACCTGGTATTCGTGTGGATGATGGTTTTGAAGAAGGAATGGATATTCCTATTTATTATGACCCGATGATTGCCAAGCTTACCGTTCATTCAGATACTCGCAAAGCGGCCATTGATAAAATGATTCGTGCTATTGATGAATACGCTATTTCGGGAATAGAAACTACGCTGCCTTTTTGTCGTTTTGTTTTGCAGCACGACAGTTTTACTTCGGGCAAGTTTGATACCAATTTTATCAAGCACCATTACGAGCCTTCTATGCTTGAAAATAACAATGCAGAAGAAGCTGAGATTGCAGCTATTCTGGCTTCAAAACTGCTTGCCGAGAAACAGGATCATTCTGCTGCTACCAATGGTTCATCCGTAAAAGTATCAGCGTGGAAAAAGAACCGTGTTTAATGCGCGGCACGCTTTTAGTATAAGGGTTTGCATTATGAGTAAACTTTCTTATTTATTGTCTCTTGTATTTTTAATTACTTTTTCTGTCCATGCGCAGGACACAATTCCTCAATCAGGATTAAAGAAAAAGAATAAGCCTTCTAAAAAGGAACAGGAGCGAACCGTAATTAACGGTGACACTTTAGCTGTTTATAATTTGCCGGTTGTGAGCATTGGCGGAGAGCGTACTTTTAAAACAAAGAAGGAAGAAAAGAAGTATTGGCGCATGGTGCGCAACGTGAAGAAAGCCTTGCCTTATGCAAAAATCGCGAAAGAAAAACTGGATAAATACGAAGCGCAATTAGATGGAAAGCAAAAACGTGAGCGCAAACTGATAATGAAACAGGTAGAACAAGAACTGCTTGATGAGTATTCGGATGAGTTGAAAGGATTAACGATTACACAAGGGCGAATTTTATTGAAACTTATAGACCGTGAAACCGGACACACCTCTTATGAATTAGTGGAAAGTTTGCGTGGGTGGTTTTCTGCAAATTTCTGGCAGGGGATTGCGGTGTTGTTTGATGCAGATTTAAAAAGTGATTTCAATCCTAAGACAAGCGCTGACGATGCCATGATTGATGAAATTGTGGTGAGGATTGAGAACGGAGAACTTTAACTTACTCGTCATGCTGAACTTGTTTCAGCATCTTTAATGTCAGAACTTCTCAAACACCCCCAGTCCAAACAGCGAAAAGTCATATTTCACCGGGTCAGCAGCATCAAATTTTCTGAGACTTTTTGTGAGTTCTTCTGTTGCCTGCCAATCGTTTTGTTTGCGTTTAAGCAGGTTTAGTTTGCGGGCTACATTACCGGAATGTACATCCAAGGGACAATAGAGTAGGGATGGAGAGACACTTTTCCAAATTCCGAAATCAACACCGCGCTTGTCGTTGCGCACCATCCACCTTAGGAACATGTTCAACCTTTTAGAAGCTGAACCGGCAGCAGGATTGGATACATGCTTTTCTGTTCGTTTGGGATGCGGAATTGAAAAGAACACATTGTTAAAATGAATTAATGCGTCTTTTATGTAGTCTTTTTTGCTGAAGACTTTTTCCATTCCACCCTGCTGCGTATAAATGTTTCGCAGTGATAGAATGAAAAATTCTAAATCAACAGCATTGAAGGTGCGGTGTTTGAAGTTTTGAAGATTTTGTAATTCTTTATCGCTTGCCTGCATTACAAAATTATGTGGAGCATAATCCATTGCCTCTACCAGCTTTTTAGCGTTGTTAATGATGGTGGTGCGTTGTCCCCAGGCAATGGTGGCAGCAAGAAATGCGCTGATTTCAATGTCTTCTTTTTTGGTGAACAGATGCGGAATGCTTATCGGGTCGGAAGGGATGAAATCGGGGCGGTTGTATTTATCGTAAGCGGCTTCCAGAAAATCATGCAGCTGTTCTTTGTTGAGTGCCGCCATTATTGCCCTGTGATTTTTTTGTAGCCTTCGGAGTTTTGAAGTGTGATGAATACCGTTTCCGCTCTGAGTCTTTCTGCATCTGAAAAGCCAAGTGCCGCTGCTTCATTCAAAGCCTTTTCTGCTTCTGCAGAATTGTTCATCATCATAAAGTATTTAGTGGGCAGATAGGCATGTTCAGCGTTATCAGGGTCAACTAATTTGTAAATGCTCAGAAACTTATCGGCCTCAGGTAATCTGTGATTGTTCAGTGCTGAGTTGGAATAACTGAATGCAACAAGACTAAGGAAATTCTTCAGCCTGATGTTCATAAACTTTTCATCACCAATTGTTTTTGCAATTTTTTGTTCAAGGTTTTTGAATTCATTTTTCCACCAGTTGAAATCATTTTTTACAAAAGCTTCGGAGTAGAATTGCTTTTGTTGTTTTTCGGTTTCAATTATTTTTTTGTCGATTGCTGTTTCGTTTATTGTTGCGTAAGGAGTGAGGCAGAATTGAATGGCTTCGCTCATGGTTTCCAACGGTGGCCATTCATGCGGACCATCAAAGTAGTTTATGAGGTGTTTCAGTTCTGAGTTTTTGAGTGCCTGACCTGCATCGTAAATCTCGGTCAGGTTCATGTCTTCTTTTCCGGCTATGCCGACAAAAATTAAATCAGTTCTCAGTTGTGAAGGTTGCGGAGGCAGACCTGCAGAGCAGGAGATGACTGCTGCAATGTTATTATTCTGCAGTGCAAGGTTGGAGGCAATTCTTGCTCCGCCCGAAAAGCCGCAAGTGAAGATTTGCTGTCCGTTAATTTTTAGTTTTTGTTTTGTGTCGGCAAATAACTGATTGGCTGCGGTGCTTGCTTCGGCCCATTGCATTCCGTTTTTGGTTGCATTGCTTCCAACGAAAATAATTCCCAGGCTATCTGATAATGATTTGTAATTCTCTATGGGCAGACTTGCTTTCCCGTGCGGATCGAAGAAGTAAATTACAGGGAATGTTTTTGTGGTGTCGTAATTTGTGGGGAGGTAAAGGGTGTAGGTATTTGATTTGTTGGCATCACAACTTATTGTGTAGGTTTTGCCGCCTGTGTATTGGATTGCGGGAGCAGGAGCAGGGCTTGTTTTTGTTGATTTTTGTCCGCAGGAAAAGAAGGCAGTGAGAAGAAGTAAGAAAAACGGAAAGTGTTTTTTCATTGTTCTGTTCTGTTCGTCACCCTGAACTTGTTTCAGGGTCTCAATTAGCAGATGCTGAAACAAGTTCAGCATGACGTTGCGACAAGTTCAGCATGACTTTTTTAATTCACCGTCTGCAATATCCAGCTATCCTTCAACGCTATTTCCCAATTATTTTCCCAGTCTTTTTTGGTGGTAACAAGGTTATTGAAAATAATGGTATTCCCTGTCAGCTCTCCTTTTTCAAGAAGGGTTGAAATCTGAGGAAGTTTACAGGTTTTTATTTCTCCGTCTTTGCGGTAGGCAATTTGCATACGGTCTAACAAATCGGTGTTGAAATCTGCTTCTGTTTTCTTTACCAATGCAGCTGATTTATCAATGGAGCAGCCGCTTGCAGCGGCTTGTTGTTCGTCAACACCAATTACTAAAAATCGGTTGTGCAGCACTTCGGCAGCAGCTTTAAGGGCAGCACCGTGTGCCGACCATGTGTTTACAAATTCAGTTGCAAGTGTATTTATCTGCTGAACTTCATCGGTAGTAAATTCTCTGCTGCTCTGGTAAATCCAGATGCGTGAAGTGGGGGATAGGTGGGATAGTGTTGTCATTGGGTTGCAAAATTAGGGATTTAAGTGCAAAGAATGCAAAGGAAGAGTCCATAAATCAAGACCAACCTTATTGCATATCTAAGCCAACGGTTTAAGTATTCTATAGGTCTTATCAGTTCTTTTTATTCAACTCTGTTGCTTCCCAAACGTTTTCTTTTTATAAAGGCGATACGCCTCTGGTGAATAAAACAGAATATTAGGAATGTTATCCATGCGTTTTAGTTCCGGAATAAATAAAGCAGGTGAGGCTTCACGGATTTCAAGTTTTTTGATGTTTTTACACTCAAATAAAAAGTAAATGTTTTGCAGACGGGGAACATCATTGAAGTCCAGTAAATCTATTTTGCAATTTTTATTGGTTGACTTCACATATTCGAGGTAAGGACATTGTGAGATTTTAAGAATGCCGATACTTTTAAAAGAGAATACACCTTAAGTATTGCCTCTCTGAAATGGCACATTGTTATGCGGTGGGGTTTGCTTGTTTCGAAATCAAAAAGGTTATCCCTATTGATGAGGTGCTGATTACTGATGCGGATAAATTTTTCTTTAAGCAGCTGCTCCCACTCGCGCAGGGTGGTGCGCGAAACAATGGTATTCGCATAGCCTTTGATGTAGCAAAAGGTGAATTTGTTTTTACCCTCAATGTAATCAATATCGGCAAGAGGATATTCTTTTGCCACTCTGTCGCTTACTATGCTCAGCATCTTTTTATTGTCCGGCACAGCAAGCATTTTTAAAATGGGATAAGGCTCCTGTTTTGTTTTTTTCAGCGCCTCGTGTTTGTCTTCCTCCTTAACTTCATAGCAGAGGAACAGTTTTTTGTTCATGATTTTTATTTTAGGGGTTTACCCAAAAATAAAAAGATTTAAAAAAATGGATGTGTATTAATTAGAAGTTGTACTATTTTTGAAAAAAAATGTAAACGCTATGGAATGGAATGAACTAATATCGCTTTGCAAACAAAACGCCTCAAAAATCAGTGATACCAAAGAGAGAGCTAAGAAGCTGAAATACATTGAGGAACTTGAAGGATTTATAAACATTCATTATCCTGAATGCATAGATAATCCAGATGCATTTATAGCTGTTATACAATATCATCCCTTTTTGCATAGTTTGAATGAAACCTTTCCAAACAGCAGAAAACCTCATTTTCTGTTAAATGTTTACAGGGAAATAGCCTTTTTATTAAACCAAAACAACAGAAGAAATTTAATTACCACTAAAAAAAATGCAGAATTTGACTTATTTGACCCCGATATGGTTAGTAACTGTTTTGCAACATGGCTAAAAATAAAGGGCTGGAGCGATATAAAAATTGATAGCAAATTATCAAACGAAGCTATGCAGGTATGGGCCGAACTTAAACATCCCGAAATAAGTTTTATTGTACCTAAGCACATTGAACGCCTGTACGCAAAACCAATTGGCACCATTATAAAAGGTGTTAGAATAAACGGAGAAATAATTGTTGACCGCTCGGGCTTACGTGCTAAAATAGGAACAGCACTCATTCACCTGATAGATAAAATGAATGAAGACAAGCATTTGCTCGGCTGCCTTCTAATAGCTAAGGACCCCGAAACACATAACTATTTTAAACCTTACTGTACCATACTTGAAAAAACAGGCATAAAAATCTTTTGGGTAAAATCTGCAACCGAGGTGGAAGAAAATTAATAGCTTGCCAAAAAATAAAACCATGAAAGAAACCCTCCTCCTCACAGGCGCCATCATCGCCAACGTACTCACTAACATCGGCTTTAAATACTCGGCATTGAACGAACTGGTGCCCGTAAAAAAATGGAGCTGGCTGGCAGTAGGTCTGGTGTTTGGGTTAATAAACTCGGTACTGTTTACCGAGTCGCTGCGCTTTGTATCGCTGCAGGTAGCCAGCACCGTATTCTTTGCGCTAACCATTGTGGGGCTTTACCTGGTATCGATATTCTGGTTCAACGAGCCCATAACGCTGCTGCGCCTTGCCGGTGCGGTGGTAGTGATAGTTGGGGTTATTATGATGTCGATGCCGGAGAGTTTAATTCCAAGATAAAGTAGTTAGCCAAGTAGGGAAATAGCCAATTAGCAAACCCCTACTTGCCTAACTCCTATTTGGCTATTTGGCTACCCGGGAACCGAACGAAACATACTCTTAGGCAACTCAAACTTCTTAATCAGCTCTGCATTCTGCTCGTTGCGTTTTAGAAACATAATGGTAAGACCGTCAACAAACACGGGAGCATAATCGGGTTGCTCAATCAGCTGCAATAAAAAGGGCTGTGCCCAGGGCGTATTATCGTGGCGGTAAAACCAGATGCAGTTGAAATTATACTGCTGCTCCACCTCCCTGAATTTCTCCATCTTCACCTGCATGGGTATGTAGGTCTTCTTGAAAAAGTCAACACTGTAGGCTTCGGGGCGGTTGTCCACAAACACGCGCTCAGTGGGATAAAGATGATAGATAAGATAGCCGCCAATATCGTAGTTATTGAAAACCGGACCTTTGATAGTGTTCTGCTTGAAAAACTCAGCAGATAGATTCATGTCAGGAAAAAGTCCGATGCCGGTGGTATACTTAATGGGCGCGAAATACGAAGGCTCTTTGTATTCGGCTCTGGGGCGTTTGTTTTTCTTGTCGGTGGCATAACCGCTCTGGAAGCCGGTAAATACAATAAGTCCGGCAACAACACTAAGCCCGGTGAAGATTATTTTCTTGCCGCCTGCAACATATTTCTCAACAAGGTACTGCACTAAAAAAGCACCGGCAGGAATAGCAGTCAACGCAAACAGCGGAATACCGCGCACCGCCATAAAACCAAGCAAGCCAAAGGCAACAACCGGCAGGAGCAGCACCAATATCTGCTTTAATTTCTTCTGAATAATCAGAAAAGCAAAAAGAATAAACAGCACAACGCCTGCAATCTCAAAATGCGTGAACACCATGTTAGGCATGCGCTCCTGCATAAACAGCACGCTCTGGTTTTCGGCAATCATATAACCATACTCCTTAAAAATGGTGAAAGGTGCCAGCAAGCCACTGATAAAAAACGGATTGAGCAGCGATGCAACAACCAGAACACCTAAAAGAATAACATAGTGTTTCAGCTTCTCTTTGTTGTTGCGGGTGATGAATTCTTCCAACAGAAAAAAGCCGGTAAGCATAAAACCCATAAAGAAAAAGATATGGCTGTTTACCCACAGCAGTTGGGTAATACCTAAAACAGTAATAATTAAAACAGGCTTCCACCCTGCTCGCTCTGCTCCCCACTCCCTCGGAGAGGGGCCGGGGGTGAGGCCACGAAATAAAACCAGTAAGTAAAAAAATACGCCCGCAAAAAACAAGCTGATACCCTCAGGCCTTACCTCGGTGCGGTAAGCCAGCAGCGGAACAGAGAGAATAGCAGCAAAGAAAACCAGTCGTGCATCGGCAAAGCGCAATGCAGCTAAGCCGAACAACAAAGCAGCACCAACAACGGTCAGCACATAAAACACACTCAACCCCTCAAAACCAAAAGCCTCCTTCACTAGATAAAACACCACACCAGAACCCCAGTGGTGATTGATAGCCTGGAAATCAGGCTCGGTATGCGAATAGAAATTGGTGGAAATAATTTTGCCGGTCTCCACCGTAACTTTTCCGTTGGTAATGTGGCGACCTAAATCGGCAGTAACAAAGTTTACCTGCCTGGCCATAAACACCGAAGCGTACACAATAAACAAACCAGCAAGAATAAGCTTAGCCCACAGCGGGAAAGGTTTTTCGTCTCTAACTACAGTGAGTTTGCTTTTTGCCTTCATCAGCTAATCAGCTAATTTCCTAATCAGCTAATCGTCTTAACTGTTCATCGAAATCAAAAACTCCTCGTTGCTGTTTGAGTTCTTCATCTGCGAACGCAGGAACTCCATAGCCTCCAGCGGAGTCATATCGGCAAGGTGATTGCGCAAAATCCAGATGCGTTGTAACATATCTTTCTCTAACAACAAATCATCGCGTCTTGTAGAAGATGCCACAATATCAATTGCAGGGAACAGACGCTTATTGCTGAGTTTGCGGTCGAGCTGAATTTCACTGTTACCCGTTCCTTTAAACTCCTCAAAAATAACCTCATCCATTTTAGAACCGGTTTCGGTCAGTGCCGTTGCAAGAATGGTGAGCGAACCACCATTTTCAATCTTACGGGCCGCACCAAAAAAGCGCTTAGGCTTGTGCAGCGCATTGGCATCCACACCACCCGAAAGTATTTTGCCCGATGCAGGCTGCACCGTGTTATAAGCACGTGCCAGGCGGGTAATAGAATCTAAAAGTATAACCACATCGTGTCCGCATTCCACCATACGTTTTGCTTTTTCCAGAACGATGTTGGCAATTTTTACGTGGCGATCGGCAGGCTCGTCAAATGTAGAGGCAATAACTTCGGCATTTACGCTGCGCGCCATATCGGTAACCTCCTCCGGACGTTCATCAATCAACAGAATAATCAAATAAACCTCCGGGTGATTTGCTGCAATAGCGTTGGCAATATCTTTCAGCAACACCGTTTTACCGGTTTTGGGTTGTGCTACAATCAGCGCACGCTGACCTTTACCCAGCGGAGTAAATAAGTCAATCACGCGGGTGGAAAGATTGTCCTGCTTGTGTCCCGTGAGTTTAAATTTCTCGTCAGGAAAAAGCGGAGTTAAAAAGTCAAACGGAACACGGTCGCGCACAAAAGACGGGTCGCGGCCATTAATTTTATCTACTTTAATTAAAGGGAAATATTTCTCGCCTTCACGCGGAGGACGAACGCTTCCTTCCACGGTATCACCCGTTTTTAAGCCAAACAGTTTTATCTGTGATGTAGAAACATACACATCGTCAGGCGAAGAAAGGTAGTTGTAGTCAGATGAACGCAGAAAGCCATACCCATCGAGCATGGTTTCCAGAACACCTTCGGTATTAATCAGTCCGTCAAAGTTGTAATAGTTTTCCTTGCGGTCGGAGTTAGAATTTGTTATTCCGCTTTGGTTTCCGTTAGGTATCTGGTTGCCGCTATTCGGGTTGTTATTTCCACCCTGATTGCTGTTGCCTGATTGATTTCCGTTTCCGCCCTGGTTGCTGTTTCCCTGCTGCTGATTAGGGTTTTGTTGTCTTTGCTGATGCTGGTGCTGTGGTTGTCTCTGTTGAGGTGCTTCCTGTTTTTGTTCGGCAACTACTTCCGTTGGTGCAGTTTGTTCAGGCTTTTCCGATGCAGTTACGTCTGCTGAATCATCATCGCCATCATCATCTCCGTCTTCGTCATCATCGTCATCACCATCATTGTCTGCTTCAGCAGCTTCAACAGGAGCAACAACAGGCTCGTCATCCACACGCAACTCATCGGGGTCCGGACCGGTAACCAACTCATCAAAAGCAGGTTTAGCGGCTTTCTCTTTAGCAGGTGCAGGTGCCTCGCCTTGTGTTTCGCGTATTTTGGCAATAAGGTCTTGTTTGCGTAATGCATCGTAATCA
>CAMAVO010000096.1 GCA_945861685.1 Chitinophaga pinensis | reverse complement strand
TTTTTCTTTGCCATGGCAATCCAAATCAAACCAAGCAAAGGAGCAAAGATGATTACAAACAGAGAGTTTGCAGAATTATTTACTCCGTTCGGATCTAACGTAATTGAACCAAATAATTTGTCGGTTAGATTGTTTGCAGCAAAGATGTTGAGTGAGCCACCTGCCTGTTCAAAGATTGCCCAGAACACAATGGAGAATAATATAAACAGTAATGCAGCAATCAGTTTTTTTACTTCTGCTGCTGTGTGTTTTGTCATTTCATAACCAAGATACAGCAAACTGAAAGGCCCGATGATGTACATGAACCAGTCAGTATATTGCGTGTTGGCAACCATTTTCATGATTACAGGAACTACAGCCAATGCGCCAATATAAACCATGTACTCGTACCACTTTTTACTGTTCTCTGCATTCTCACCATTAGCTGCTTCAAAAGGAGAAAGACCGATCGGACCCATTGACTTTCTGGTGTAAGTGAATGTAATTAAACTGATAGTCATAACCACAGCAGCAAGAGCAAACGCAACATTCCAGGTAAGGTGTGGCGGAACAATGCTAGTAAGAAAAGTTCCTTTGCCGATGGCGATGCAGGCGTAACCGCCAAGCAAAGCACCAACATTGATGCCTGAATAGAATAATGAAAATCCTGCATCTCTTCTTACATCACCATTTTTGTAAAGTGCGCCAACCATTGTGGAAATATTTGGTTTGAAAAAACCTGTTCCTATAATATTGAAGCTGATGCCGAGAAAGAAAAACTGTTTCGGGTCAACAGCTAAAATGCAACTGCCGGTTATCATTAATAAACCGCCCCAGAAAAGAGATTTACGGAAGCCTAAAATCTTATCGGCAAAGAGACCACCGATAAATGTGAATGCATAAACAAATGCTTGCGTAGCGCCATATTGCAAATTCGCTACTTTCTCATCCATGAATAATTGATTTATCATGAAGAAGGTGAGCATGCCGCGCATTCCGTAGAAACAAAAACGTTCCCACATTTCGCTGAAGAATAAATACCATAGTTGTTTAGGGTATTTTCCTTCGAAGTTTTGGATCTGGTCTAAGGTGAGGTTTTGTTGCGTCATAGTTTTATTTTTTAGCCACAGATTACAAAGATTAGCACAGATTTAATTAGTGAAATCTGTGTAATCTGTGGCTGTGAATTATTGAACATTATTTTCTTTCATAACACCGTTCAGCCATTTCAGCATCAGGAAGAGTATTACTGCTGCAACGGAGACCAAACCAAAGTTCAAGAGGAAGAAATCTTTTTTGTCTTCGGTTGTTTCCCATAGGCCGGAGAGCATACCTGATAATTTATTTCCAACTGATATTGCAAGGAAAAACCCACCCATCATTAAGGCTGTAATCCTTGGCGGTGAAAGTTTAGAAACCAATGATAAACCCATTGGGGATAAACACAACTCCCCAACTGTTATTACTCCATACGAAGCAATCAACCACCATGAACTTGCTTTTGATGCTAAATCATGACTGGCAGAAACTGCACCAACCATTACCAAAGCTGAAAGTGCAGTGATGACTAAACCGATTGCAATTTTTGTAGGAGTGCTTGGTTCTTTTTTTCTGCTTCGTAACAAACCGAAAACACCCACTACTAAAGGAGTAAGCACTACTACCCAAAACGGATTGATAGATTGATATAATTCTGTTGAATATAATTTAAGGTCAGAGCCTTTTGGCGGAACATCAGCAGGTGCAAGTGTTTCAAAATATTTTCTTGACTTCTCTAATTGTCCGATTTGATTAGCATAAGCACCTTTCGCGGTTAGCTCTTCCAATGTTTGTGAAGGCATGTTTTTTTCTGTTTCACGCATGGCAGCAATCTCGGAATCAAAGGTTGTTTGGTCGGCAGAAACAATATCGTTGTTTACAACTATCTGCGCCATTCCTATTTCGTTGGCAATGCCTGAAACACTTTCGGACATTTTGCGGTCGGTGTGGTCTTCGGCCCAAACAGTTAACGCATCACCATTCTGGTGGAAGATGGCGAAGAAAAGAATAACACAAGAGAAAACGGCAAGCAATGCTTTGATGGCACGGCTCTCTTTTGCTTCGGATGTAAAGGCTAAATAAATAAAGAAGCCGATCACGGGGATGCAGCCTGCAATGAATGCATCGTTGGTATCGGTGCCAAGAAAATTTCCGGGAATGAGATAACCCAATATGCCGAATACAAACATGGGCAGAACGGTTAATCCAAGAATTTTGAGGGTTGACATATCACCGTCTCTTACCGGTTTAATTACATCCACATGTTTGATGTGTTTTGTGCCCGAAATAAAAATAGTTACTCCTACTAACATTCCTACACCGGCTGCTGCAAAGGCATAGCCCCAGCCGTAATTGATGCGCATGTAGGCTGCAACAAAATTGCAGATGAAGGCTCCAAGGTTTATACCCATGTAAAAGATATTGTAGCCCGAATCTTTTTTGTCTTTCAGTTCATCGGTGCTGTAGAGATTTCCAACAAGGGTTGAAATATTTGGTTTGAAAAAACCATTGCCGAGAATGATTAAAAACAGGGCGATGAAAAAAGTTGTGTTGCTGTGAACGGAGAGTAAAAAATATCCGGCTGCCATCATTAAGCCGCCTGAGATGATGGACCTGCGGTAGCCTAACAACCTATCGGCAAGGAGACCACCGATAAAGGGTGTGAGGTAAACTAATCCAAGATAGGTTCCATAGATGTCGGATTTTTTCCCGGGAGAGAAACCCATGCCGCCATTGTTCCAGCCATCGAGCATATAGAGTGAGAATATGCCGAGCATTAAATAGTAACCGAAGCGTTCCCACATTTCGGTGCCGAATAATACCCATAGTCCTTTAGGATGTTTTGCTGAATTTGTTTCGCTCATATCTTTTTGTTTTAAATTTTTTGCCCTTCGACTACGCTCAGGGTGACACAACTTTTCTTCAAGGCTGCTAATGTAAATTTTTTAACAAGATTCAGTGTGATAAAAATTATTTGTATCATTGTTGCAACGTTGAATGACTAAAATACTTTGAGTTTATGGGTGAAGATAATTCAATTAATCCTGTGCAACCTTTGCTGATGGAAGCAGGGAAAGACACGCCTTTTGTGTCGTTTGATAATGTTACAGGTAAGCTGGAACTTACAGGACGCTCGTTTCCGCTGAATGCTAAGGGGTTTTATATTCCTGTTTTGGATTGGCTGGACCGCTACTCGAAAAATGCTGCTGCCGAAACTACTTTTCTATTTAAACTGGAATATTTTAACACGCCTTCGAGCAAGTGTATTACTGATATTCTGAAAGTTCTGAAACTGATGCGTGATGCCGGAAAGAAAGTAACGGTTTTGTGGTATTACGAAGAGGATGATGTGGATATTCTGGACCTGGGCCATGTGTTCTCACGGACTATTGATTTGCCGTTTGAGTTTAAGGAGTATAACTAAAGTCATAGATAGCTAAAACAAAAAAGTCCCCTCGCCTAACGCGAGGGGACTTTTTATTTTGGGTGGATGATGGGGCTCGAACCCACGACCCTCGGTACCACAAACCGATGCTCTAACCAACTGAGCTACAACCACCGTTTTTCGAGGGCGACAAAGATAAAAAAATATATTGACCACAAAACCAATAAACTTTAAACACTCCTCATTTGTTTAATAAGTAGTTTTGTGAAGAATATTATGGAAGGAAGCACAGCAAAAATAACGTTGAATGTAGAGGGCATGGACTGCTCAAGCTGCGCGTTGGGTATTACGAAGAGCCTTACCAAACTTGGGTTGAAGGATGTAAACGTAAATTTTGCAACGGGTGAAGCTGTTTTTATAGAAGATAAATCTATTGAACTTAAAGCTGTTGTCGGGAACATTGAAGGCTTAGGCTATAAAGTAGTTGATTCTAAAAAGGAAGAAACCGGAAAAAGGGAATGGACAAAGGTTGAGAAGTTGTTTTACTTCTCATTGATATTTACTGTTCCTCTTTTTCTGCACATGTTTTTGCCTTTTCATTTTTTGCACAATCCATTGGTGCAGTTGGGGCTGAGTATTCCGGTAGTGGTGGTTGGTATGTATCATTTCGGAAAGAGTGCGTTGGGTTCACTTAGGTCGGGTGTGCCTAATATGGATGTGCTGATTACGATTGGTGCAGGCTCTGCATTTGTTTACAGTCTGGCAGGTACTATTATATATTACGGCTCGCCAGATGTGAGCAATTTCTTATTTTATGAAACTGCGGCAACGATTATAACGCTGGTGTTGTTGGGCAATGTTATAGAACACCGTTCGGTAAAGCAAACCACCACTGCTATTAAAGACCTGAGTGCTTTGCAGGAAGGAAAAGCAAAACTGGTTGTTATAAAGGACGGCAAGGAAGAAATTGAGGAAACGGATATTGAACAAATCATCAAGTATGATGTGGTGGTGGTAAATACAGGTGACCGGATTCCAGTGGATGGTGAGATTATAAGCGGTAATGCTTCGGTGGATGAGTCAATGCTTACGGGAGAAAGTATTCCGGCAGAGAAAGCTATTGGTGATGTGGTAACCGGAGGAACAATTCTGGTAAGTGGCAATATACGCGTGAGGGCAAAGAAAGTAGGAAAGGATACAGTGCTTGCTCATATTATTGAATTGGTGAAGAATGCTCAGAACACAAAACCGTCAATTCAAAAGCTGGGCGATAAGGTGAGTGCTATTTTTGTTCCTGCAGTTGTAGGAATTGCAGTGCTGACTTTTGTTGTCTCCTATTTTGCGGCAGGACTTACACTGCAAAGTTCATTGATGCACAGCATTGCGGTGCTGGTGATTTCATGTCCTTGCGCAATGGGTTTGGCAACGCCAACCGCTGTCATGGCTGGTTTGGGACGTGCAGCTAAAAGAGGTATTTTAATAAAAGGCGGACAAACATTAGAAGAATTTGCGCAAGTAAAAAAAGTAGTATTTGATAAAACAGGAACACTTACCACCGGGAAATTTAGCATCAAAAAAATTGTTTCTTACAACGGAACGGGAGAGCAGAAAATCATTGACCTGCTTTATGGGATGGAGAAAAACTCATCGCATCCTATTGCAAAATCATTGGTTGAAAACCTGAAGAGCAAAGCCGCAAATCTGGAGTTGAGTAATGTGAAAGAAGAAAAAGGTTTGGGTATTTCTGCAACAGATAAAGAAGGAAATGTAATTAAAGCAGGTTCTTTCCGTATTGCTGAAAATCAAGCGGAGAATAAGACACACAACATTTATCTGCTGATTAACGGAAAGCTTGCAGGAGCAGTGGATTTGGAAGATGAAATTCAGCCTTATGCGAAAGAGGCAATAAGTTTGCTGAACGGAGCCGGTATAGAAACCATTATGCTAAGTGGTGATAAAAAAGAACGTTGTGATGAACTAGCTGCAAAGCTCGGAATAAAGACAGTGTACAGCGAACAGAGTCCTGCGCAGAAGTTGGAGATTGTGGAACAGCTTTCACAAACCTCAAAGATTGCGATGGTAGGTGATGGCATTAATGATGCGCCTGCATTGGCAAAAGCACAGGTTGGCATTTCGCTGAGCAACGCTACACAGGTGGCTGTGCAGAGTGCAGGTATTATATTGTTGGGCAGTTCGGGAATGAAGCAGTTGTATGAAGCTTTATTAGTGAGCAAGCACACGCTGAAAACAATTAAGCAAAATCTTTTCTGGGCTTTCTTTTACAACGTAATAGCTATTCCGATAGCAGCTTTTGGTTTTCTAAACCCAATGGTTGGAGCGTTGTCCATGGCTTTCTCGGATGTGATTGTGATCGGGAATTCTATTAGGTTGAAGACGAAGAAACTGGATTAGTTTTTTGACGGCCTGAGTTAGTCTAACTGCAAAACATCTAATTCTCTTTCCAACCAATTTCAATAACTTTGCCCCTGAATTTCATAACTAAATACCCTAAACCTCTCAACTTTCAAAACCAAATTAATGACTTACGATGTAGCAATAATAGGCAGCGGTCCCGGTGGATATGTGGCAGCCATCCGTTGCGCTCAGCTTGGAATGAAAACAGCAATCATTGAGCGATACAATACACTTGGCGGAACCTGTCTGAATGTGGGTTGCATTCCATCAAAGGCTTTGCTCGATTCTTCAGAACATTATCACAATGCCGCAACAAATTTTACTGAGCATGGCATTGAACTGAAAAACCTGAAAGTAAACCTTGCACAAATGATAAAACGCAAAGGCGAAGTAGTAAAATTAACTTCTGACGGAGTAGCTTTCCTGATGAAAAAAAACAAAGTTGACATTTATACAGGTCACGGTTCTTTTCTTGATGCAAAAACCATTGAAATAAAAAAGGACGATGGAACTGTGGAAAAACTATCGGCAGCAAAAATAATTATTGCAACAGGCTCAAAACCTTCTTCTCTGCCCGGAATTACAATTGACAAGAAACGAATCATCACATCAACCGAAGCATTAAAGTTGGAAGAAATCCCTAAGCACCTGATTGTTATTGGCGGTGGTGTAATCGGTTTGGAGTTGGGTTCTGTATATGCACGTCTTGGCTCTAAAGTTTCTGTAGTTGAATTTATGGACGGAATTATTCCTGCAATGGATAAAATATTGGGAAAAGAATTGCAACGCAGTCTTAAAAAGTTGGGCTTTGAATTTTATCTGAACCATAAAGTAACGGCAGTTAGTGCAAATGGAAAAGAAGTAACACTTGTAGCTGAAAATAAGAAAGCCGAGAGAATTGAAATTAAAGGTGACTACTGCTTAGTTGCTGTTGGAAGAAAACCTTACACTGAAAATCTTGGGCTTGAAAAAGCGGGAGTAAAATTAGATGAACGCGGAAGAGTAGAAGTGGATGAACATTTAGAAACAAATGTAAAAGGTATTTATGCCATTGGAGATGTTATAAAAGGTCCTATGTTGGCCCACAAAGCAGAAGATGAGGGTGTTTTTGTAGCCGAAGTTATGGCAGGACAAAAACCGCATATTAATTATCTTACAATTCCCGGAGTAGTTTATACTTGGCCTGAAGTAGCTTCGGTAGGCTACACCGAAGAACAATTAATAGAGAAAGTAATAAAATATAAAGTTGGCTCATTTCCTTTTCGTGCAAGTGGCAGAGCACGCGCAAGCATGGATATTGACGGTTTGGTAAAAGTGCTGGCAGATGAAACAACCGATGAGATTTTAGGTGTTCACATGATTGGTCCACGAGCTGCGGATATGATTGCAGAAGCAATGGTGGCAATGGAATTTCGCGCCTCTGCCGAAGATATAGGAAGAATGTGTCACCCGCATCCTACATTTTCCGAAGCTCTGAAAGATGCTTGTTTGGATGCAAGTGCAAAACGTGCTTTACAAATATAATTTATGAAGACAGGAGTTCTCCTCATTAATCTCGGCACCCCAGATAGCCCCTCGGTTTCCGATGTACGAAAATATTTATTTCAATTCCTCAATGACCCACGTGTTATTGATATTCCCTGGCTAGCGCGAACACTGCTTGTAAACCTGATTATTGTTCCGTTTCGTGCTCCTAAATCTTCAAAGATTTACAAAGAACTTTGGACTGAAAATGGCTCACCTCTTTTAATTTATGGTAACGAACTAAAAGAAAAAGTTCAGGCAGAGCTTGGGAATGGGTTCTCTGTTGAATTAGCGATGCGCTATCAAAAGCCTTCAATAGAAAGTGTTCTGGAAAAGATGCGGATAGAGAATTATAAAAAAATTGTAGTTGTTCCTCTTTATCCGCAATATGCTTCTTCCAGCACGGGCTCAACACTTGAATTGGTATTCAAAACTATTGCAAATTGGTATGTAATTCCTGAATTGAAAGTAGTAAGTCAGTTTTTTGATAATCAAGGTTACATCAATGCTTTTGTTGAACGAGGTAAACAATACAACCCTGAAGAATATGAACATGTGATTTTTAGTTTTCATGGATTACCTGTTCGTCAGGTTGACAAGGTTTATGAAGACCGAAAACCCTGCTCAGACCATAATTGCGAGAACGAAATCACTGACGATAATTATTATTGCTACAAAGCATCTTCTTTTGCTACGGCAAAGGCTATTGCAGAAAGATTAAATATTCCAAAAGAAAAATATACCGTTTCTTTTCAATCACGTTTAGATGAAAAATGGCTGGAACCATTTTCAGATAAAGTAGTGGAACAAAAAGCCAAAGAGGGAATAAAGAAATTGCTTGTTTTTTCCCCCGCTTTTGTGGCAGATTGTCTAGAAACAATTATTGAAATCGGACATGAATACTCAGAGATATTCAAAAGCAACGGAGGTGAAAAATTACAGTTAGTAGAAAGTCTGAATACCCATCCTGTCTGGGTAAAGACCGTTTCTGATATGGTAAAGGCATAAAATAAAAAACCTCCCCGAAACGGAGAGGTTTTTTAAACTCAATCATCTTTTTGATTAGTGCAACATAACTCTTCTTCCGAAGGATTTGAATTCGTTTTTCAGGTTTACCATGTAGATGCCTCTTGCAAGGTCGCCCACAGCAATGTTGATTTGGTTTTTACCTGAATATGCTTTACCTGTAGTTTCAGTAATTTGTTTTCCGATAATGTCATACAATGTAATAGTGTATAGTTCGTTATCTCCTGCATTGAAAACAACTGCCATGGTTCCGTTACCTTGGTCGTAAGCATTAACAAGATTGAAATCTGTAGCAGCATTTCCGCAACTTACAGCCACTACATCAGAATATTTTGATGCCCCGTCAAAGTCAGTTTGTTTCAAACGATAGTATGATGTTCCGCCATAAGGATTGTAATCAACTGCACTGTAATTAATGATACTACTGCTGTTTCCTGCACCGTCAACAATTACTACATCTTCAAAAGTAACACCGTCAATACTTCTTTGAACAGTAAAGAAATCGTTGTTTGTCTCTGAAGCAGTTGTCCAGGTAACTTCAACCTGACCATCAGCACAATTTCCTGCGAAGCGAATTAACTCAATAGGTAATGGGTTGCTTTCGTCAACTAAAGTCCAGACATCATAATAGTCATATGGAGCATTTGCAATAGTAGCAGTAACTGTATTGCCTATGTTTGCAGGAGAATATAACCAATCCCCCCATCCTTCTAGTCCAGTTTGAACAATAGTTGGATTGTAACGTTGTGCTCTTAGAACTCCCCAAGCACCAGTTCTGGCAAGGTCGGTTGCAGCATTATTGTCGAAAGTGAATGTGTAATTAATTTTAGGGTATGTTGCCCACACTCTTTCTCCAACAATCCAAAATCTATTAATTACATTGTTTGAGTTATTGTTTCCTGCATTATCATTAACCCCCATCACTCCTGTAGGTAATGGTAGATTGCTTGTAGGGGTAGGATAGGTTGAAAAAATAGTATAACCATTGCTAGCGTCTGTCCCCGCTGTAAAAACGTCATAAATAAAAGGGATAGCAACATTTGCGGCAGTTCCGAAAGGGATTGTGTGAGCCCCTGTCGCATTATCAATATTCCATCTAACTGTTCCATATGGCGGTGTGGTATTTTCACTTCTTATTAATCCCCCCCCAGTGGAATTGATGGCAGCCCCATTTTTATTATTTACAGATAATATTTTTCCATTGAGCGATAGAACATTATCCTCTAAATCTAAAACTCCTGTCGTGCCTGTAAATGCTGGGTATGCTCCAACGCTTATATCTTGATCTAAAGTTTTAACATTATTAGATCCGGATCCTGATGCAGTAAGGTTGAAAAAGCGGGTAAAGGCAGTTCCGCCAATTGCTTGACTCGCCCCATCTAAAATAACAGTGCCAGTATTTGTTGTAAATACACCACTTCCATCAGCATTTGTCCAATCATTCAGAACTTCAATTGTTCCATTGTTTTCAATAGCACCACTTGTTTGGTTTTCAAACGTTCCGTCAACATTAAGATAAGAACCTGATACAATATGCATCTTTGCTCCGACATTATTCAGATAAACCGTTTGTGCGTTTGATGATAGCGAAGCAATCATGCCACCTATAGCTATTATACTTCCTGCAAGAACTCGTGATGAGAGGGATTTGTTGTAGAATTTCATCATTTTATGAGAAATTTAAATTTGTTTTCTAATGCTAAACTTGACCGTTTACGGTACTTTAGTTTAAACGTGATGTAAAAATAGTGTATTTAAATCTTTATTGTCTAACAATTTTTTATGAATAATTAAGTTTCCAAATTTACTACTTTAGGTATTAATATCGAAATTTTTAAAGCCTGATAGGTTAAAATGTATAGTTCCCAAACGGAAAATAGCTTATTCTTAATACCGATAAACATCCTCTTTTTTTATCAAATGTATCAATTATTGTCTTTATGATCAAAATAATGTTGAAAGTCTACATTTGTCGCATCATAAATATATAAATGAGAACAACTATTAAGTTTTTACCCGAAAATAAATACACTTTTCTGAAAAACTTAATTCTTTGGGCAGAAAATAATACTGATTGTTTTTGTTTTTTATGCAACAATGAAAATCAAGTTCAGTTTGCCGGCTATGCAGGATTTAAAAACAGTGTAGGTATCGGAAAAATTTCTGAAATAAAAATTGAATTAGCCGAGGAAAATGGATTTGATCTTCTGCAGAATTATGCACATGCTAAGAATGACAATTTGTTTGGATTTTTAAACTACGATTTGAAAAATCAAATAGAAAAATTAAGTTCTAAGAACCCTGATAAAATTGAAATGCCGTTGATTCATTTTTTTCAGCCCGAACTGACTTTCGATTTTTGTGACACAGATGAAATTGAAATTGGGTATTTTCCTGTCAGAAAAAGCGAATCGGAAATTATTGAGTTGTGCAATAGCATTAACCGTATTGTTTTAAAAGATGAAAATGCGAAGAACACGGAAACAATTCCTAATTGTCGTGTTTCAAAAAATGAATACGTAGAAAATATTGGAAAAATAAAGGAACATATTCAGTTAGGTGATGTTTATGAACTCAATTATTGCATTG
>CAMAVO010000095.1 GCA_945861685.1 Chitinophaga pinensis | reverse complement strand
TTGTCTTTAAAAACCAGTGGCAATACAGCAGGAAAAGCGTCATCTGAATAATAATGGTCAAAGTTGAACCAACTTTTCTGAACGGGTTCCGGCAATTTTGACAACGCCTCGTAAATAGTTGGCCATGAACCGAAAACTTTCAAACCTTCGGGTTTTCCCGTCATGATTGACTTGTCCAGATCAAACAAACCTTTATAACAAACATCATGGGTGAAATCCATGTTGGCTTTTGTGAGGTTATCGTTAAGAACAAAAAAACCTGTTTTTGAAAGCGTGAATTTCCCGTCTTTCAACAGCAACAAGCCAATTCCCAAGCCACCTTCCAACAAAACGCGAACACCGTAAAGCGAAAGTTTTAATTTTTCAACCACCTCTTCCAATGTGTATCCTTCGTTTCTGCTTTCTTCAACAATTGCAAGTATTCCCGTATCGCGCAACACTTTTGCAGTCTGAAAAACGAAAGGCGCAAACGCTATCCATTGTGCATCTTCTTTGGCTTGCAGCGCTTTCTTTGTTTCATTTTCAAAAAAATTCATCTCCTTTATTTATGACCGCCAAAATAGGAATTAAATAAAGATTAGTTGCTTCGTTTCAGGTCAACAGCAACATTCAATGGTAAACAGTTAAATCCTACCTTTGTACCATGCCTGAAATAGCTGAAAAGAAAGACATACGTGCGGTTTCGCTGGAAGAAATCAAAACCTTTTTGTCGGAAAACGGAGAAAAACCCTTCCGCGCAAAACAGGTTTATGAGTGGTTGTGGCAGAAATCAGTTCGCTCGTTTGACGATATGAGTAATTTGTCAATTGCGCTGCGCGAATTGCTGAAAGAACACTTTGAAATCAATGCCGCAGCTATAGATTTCATGCAGGTGAGTAGCGACCGCACCATCAAAACTGCTTTTAAATTATTTGACGGAAAAGTGGTGGAAGGTGTTTTAATTCCTACCACTTCGCGCATGACGGCCTGTATTTCTTCGCAGGTTGGTTGCAGTCTTACCTGCAAGTTTTGTGCAACCGGAAAATTGGAACGTCTGCGCAACTTGAATGCTGACGAGATTTATGACCAAGTGGCACAACTGCGAAATCTTGCAATAGATAAATACGAAATTCCGCTTTCGAACATTGTGTATATGGGAATGGGTGAACCATTGCTCAACTATGCCAATGTTCTGAAATCCATTGAGCGCATTACTTCGCCTGACGGATTGAATATTTCTCCGCAACGCATTACCGTTTCCACTGCCGGAATTGCCAAGATGATTAAGAAGCTGGCTGACGATGATGTAAAATTTAACCTTGCTCTTTCGCTGCATGCTGCCAATGATGAAAAACGCAGTCAAATCATGCCCATCAATGACACCAATTCATTAGAAGTATTGGCTGAAGCACTGCAATATTTTTACGAAAAAACAGGAACTCGACCGACTTTTGAATACATTATTTTAAAAGATTTTAACGATAAAGCTGAAGATGCCCGTGAGTTGGCTGAGTTCTGCAAAGTGGTTCCCTGCAAGGTGAATGTGATTGAATACAATGCTATTGAAGGAGGTGAGTTTCAGAAAGCAGACGACAAAAACATTCGTGAGTTTTGCAACTACCTTGAAAACCGCAACATTATTGTAAACGTGCGCAGAAGTCGCGGAAAGGATATTGATGCTGCCTGCGGACAACTGGCAAATAAAAAAGAAAATAAAACGCTATAATTAACGTTATTATTTACAAATGAGCATTGTTAAAAAAATATCTATTCTGCTTTTAGTGCTGGCTATAGCATCATCCTGTTCCCGCAAGCGTGCCCCTAGCAAAGGCTGCGATTGTCCTGGTGGACATGGAATGCTGCAAGAGAAAAAAACAACTGAGCCTGCCTCATCTATATACCTCAAAAGCGGTAGTAAGCCCTCCTGATTTTTTGGGTATTTTCGCAACCCTGATAATTTAGGTCTCGCAAAGGCGCAAAGCCGCCAAGAAAAATATGGCTTTGCGAACTCTGCGTCTTTGCGAGCAAAAAACATGAAACTCTCCGAACTTAAACCGGGCCAAACAGCTATTATTAAAGATTTCAGCGATGGTGATTTATCACTGCGCTTTTTAGAAATGGGCTGTGTTCCTGGTGAAGAAATTTTATTGGAACGCATTGCTCCATTGGGAGACCCGATTGCTATACGTGTTTCGGGTTATTCATTATGCCTAAGGGTTTCAGAAGCAGAGAGTATTTTAATTTCCACAACAGAACATAAATAAGGTGGCTGCTGATAAAACCTTAAAAGTTGCGCTTGCCGGAAATCCCAACAGCGGGAAAAGCACGCTGTTCAATATTCTCACGGGACTTAATCAGAAGATCGGGAATTTCCCGGGGGTTACGGTTGACAAAAAATCGGGTTTTACGAAAATCAAAAACATAGCTGTTGAGTTTATTGATTTCCCGGGGTCTTACAGCCTGAATGCACTTTCTGAAGATGAGAAAGTTTTGCCGGATGTGTTGCACGACAGGAATAATCCGGTGCATCCTGATGTGGTTTTGTATGTGGCGGATTCTACCAATATCAGACGCAGTTTGTTTTTGTGCACACAAATTATGGACACCGGAATTCCGGTAATTCTGGTGCTGAACATGATTGACTTGCTGGAGAAAAGCGATGAAGCAATTGATGTTGCCAAACTTGCTGATGAATTGGGAATAAAAGTTTTTGCCATTACAGCCCGCGATGCAAAAGGAATTGAAGAATTGAAACTTGCATTGATTGAATCGTTGGAACTTCCGAAGAAAAAAATTCTCAGCGAAGAAATTGCTGAAACCGATAAAGCAAAAAAGCAAAGATCCGAAACTATCCAACGCTACAAAGTGATTGGAGAGATTCTGAAAAAGACAGTCACCAAAAAAGAAAGCGGATTGGGTTCATCTGTAACAAAAAAAATAGATGACATTTTAACGCACCGTATTTATGGTTTCCTGATTTTTTTCGGTGTGTTGTTTCTTGTTTTTCAATCTATTTTTTCGTGGTCGGCCTATCCGATGGAGCTGATTGAACAGCTTTTTTCAGCGGGTGAAGAATTTTTATTGAACCACCTTCCGGCAGGAATGCTGACTGAATTATTGGTAAACGGAATACTTGCCGGCATCAGCGGTGTGGTGGTTTTTATTCCGCAGATTGCTTTGCTGTTTGCTTTTATCGGAATACTGGAAGATACGGGCTACATGGCTCGCGTGAGTTTTATCACCGACAGGATGCTGCGCAAATTCGGATTGAACGGTCGCTCTGTTATTCCGCTCATAAGCGGTGTTGCCTGTGCCGTCCCGGCAATTATGGCAACGCGTACCATTCCTAATTGGAAAGAGCGAATCATCACCATTATGGTAACGCCACTGATGAGTTGCTCGGCACGCTTACCTGTTTACACGCTGCTAATCTCATTGGTTGTTCCTTCTGAAAAAGTATTTGGTTTTTTAAATCTTCAAGGACTTATTTTGATGGCACTTTACATGATTGGTTTTATAGCCGCCATACTTACAGCACTGCTGATGAAGTTTATCATCAAAGCCCGCGAACGCAGTTTCTTCATTATGGAATTGCCGGTGTATCGCGCACCGCGCTGGAGCTCGGTGGGATTAGGAATTATTGAAAAAGTAAAAGTGTTTGTGTTTGAAGCAGGGAAAGTGATTGTTGCTATTTCCATTGTATTGTGGGTGCTTTCGTCACATGCACCGGGCGATAGATTTGAAAAGATAGAAAAACGTTTTCACACTGAAGAATTTTTACAAACACATTCTTCAGACGAAATTGAAAAACTGATTGCTAATGAAAAGTTAGAACAGAGTTATGCGGGTATAATGGGACACTTTATGGAACCGGCAATTCGTCCACTCGGGTTCGACTGGAAAATAGGAATTGCATTAGTAACTTCTTTTGCCGCCCGCGAAGTATTTGTAGGAACTATGGCAACCATTTACAGCGTAGGAGATGAAAATAACACTATGTCTATCCGCGAAAAAATGCAGGCAGAAATAAATCCTGAAAAGGGAGAAAAACGTTACTCAACCGCAGTTGCTTTTTCGCTGATGATATTTTATGCTTTTGCCATGCAGTGCATGAGCACCATTGCCATTGTTTACAGCGAAACCAAAAGCTGGAAATGGCCAGCTCTGCAATTTGCATACATGAGTTTCCTTGCCTACTTTTCGGCACTTCTGGTTTACCAGTTGATGAAATAATTTTACCACTAAGAACACAAGTTCACTGAGGCCCACTCAAACTTGTGAACTTAGTGTTCTTAGTGGTTATTTTTGCACCATGCAAAAGCCCAAACGCACCGACCGCGAAATCATCGCCAAATACATTCCCGAGCAAACGGTGGATATGGTTTTGGTTTGGATTGAGCAGTACAAATTCCGGATGCGCATCAAGCGCAAGCGCAATACCAAGCTGGGCGATTATCGTCCTCCATTTGATGGTCGCGGACATTTTATCACCATCAATCACGACCTGAATAAATTTGCATTTCTGATTACACTGGTGCATGAAGTGGCTCACCTAACGAATTGGGATAAAAATAAAAACCGTGTTAAACCACACGGGGCAGAATGGAAAAAAGATTTTCAGGATTTGATGCTACCGCTGCTGAAGCAGAATATTTTTCCGGATGATGTGCATCACGCCATTGATAAATACATGCGGAACCCTGCGGCTTCCAGTTGCTCTGACCTGCACCTGATGCGGGTGCTGAAACGTTACGACACACACAATCATTCCGTACATCTGGAAGAATTGCCGCACGGTGCAACGTTTAAAATTGCAAACGGAAAAGTTTTTATCAAAGGCGAAAAACAACGCACACGGTTCAAGTGCTTAGAAGCGGGAACCCGACTCACTTATTTAGTAAGTGCGTTAATGGAAGTTGAAGCAGTTGAATAACGTCACCCTGAACTTGTTTCAGGGTCTTATGATTAAGATGCTGAAACAAGTTCAGCATGACGAACGGTAAATACTACTTTTGCGCCCGATGGAAAAAATTCGCATCTCTGCTGTTTCTTATCTTAATTCGTTGCCCTTTGTTTATGGCTTAAATCATTCTGCGCTGAAAGCTGATTGCGACATTTCATTAGACATTCCCTCGGTGTGTGCCGAGAAATTAATCAGCGGAAAAGTAGATATTGGCCTTATTCCGGTGGCCGCTATTTCACAAGTTACAAATGCAAACATCATCAGTGATTATTGCATTGGTGCCAACGGAAAAGTAAAAACTGTTTGTCTGTTCAGCAAAGTTCCGCTTAACGAAATAAAAACCATTTTATTGGATTATCAAAGCCGCACTTCAGTGATGCTGGTGAAAATTCTTGCCAAAGAATACTGGAAAATAAATGCAGAATTTGTGAATGCAGAAGCAGGATTTGAGCAGAACATTAAAGGAACAACGGCTGCGGTTGTTATTGGCGACAGGGCATTTGGCCTCACCCCCAGCCCCTCTCCAAAAGGAGAGGGGAGCAACGTGCTATTGGCATACGACCTAAGTCAAGAGTGGAAAAACTTCACCGGACTTCCATTTGTTTTTGCCTGCTGGGTAGCCAATAAAAATCTTCCTGCCGCATTTATTTCAGAGTTTAACAACGCACTGAAAAACGGGTTGGATAACATTGACAAAACACTGGAAGAATTTCCACCTTCTATTATCAACACAGCAGAAGCAAAAAAATACCTGACCGAAAACATCAGCTATGAGTTGGACGAGGAGAAGAAAAGAGCAATGAAACTATTCATATCCTTTGCTGATAAAAATCACTACTAGTTCTTAATATCTTATTTACCTTAGCTACGGATTTAAAACACAACACCATGAAATACTTCTTCGCACTACTGCTTACTGTTTACTGCTTACAGCCTGCGGCCTATGCTCAAACCGCCACAGCCGACAAACTGAAAATGACTGCTGCGCGCCTGAAATACAATGAAAAAGATTTCAATGGTGCGCTGCGGATTTACCGCGAAGAATTTGAAAAAGCGCCCGATGATGCCATGCTTAATTTCCGCATGGGCGAAGCGCATTTTGCACTGAAAGAATATGAACTAGCGCTTGAAAAATTCAATGCTGCCGAAAAATTAAACAACGCTGTTGATGTTGACTTATACCTCTACCTCGGCAAAATAAATCAGGCGCTTGCCAACTTAGACAAGGCTTTGGAGCAGTACGAAAAATACCGCGCACAGGATTTGAAGAAACCGCAGATGGAAGAAATAAACACCCTTATCGCACAGGTAAAAACTGCAAACGAATTATTGGCAAGACCGGTGAATGTGGTTATCAGTAATCCCGGAACGCCTATCAATTCTAAATACAACGATTATCATCCTTCACTGACTGCCGACCAGAAGGTGATGGTATTTACTTCGCGCAGAGGCGAAGGAAAAGTTGTGGGCGTAGATGTAAACGATCAGGGATTTTATGAAGATGTGTACATCACTTTTTGGAACGATACCATTCACGATTGGGTAGATGCCGTAATGGCTCCAGGCGCTATCAATGGCGTTGAGCACGATGCCTGCCTCAGTATTTCGCCTGACGGGAAACAGATTTTTATGTACAAAAACGAGAACGGTGGCGACATTTATGTTTCCAAGAAAAGCACTTCCGAGAAATGGAGCAGCGCCAAACCGATGGAAGGAATTAACTCCACCTACTGGGAAAGTTATGCCAGCCTGAGTGCTGACGGCAAACACCTTTATTTCTGCAGTGAGCGTAAAGGCGGACAAGGCAATGGCGATATCTGGGTATCAAAAAGAATAAGCAAGAACGAGTGGGAAAAGCCGGTGAACCTGGGCGAAATTGTAAACTCGGATGACGATGAGATAAGCGTATTTGCACACCCTGATGGCAAAACACTTTTCTTCAGTTCAAAAGGACACATGAACATGGGCGGCTACGATATTTTCAAGACCGTGAAAAACGAAAAAGGCGAATGGAGCCAACCCGAAAATATGGGCTACCCCATCAACTCACTGGGCGATGATATTGACTTTGTGCTGAACACCGAAACGGGTCGCGCTTACTTCAGCAGCATTCGTCCCGATGGCGAAGGCGAGTTTGATATTTACGAAATTGACATGAGCAACTACGGATTGAAAACGGGTGATGCAAAAGAAAAATCGAACCTCAGCATATTAAAAGGCGAAGTGATAAGCGCACACGATGCCGCCAAACTTTCGGTTACCATAAAAATAACGAACAAAAACTCGGGCAAGGCTGAGACCGAAATTCAAAGTGATGAAGAAGGCAACTACTTTATTATGCTGCCCGGAAAAAATGCTTACGAACTAACCGTGGAGCATGAAGGCTACAAACCTTATAAACTAAGTGTTGACCTGCCGCTGGGTGCGCACGAGGTGGCTACTACTATTAAGCCGATTGTGCTGGAGAGGGCGCAGTAGAAAATCAATGCACCTGCTTCCACACCGCCCCATCCTTAACCGAATCTAAGTAGGCTTCAAATTCTTTTAAAGCTGAAGGTGCACCTGTACCATCCATAATTTCTTTGCGGTTGCCGTCTAAAATTATTGCCGTTTTTACCGAAGGAAAATCGGATGCCGTTTTCGGGTACTGGTCTCTGAAACCGAAATAGTTGATGTCGTTTACTTTTGTTTTTATTTCTTGCAGAACAGCCGCGCTCAGGCGTGTTTCGTACAGGCCTATTTTTTCTACAAAGCGTTTGCCTTCATACAGGGCATAACCCGAGTTGTAAATTTTGAATTTATACATGGGGCATTGTCCGTAGCAAGGCGTGCGCTCAAGGTAAACGAACAACGAATCCTGTGGTGCGGGAGGCGCAACTTGTTCTGGTTTGATTTCAGCAACGGTGTAGTTGTCGGGATTTGTTTGCGTTGTTTGTATGGGTGTTTTGCACGATAGTAAAACAGCACAAAAAGAAAGCGATACGAGTAATTTTTTCACGGAATATTTTTTTGACAAAAGTAGATTAACCGCAAAGAACACAAAGATTTTTCGCAAAGAGGCGCAAAGGCAAAATCACTTAGCGGCCTTTGCGGGCTTTCCTTTGCGCACTTTGCGGTTAAAAATCATTGAAACGGCCGCTCAAACTTTTGCAACTTATTTTTAGAATCCACATCTTTCAAAAACCTGCCCAGGTTAATTTCCAACGTAAGGCGGTGCGAAAGATAATCTCCGAAATTCTCGCCAAAAAACCGGGCATAGCGCAGCGTAAACGATTTGCCGAATAGCCCGAAACGAAAACCTGCACTGATATTGGCCCCATATTGCCAGCGTGTTCCCACGGACTGAAAGCTGTAGCCACCACCCGCAAAAACGCCCCACCATTTGCGAAAGTCCTTGGTGGCAAGGTGCCCGTAATTGATCTCGCCCATCAGGGGAATATCGCTGAAGAAAAACATACTGCCCAATACCTTGGTGCGGAAATGTATGCCTGCCGTAATAGGTGAAACAAAGGCAACGCTGAAATTACCCCTTGGCTGCCACAGGTTAAACTGCGGGGTTATTCCCAAGGCATGAACAGGAGAAACTTTGGTTCCCGCCTCCAGCAAATAACACGAGTAGCCGGTTGAAAATTTGAACCTCTTCCCTATCTGGGCTTGCGAAGCTGAGGCGAACAACAGACTGAGCAGTAGTATAGAAAAAAGAGGACGCATTTGTAATCGTTTAGTTATGCCAAAGAAAATGGAGGTATTTGTTGCAAGAATCAAAATTTTACTACTTTTAGCCGCTTCAGAAAAATAACAATTACTTAACCAAACCATAAAATTACCAAATCAAACCACTATGAAAAGAATTTTACAATTTTCATTGTTTTTCATTTTTGCAGGGCTGTTAAGCCTTAGCGCTTCTGCCCAGGAAAAAACAATCACGGGTAAAGTTACCGATAATAAAACAAAACAGCCATTGATTGGTGCCAGTGTTGGTGTTAAAGGAACCACCACCGGAGTTACCACCGACCCCGATGGAAAATTCTCCATCAAAGTGGATGTAACCAACCCGGTTACCCTGCAGATTACCTATGTGGGCTACGAAAAAATTGAGAAAGAAGTAAACAGCTCAACCACTAACTTAGACATTAACCTGCCTTCTATTATAGTGCAGGGAAAAGAAGTAGTTATCAGCGGATCACGCGTAAGTGAAACCATACAGGAATCCTCGGCTTCCATTCAAAAGATGAGCGCGGTGGAAGTGCGCGAAATAGCTTCGGGCGACTTTTATCAGGGATTAAGTACCATGAAAGGCGTTGACATCAGCACTTCCAGTATGGGGTTTCAGGCGCTTAACATGCGCGGTTTTAATACCACCGCTCCGGTGCGTATGGTTCAGTTTGTAGATGGAATGGATAACCAGGCTCCCGGTCTTAACTTCCCGGTGGGTAATATGGTTGGTTTAAATGATCTGGATGTGCAAAGCGTTGAGGTTATTACCGGTGCGGCATCTGCACTTTACGGACCTAACGCTTTTCAGGGCGTTGTAAGTATGACCTCAAAAAGTCCTTATGACTATCAGGGACTTTCTATTCAACTCAAAGCAGGAAGCCGCAACATGGCTGACGGTCAAATCCGCTATGCCAAAGTATTGGACAAAAAAGGAAAGTTTGCCGTTAAGGTTACCGGTTCTTATTTCCGTGCCGAAAACTGGGTTGCTAACGACTCAGCAACAAATATTTATGGTGATATTGAAACCGAACAAAATCTGAGCGCCATTGTAGAGCAACAACAATATAACATGGAGCTTACTCAGGAAGAGCGTGATGACTTTATAGCACTGAACAATTACCTCGGCTTTAACCCTACCGGTTACCTCGGACTTGGAAAGCGCACCATCAAAGCACCCGGTTATTATGAGCAGGATTTAGTTGACCCGGTAGCAAAAAGCATTAAAGCAGGTATTGGTTTGCACTACAAAATAAAAGACAGTCTTGAACTTTCTTATAACTATAAAATTGGTAGCGGAACAACCACCTATCAGGGGGCTAACCGTTACAGTATTAATAACCTGATGTTCCAGCAGCATAAACTGGAACTGAGTGGTAAAAATTTAACCGTGCGTGCATACACTACCCAGGAAAATGCAGGCGATTCGTATGACATTGTTTTCTCAGGTATAGGCGTTTCGCGCGCAGGTGTTAAAAATTACATTGGAGAATATCTGGGAGCTTACTTTGACTCATTGAAAGTATTGACAAACGATTTTGACGATGAGGTTAATTATCAGGAAATGCTTCAGGCTTCATCTTATGCAACTCAGGTTGCTGACTCCCTTGCTTGGCCTGAAGTTGGAAGTTATGAATTCGACTCACTTCTTACTGCTGTAAAGGGCAATGCTGATTTGGAAGAGGGTTCAAAATTTACCGACATATCCTCACTGCAACACATAGAGGCGCAATACAACTTTAACATGATTAAATTTATGAAAGTTCAGGCTGGCGCATCGTTCAGAAGATACGACCCACAGAGTTACGGCAGTATTTTCAGCGATACGCTTATCAATCCGGGCGATACCCTTGCCAACGGAAGTGCCGACTTAGATGCAGAATTTGTAAGCATCTCAACGTATGAGTACGGAGGCTTTTTACAATTGAGTAAAAAGATTTTGAAAGACAAAATGAATATCAGTGCATCGTTCAGAGCAGATAAAAACAAAAATTTCCTGCCTCAGTTCTCGCCACGCTTATCTATTGTTTTCACTCACAAAAACAGCAGTTTCCGTATCAGTGCACAACAGGCATTCAGAATACCTACCTTGCAGAATCAATTCATTCTTTTGGATTTGGGTCCACTTACACTTTCAGGAAACCTGAACGGATGGGATAATCTTTACACCCTTAACTCGGTTCAGGATTTTAAAGCGCAATACGACTCTTTGGATGCCAACGGAAACTACATCGGCTCCATTCAGCCTGAATTGCTGAAGTCTATATCACTACCTAAATTAAAACCGGAGCAGGTACAAACCATTGAAGTAGGTTACCGCGGTTCTATCGGAGGAAAACTTTACTTAGACCTGAATGCCTATTACAGTGTTTACAAAAATTTTATCGGTGATATCCGTGTGGTACGTC
>CAMAVO010000094.1 GCA_945861685.1 Chitinophaga pinensis | reverse complement strand
TTGTTTAAAATTGATTATTGATAATAGTTTCTTCCTCTGATGTTATCATGCACAGGCATGGGCGGTGGTTCCGGTTCTTCTTCATAGCGGTCCAGATTGTTTTTTAGAATCTCGTCAATGATTTTGTAATTGTAATAGCCGATTTCATGCGCCCGCTTACAAGCCTTGATAAGTCGGGTGTTGCCAACACGTTTTGCAAAAGATAAAATGCCCATGCAGGATTTATAGGCTTGTTCGGGATGTTGCTTTTTTGCAAGAACCTGGCTGACATAGTATTCAACAATCGGGTCAATGGCTTTTGCTTTCTCCATAAAAAAACCGGGGCTCCATTCTGTTACATAGCGGTGCTGGGCAGGCATATGTGCAGGGTCTGTTGTATAGTTGTGTGGGCTTCGTATTCTTTTATGGGCTGCCACAAGCTCGTAATGCTGATACAGTTCTACATGTGAACGGGAGTATTGCAGCTTTATTTTTTTGCCGATAAGTTCATAAGGAACGCTGTAATAATGTTGGTCTTCACTTAAATAAATGTGTCCGTTTTTCATCACCGTTGCCTGTCTTATTTTTCGTAGCTCATACCTTGTTTGAGCAAGCGGGTGAAGCGAGGGTAGTTCCATTATCCATTGATCAGTTCTGGAACATTCTTTTCCTGTAAGCATCGTATCATTATGCTCGGTCAGGTATTTATGTATCGTTGCATTCAGTTCAGTTAATGGCAGGATGGTTTTCTCCGGGATATTGGTGTAAATGCGTTGGTAGGATAGCTTTACCATGCCCTCTACAATTGCTTTGTCCTGCGGCTTACGTGAACGTGCCGGAAGAATGGTAATCCCGTAATGGTCGGCAAAGGCTTTAAAGTTTTCGTTTAAGGTTGGTTCATACTTACTGGCTTTAAACACTGCTGATTTTAAATTGTCCGGAACAATTGCAAGTGGCACGCCTTTAAAATAATGCAGTGCATTTTCACAGGCAGCGATAAACTCTTCAATGGTTTGATTTTGCATGGCTTCTACATACGCATACTGGCTCCAGCCAAGGATGGCTACAAACACTTGTGCATTTTTTATCTCACCGGTGTTTGTATCAACATAAGGTAATGTTGCACCTGCATAATCAACATACATTTTATCGCCAACCTTATGTTCTATGTGCATGGTGGGATTTACTTTCTTTATCCACCGGTTGTAATAAACATAAAACGATGTTTCTGCCATGCCTTCAGGGTGGTGAGATTTATAGGCTATGAACTGTCTGGAAACGGTCATCCCGCGCTTTCTCATTTGCTTCTCCATGCCGGGAAAGAAGTCTTGCAAAGCCTGCAAGCGCTCGCTTAATGGCGTTTTCTGTGGTGGATGGAAAAGTTTGTTCAGCTCAAAATCGGTGAGCCGGGAAAGTTCTTCCCAGGTGGTATGGAGTTTTTTATACCGCTCTATATAAAGTTTGACGGTGTTCTTGGAAATCCCCAGTCGTAATGCTATTTTTTTCTTTCCCATGGACTGGGAATAAAGCTTGATGATTTGTCGCACGTTGCTCATACTGATTGTTTTATTTGCCATGATTTTTTATATTTACTGCGTTGTGAAAAACACAACATCAGCAATAAAAAATCAATGTGCTAAAACAGTATGATTTAACTAAAAATGGGTGGGGTCAGTTTGCTCCGGAATACTGGGGTCAGTTTCAAGCGGTCAACTGGGGTCTGTTTGGACGGAATTTCCAATCACTGCCGGAAACAATAAGACAGAGATGGATGTTTCCGGTTTTTCTTCAGGCATTTATTTTATTCAGTCGGGAAGTTGTGCTGAGAAATTTGTGAAGCAGTAAAACTAAAGAAGAAATTACCGCAGAGGCGCAAAGGCACGGAGAAAATTAATACTCTGCGTCTTTGCGCCTCTGCGGTGAAAAAACCTATTTTTACCCAACCAAACCGATATGAAAAAAGTTCTCCTCTTTCTTCTTGTTGCAATTCTCCTGCTTGCTGCTGTTCTTATTTTCAGAACACTTTCCTTTCATTCAAAACAAATAAAAGTAGAAGCCGTTCCGCTTTACAAAACCGATGATGCAGTTATCCAGCGCCTTAGTCAGGCCATCCAATTTAAAACCGTTTCGTATCAGGATTCAGGAAAGATGGATACCAGCCAGTTCAATGGTCTGCACCGTTTTCTTCAACACTCTTTTCCCTTAATTGATTCGCTCTTAACGCTTGAAAAAATAAATACCTACAGTTTGTTATACAAATGGCAGGGAAGTAATCCTGAGCTAAAACCGATATTGCTGATGGCGCATCAGGATGTTGTGCCTGTTGACCCGCTCACACTGCCCGGATGGGCGCATCCTCCTTTTGACGGGGTGGTGAAAGATGGTTTTGTTTTTGGTCGCGGGGCATTGGATATTAAGAGCGGCATCATGGGCGAAATGGAAGCGGTAGAATATCTGTTGCGCGAAGGATTTAAACCCAAGCGCACCGTTTACCTGGCCTACGGACACGATGAAGAAATAGGTGGGAGGCAGGGCGCACTTCAGATTGCAAATCATCTGCAACAACAACAGGTGGAACTGGAATATGTGCTGGATGAAGGCGGTTCAATCATCAGCGGAATTGTTCCCGGAATTGAAAAGCCTGTTGCCATCATCGGCATTGCCGAGAAAGGGTATGTAAGTCTGGAACTCACAGTGGAAGAAGAAGGCGGGCATAGTTCTATGCCTCCGAAACAAAGCGCAATCGGTATATTAAGTGCAGCCATTACAAAACTGGAAACACATCCTTTTCCCACTAATATGGATGGCCCCGGTGCTGTTATGTTTGACTACATAGGCCCTGAAATGGCTTTTGGAATGCGTTTGGTTTTTGCCAATCGCTGGTTATTCGGCCCTGTTATTGAAAGTCAGCTCGACAAGAAAAATTCTACACGTGCTGCGATGCACACTACAACTGCTGCTACTATTTTCAATAGCGGTGAAAAAGAAAATGTGTTACCCATTAAAGCAAAAGCTGTTGTCAATTTTCGCATCATGCCGGGTGATAGTGTGCAGGGTGTTATAGATTACGTGAAAAGAGTTGCCAATGACGAACGAATAAAAATAGCAACCACCAGTCAGGAGCCCGATGAACCATCAGGTGTGTCAGATCTTAGCTCCTTAGCTTTTGGTGTTATTCATAAAACAACAGCAGAAATTTTTCCGGATGTATTGGTAGCACCTTACTTAGTATTGGGCGCAACTGATTCAAAACATTACAAGAATATCACCAAAAATATTTTCCGCTTTGAACCAACGCGTTTGGATGATGCAGATTTAAAACGCATTCACGGAACAGACGAACGTATTTCAATTGAGAGTTACAAAGAAACAATCAGCTTTTATATACAGTTAATTAAAAATTCAAATCCATAAACCCAACGTCACCCTGAACTTGTTTCAGGGTCTTATCATCAGCACAGGCTGGCTCAATGTCCCCCAGACATTGCCCAGATGCTGAAACAAGTTCAGCATGACGAAAACTAAAAAACCAAACAAATGAACTACTCTCACGAATTCCAAAACTTTAAAATTATTACCATGAGTAAAAACATCCTCCTCTTTTTACCGCTTGCACTTCTCCTCTCCTGCAAAGAACAAGCTAAGCAACCCGAAACTACCGCAACAGCTACCGCAGAGGCCGGCTGGACAAAGCCTGCTATTTATTCTTTAGATGCACCCACCACGTATTATGACAATCTGGAAGACACCGATTTTTCGGACTACTCAAAATTGATTTACGAAATTTTTGAGCAGGTATATGCAGGCAAATTGCAGGCTTATAATTTTATGGACGGAACTCCTTTGAGTATTGACGATGTAAAAAAGGCTTCCAATTTTACAGATACTGTTTCTGTAGAAAATCCTGAAACCGAAGTATTGGAAACAAAAATAGTTCAGAACGAACTGGACAAAAATATTATTTCAATAAAGTTGAAAGAGACCTGGTATTTTAACAAAGAAACCTTGCAGTTAGAGAAACGCGTATTGGGTGCAGCACCCCGCATGGCCGTAGTTGACCCCGAAACCGGTCAGATAAAAGGCTACACTCCTATATTCTGGGTGTTCTTTGATAAACAAGCTGAAGATCAATTTAAAAAGCAGTTTAATTCGTAATCGTCACCCTGAGCTTGTCGAAGGGCTTTATAATTATTGCTTCGACAAGCTCAGCATGACACAATCACTATGAAATATCTCTTTCTTCTTACATTATCAATTATCAATTGTCAATTATCAATTGCTCAAGCCCCATTCAAAGTAATTCCCCTCGGAGTAAAAGGCGGACTGGACGAAAGTAACCTCTCTGCTTACCTTGTCGCACCTGAAGGTTCCGACACTTATGTTTGTCTGGATGCCGGAACAATTTACAGCGGAGTTGAAAAAGCAATTGCTGCTAAATCAGTTAAAGGCGATGTGCAATCGTTTATAAAAAACAACATCAAAGCCTACCTGATTTCTCATGCGCACCTTGACCATATTTCAGGTCTTGTTCTCAATTCCGTTGATGATACCACCAAAAATATTTACGGGCTTCCCTTCACGCTCGACTACTTGCAGAAACATTACTTCAACTGGAAAAGCTGGCCAAACTTCGGCAGCGATGGTGACAGTCCTGCACTTAAAAAATATCAGTACAAATTTTTAGCACCGGGTGCTGAAACCAAAATTGAGAACACTGCTCTTTCTGCAAAAACATTTCCGTTAAGTCATTCAACACCTTATCAGAGTTCAGCATTTTTACTGCGTAATAACGATAACTACATTTTATATTTTGGTGATACCGGAGCAGATGAATTAGAAAAATCCAACCGCATGGAAAGCGTCTGGAAAGAGATTGCTCCTATTATGAAAGAGAAAAAACTAAAAGCAATTTTCCTCGAAGTTTCTTATCCTGACGAGCAGCCCGACAATAAACTCTACGGACACCTCACTCCCAAATGGCTTATGAAAGAAATGGAAGCGCTTGCAAAACTTGCCGGAAAAGATGCGCTGAAAGAATTGAATGTGATTATTACCCACATGAAGCCAACAGGTAATAATGAAGAAACAATTAAGAAACAGTTAAGCGAACAGAATATATACAAACTGAATTTTATCTTCGCGGAGCAAGGTGTGCTGTATAATTTTTAAAACACCGTCATTGCGAGCGTTAGCGAAGCAATCTCTCTAATGATTGAGATTGCTTCGGGTGAAAAACCCTCGCAATGACGAATAAATAAAATCATGAAAAAACTTCTACTCTTATTAATTGTCAATTATCAATTATCAATTGTCAACTGCTCTGCCCAAGTAACACTTTACATTACTGACTTTGGTGCAGTAGGTGACGGAGCAACCATCAACACATTAGCCATTCAATCTGCAATAGACAGTTGTAATGAAGCGGGTGGGGGTGAAGTGGTAGTTCCTGTGGGAACATTTATAAGCGGAACAATTTTTCTGAAAAGTAATGTGTTGTTATATCTTGACAGCGCAGCCATTTTAAAAGGAAGCGGCAATCCCGCTCATTATCCTGAAATAGAATCGCAGGTGCATGGTATGGCAGATGATTACCGCAAACGTTCGCTGATTTATGCCGAAGGCGAAAACAACATCGGTATCATCGGCAAAGGAACATTGGATGGTAATAGTTTTGCCTCGGCATTTATTATTAATTCAAGTCAGCGCGCTTTTGGTGTGCGTTTTATTTCCTGTGTGAATGTGCGCTACGAAGACATTTCAATGAGAAATTCTTCGTTCTGGATGATGCATAACTTAAATTGTGACACCTTGTTAATGTCAGGTTTAAAGATTAATAATTCAGGCGTGGGTAACAACGATGGAATTGCTTTTGATGGTTGTCGCTATGTGCGCATTCATGATTGCACCGTTGAAAGTTTTGATGACGCCATGGTGATGAAAACAACAAGTATGAGTGAGCTGCACGATGTGGAAGTCTGGAACTGTTCGTTCTCAAGTCTGGCACGTGTTATAAAAATCGGAACAGAAACAATCGGAGACATCAGTAATGTTCACATCCACGATTGCATTGTTACAGAAGGAGGATTGGGACAGCCGGGTGAAATAGGAATCAATATTGCCAGCATTGATGGCTCGCATGTTGACAGTGTGGTGATTGAAAACATTACAGTTTCGGGTGTGCAGGTTCCTATTGTTGTTCGTTTGGGAAACAGCAACCGACAATACATAGACACGCTTCCACCGCTACCTGCAGGAAGTTTTGAAAACATCTGGCTCAGAAATATTTCGGGCGAAGGATTAAATAACTTGCCGTGTCACATCACCGGAATTCCTGATCACAGTTTAGAAAATATTCATCTCGAAAATATTTCGTTTACTGTGCCCGGTGGTTCAGCAGCAGTGGATTCTAATTATGTTGTTCCTGAAAATATTGCTGACCGTCCTGAATTTGATTTATTTGGAAATACATTGCCCGCTTACGGAATTTATTTCCGTCACGTAAATGGACTAACATTAGACAGTGTTTGTTTCACCCCACTGCAAAGCGATGCACGCGCCATGATCTGGATTGACGATGTGGATAATATGACATTTAATGATGTTTGTCAATCGCCTGTGTTTGGTGCAATTGAAGACAATAGTTTCCATAATTCTTTGCACCTGATTTATGATGCACAGAACTCATTATTGGAAATAAAAAATCCTGAGCGAGGACAACTGAGTATTTATGGGATTGATGGCAGATTGATTTACTTAAAAAATACAGACACAGAAAATTCTCTTCTCAATACTTCTATTCTCCCATTTGCTTGGAAGTTTGAATCGGTGAAAGGAAAATTTGTTACTGGAAAAGTCTGGATGAAGAAGTAGCCTCACCCCTAACCCCTCTCCAAAAGGAGAGGGGAACTTGATAAACCCTCTGCGAACTTTGCGCAAACTTTGCGTTCTTTGCGGTTAAATCTTAAAGCATAAAACTATGTACGGAGAATTGAAAAATCATCTTGAAACAGAACTGGAAAATATCCGCCAATCAGGATTATTTAAAAAAGAAAGAATAATAGAATCGGCTCAGGGTGCTGAAATCAGCGTGGGCGGAAAAACAGTAATTAATTTTTGCGCTAATAATTATCTCGGACTTTCAAGTCACCCTAAAGTTATTCAGGCGGCAAAAGATGTTTTAGATACACGAGGCTATGGAATGTCGTCTGTGCGTTTTATTTGTGGCACTCAGGACATTCATAAAACGTTGGAAAAAAAGATTTCAGATTTTCTGGGAACAGAAGACACCATTTTATATGCAGCCGCATTTGATGCAAATGGGGGTGTGTTTGAGCCGCTGTTTGGTGAAGAAGATGCGATTATTTCTGATGAGCTGAATCATGCTTCTATTATTGATGGTGTGCGTTTGTGCAAGGCACAACGCTACCGTTATAAAAATAACGACATGAATGATTTAGAAGCGCAATTGAAACAGGCACAGGCACAACGCTTCCGAATCATAGTTACCGATGGCGCTTTCTCCATGGATGGTTTCCTGGCAAAGCTAGACGAGGTGTGTGCGCTTGCAGAAAAATACAATGCGCTGGTAATGGTGGATGACAGTCACTGCACAGGCTTTGTTGGAAAAACAGGAAGAGGCACGCACGAGCATTGCGGTGTGATGGGGAAAGTGGATATCATTACCGGAACCTTGGGCAAAGCCCTTGGCGGTGCAATGGGTGGCTTTACTTCAGGGAGAAAAGAAATAATAGAAATGCTACGTCAACGCTCGCGTCCCTATTTGTTCTCCAATTCATTAGCACCTTCTATAGTTGGAGCTGCAACAGCTGTGTTTGATTTGCTGAGTGAAACAACAACGCTCCGTGACAAGTTGATGGACAACACCGCTTACTTCCGCAAGGCTATGACTGCAGCAGGTTTTGATATACGTGAAGGCATTCATCCCATCGTTCCCATCATGCTGTATGATGCAAAGATTGCGCAGGTCTTTGCCGACAAACTATTGGCTGAAGGAATTTATGTAATTGGTTTTTTCTTCCCTGTTGTACCGAAAGAGAAAGCCCGTATTCGTGTTCAGATTTCTGCGGGGCACGAGAAAGAACATTTAGATAAAGCAATTGCAGCGTTTACTAAAGTGGGGAAGGAATTGGGGGTTCTTAAATGAAAATACGTCACCCTGAACTTGTTTCAGGGTCTTTAATTGAGATGCTGAAACAAGTTCAGCATGACGAGAAGCTAAGCAGATTTTGGATTCAATTTTATTCCAAGTTCTTTCAACTGCAGTTCACTAATCGTTGAAGGCGAATCAATCATCATGTCGCGTCCTGAATTATTTTTCGGGAAGGCAATAAAATCACGGATTGAATCAGAGCCGCCAAAGAGCGAGCAAAGCCTGTCGAAACCAAAGGCAATTCCACCGTGCGGAGGTGCACCAAATTCAAACGCATTCATCAGAAAACCAAATTGATATTGTGCATCTTTTTTTGTGAAACCAAGAACTTCAAACATTTTTGCCTGCAGATCCTTGTTGTGAATTCGGATAGAGCCACCACCCACTTCAACACCATTTATCACCATATCATATGCATTCGCACGTATCTTTCCCGGATCAGAATTAAGGAGCGAAATATCTTCAGGTTTAGGTGAAGTAAACGGATGGTGCATCGCATGCCAACGGTTTGTTTCTTCGTTCCATTCGAGGAGAGGAAAGTCAACAACCCATAGCGGAGAGAAAACATCTTTGTCGCGGAAGCCAAGTCTGGTGCCCATTTCCAAACGTAATTCACTGAGGGCTTTTCTTGTTTTTGAATCTGCACCGCCAAGAACTAAAATCAAATCTCCGGGTTGTGCGTTAAACGCATCAGCCCACTTCTTCAATTCTTCTTCATTGTAAAATTTATCAACGGAAGATTTTAATGTTCCGTCAGCATTATAGCGTAGGTAAATCAAACCGCCTGCGCCAAGCTGTGGGCGTTTTACAAACTCTGTTAATTCGTCCAATTGTTTGCGGGTATATTCTGCACAACCTTTGGCGCAAATTCCTAACACTGTTTCGGCATCATCAAAAATTTTGAAACTTTTTCCTTTTACTAATTCTGTCAGTTCAACAAACTTCATTTCAAAACGAGTGTCAGGCTTGTCGTTCCCGTAATATTTCATGGCATCTGCATAGGTCATGCGCGGCAATGAAACAATGTCAACTCCTTTCACTTTTTTGAAAAGATTTTTCACCAATCCTTCAAACGTATTCAGAATATCTTCCTGCTCCACAAAGCTCATTTCGCAGTCAATCTGGGTAAATTCCGGTTGGCGGTCAGCACGCAAATCTTCATCACGGAAACATTTCACAATCTGATAATACTTGTCAAAACCGCCCACCATCAATATCTGCTTGAAGGTTTGCGGTGATTGAGGCAAGGCATAAAACTCGCTTTGGTTCATGCGTGAAGGCACCACAAAATCGCGCGCACCTTCCGGTGTAGATTTAATCAATACAGGAGTTTCCACTTCAAGGAAACCTTGTAAATCAAGGTAATTGCGAGTTTCAATCGCCATGCGGTGGCGCAATTCTAAATTCTTTCTTACTGCGCTTCTGCGCAAATCAAGGTAACGGTATTTCATCCGCAACTCATCCCCGCCATCGGTGTTATCTTCAATGGTAAAAGGAGGAGTGATTGCGGCATTCAGCACTTCAATTTTGTCCACAACAATTTCAATTTCACCGGTTGGCATTTTCAGGTTTTTGCTGCTGCGTTCAGCAACTTTTCCAGTTACTTTTATAACAAATTCACGCCCCAGTTTGCGTGCTTCAAGGCAAAGCGTAGAATTGGTTTCCATATTGAAAGCCAGTTGCGTCAATCCATAACGGTCGCGCAAATCAATAAAGGTCATACCTCCCAAATCGCGTGAGCGTTGCACCCATCCGGCAAGTGTTACTGTTTTTCCTGAATCAGTTATGTTTAATTCTCCGCAAGTATGTGTTCTGTGCATGTTCTGTTTTTAAAGAGGCAGCGAAATTAAGAAATCATAGGAAACATTAATAATTCCGTCATTGCGAGCGATAGCGAAGCAATCTCTTTATTATTCATGAGATTGCTTCGGGTGAAAAACCCTCGCAATGACGAGAAACTTAGCGTATCTTAGTGCTCTAAGCGAAAAATACGATGAAAACATATTTTATTGACGAGCAACAACAACTTCTTTTAGTAATTGAGCCGGATGGTGATAAGTCTGCACAAGGCTTAAAAGATTACATCAGTAAAAATCAAAAAGAGTTAGTGGGCAAAATGTATAAACACGGAGCAATTTTGTTCCGGGGTTTTGATATCAATTCGCCCAAACTATTTGAAGAAATTTCAGCACTTATTGACCCGAATTTAAAAAACGATTATCTGGGAACTTCTCCACGTGATAAGGTTGCAGGAACAGATTATGTTTTTTCTGCAAGCGAACTTCCGGGGTTTTATCCCATTCCGCAGCATTGCGAAATGAGCTATATGAAAAACAAACCAATCAAGTTGTTTTTCTACTGCAATGTAGAACCCGAATATGGAGGTGAAACTCCTGTCTGCAATTTTCGCAAAGTTTATAATGAACTCGATTCGGAAGTTAAAAGTGAGTTTGAAAAACGCGGAGTAAAATTGATACGTAATTACAGCGCACCCGGCAAGCGCAGTAAGTTTAATCTTTGGGAACTGAAAAGCTGGACAGATATTTTTCACACAACAGATAAAGAAGAAGTGGAAAAGCAATTCCGCAAATATGAAGTGGATTTTGCCTGGAAAGATAATGGTGATTTATGTTTGACACACATTAACGATGCAGTGGTAGAACACCCTGTTACAAAAGAAAAAGTTTGGTTCAATCACACTCAGGTTTTCAATATTGATGCTGCGTCAATAGAATATGAATTCATTCATCAGCGCCAAAAAAGATTGAAAACATTCATGATGAAATGGTTTTTAAATGTGGCGACCAAGCTTAAGAAAAGAGGAACTTCACCCGAAGAGCAAAGCATGAATATGCTATTTGCTGATGGAACTGAAATTCCGAATAAATACATCCGTAACATTGAAGAAACCATTTGGAAAAACATGGTGATTTTTCCGTGGAAGAAAAATGATTTACTGGCAATTGATAACCTTGGAACTTCACACGGAAGACTACCCTACGAAGGGAAACGACAGATTATGGTTTGCTGGAGTGAGGAGTAATTTTAGTACTCTTTGGATATCCCTTGAATTCCTGCTACTTTTAACCTCAGAATTTTAATCCCCGCATTTTATGTTTGAAGTAGGAACCGGTAAAGCTGATATTACCGTTGATAAAAAAGGTGTAGGCATGATG
>CAMAVO010000093.1 GCA_945861685.1 Chitinophaga pinensis | reverse complement strand
TATTGATGTGTGCAGGAACCAAAGGCAAACGTACAGCTTTGAAACATGCACGTGTTATGATTCACCAACCAATGGGTGGTGCACAAGGACAGGCTTCCGATATTGAAATCACAGCGCGTGAAATTCAGAAGTTGAAAAAAGAATTGTACGAAATTATTGCCAAACACTCAGGTCAGGATTTTGCAAAAGTTGAAGCAGACAGCGACCGCGATTACTGGATGATTGCCGAAGAAGCAAAAGCCTATGGTATGCTGGATGAGGTGTTGGTGAGAAAAGAGAAATAATCACACTATGATTAAGAAACTGTTGTTGTCTGTATTTGTTGTTGCGGCTCTTACGAGTTGCAATAAAGACAAATACGTTGTAGAATATGTAGTTGACTGTAATACCTGCACCGTCAGCTACTGGGATGAAAACTCAACTTACATTGAGCGTATTCCTTCTACAGGAAACTGGACTTACAGTTTTGAAGGTACACAAGATAACAAGATTTCTGTTGCTGCCCAAAGCCAGCTTTGTCTGGATACCGCAGCATGTGCAGATACTTTACAATTACTTGCCGACAGCGTTTACGTTTCAGTTAAAGTGGATGGCAAAGTAATAGAAAGCGCAAGCCAGGGAAACCGCGAGTTTGCAGCTGCCTGGGTTGAGATTTTCTTAGAATAACACTACGTTGTTAATAACCTCTTATCAGGTTACTGAACCCTCAGCACAATTTGTGGGTATAATTACCAATTAAATAATAGTTTATACCTTTACGTTTCCATTCCTAAGCCAATTTTTATGGACAAAGAAAAAATAAAATGCTCGTTCTGCGATCGCGATAAACGCGATACAGCAGTTTTGATAGCTGGAATTTCAGGACACATTTGCGATAAATGCATTGAGCAGGCGCAGTTCATTATCCGTGAAGAATTGAGCGGAAAAGAAAAAGGTCAGTTCTCTAACCTGAACCTGCTGAAACCCCAGGAAATAAAGAAATACCTTGATGAATATATCATCGGACAGGATGAGGCTAAAAAGGTATTGGCGGTTGCTGTTTACAATCACTTTAAACGCCTTACCCAAAAGATTGGAAGGAAAGATGAGGATGTAGATATTGAAAAATCAAATATCATTATGGTGGGCGAAACGGGAACAGGAAAAACCCTATTGGCGCGCACCATCGCTAACTTATTGCATGTTCCTTTTTGTATTGCTGATGCAACTGTTTTGACCGAAGCCGGTTATGTGGGTGAAGATGTGGAAAGCATTCTTTCTCGCTTATTGCAGGCAGCGGATTATGATGTAGCAGCAGCAGAGCGCGGAATAGTATTTATTGATGAGATTGATAAAATTGCCCGTAAAGGAGATAATGCTTCCATCACACGTGATGTATCAGGTGAAGGAGTTCAACAAGGTTTATTGAAACTGTTGGAAGGTTCAACTGTAAATGTTCCACCTCAAGGCGGAAGAAAACATCCTGAGCAGAAATTAGTTTCGTTAAACACTCGCAACATCCTTTTTATTTGCGGTGGCGCGTTTGATGGCATCGACAGAATTATCGGAAAACGTATGCTTACGCAGTCTATTGGTTACACTAAAGACAAAGGTGCTGAGAATGTGGATAAAACTAATTTCCTGCAATATATTACTGCTCCTGACTTGAAAAAATTCGGACTTATTCCTGAGTTAATTGGAAGGTTGCCGATTGTTACACACCTGAACCCACTTACAAAAGATGTGCTTCAGCGTATTCTGGTTGAGCCAAAAAATGCACTCATAAAACAATACGTTAAGTTGTTTAAGATTGACGGTGTTGATTTGAAAATTGAAAAAGATGTACTTGAACTTATAGTTGATAAAGCGGTTGAATTCAAGCTGGGTGCCAGAGGCTTACGCTCTATTTGCGAAGCAATACTTCTGGATACTATGTTTGACCTTCCTTCTCAAAAGGACATCAAATCAGTAAATATCACGCTTGATTTTGCACTCGAAAAATTAGAGAAAGCAAAGATTTCAAAGTTGAAAGCTGCTTAAGATTATCGTCACCCTGAACTTGTTTCAGGGTCTCACTTATTGGATGCTGAAACAAGTTCAGCATGACGAAGAAATTAAGCTAAATTCTGATCCTTCCTCAATTCATCTGAAGTCTTGGTAGAACCATCATGACTCCATCCCGGAGGCATGAAAAGATATTTCAGTTTTGTTATAAAATCAGGGGAACGTTTTAAATCCTTTGCAATCGAAAAATATTCGTGACTTGCGATTTTAAAAAGGTTGTAGGTGTGAATATTTGTAGTCAATCCATAAACCACAGGTTCTGAATCTTCTTCCTTTGCAAAGGTTCCAAGCAGTCTATCCCATATAATGAAAATACCTGCATGGTTACGGTCAAGATAACGCACATTGCTGGCATGATGCACACGGTGATGCGAAGGCGTATTCATAAACCATTCTAAAAAGCCCAATGTTTTTATGGTTTTGGTGTGTACCCAAAACTGGTAAATTAGACTGAAACTCATCATAATCATAACCATTAGCGGAGGAAAACCAATAATTGGAAGCCATAACCAAAAAACATATTTATAAAGTATTTCGGTCCAGCTTTGACGTAATGCTACAGCGAGATTATAATTCACTGAGGAGTGATGATTAACATGCGCAGCCCACAAAATACGGATGTGGTGGCTCAGGCGGTGATGCCAGTAAAAACTAAAATCGTCCATGAACAGCAGAAGCAGCCAGGCCCACCAGTATTTCAGATTATCAGCCATGCTCATCACATTGATTTCGCGCAACTGTGGAAATATGGCAAACTGATTAAGCCAGGTGAAAATGAAAAAAGCAGCAGCTTTCACAAACACGCCAATTGCTAATGAACCAAGACCCATTCCGATACTTGAAATGCTGTCGATGGGGTTATGCACATGCATGCGCATTTTATGGCTCAGGTAAAGCTCAATAAAAATAAGTGCTAAAAAGCCGGGAATAAACCAAACGGTGGGGTCTTGCCAAGGTTCCATAAAAAAATAGTTTTTGCGAAATTACTTCATTTGTGTTTATAAAGCATTGATTGTCTCATGATATTTATCAAGGGCATTCAGCACTGAATAATTAGTTGTGGAATGAAAATATTTTACCTTTGCGCTTCGCTGCCCGGGTGGCGAAATTGGCAGACGCACCATCTTGAGGGGGTGGCGCCTTACAGGTGTACGAGTTCGAATCTCGTTCCGGGCACAACAAATAAAAACTAATGATCAAAGCAAAAATAGTAGTTGCATTTTTTACTCTGGCATCGCTTTGTCTTTTTTCTTTGTCTCTTTCAGCGCAAAAGCTTTATTTCTGTAAAGGATATTCAGAAACTGGCGAGCCAAAAGGTGCTTCAGAAGATTGGACGTTTGATAACAAAGGAACAGAAGTGACATTGCTATACAACAATGGAAAAACCACATTTAATTTTTCTTCCCTCTTTTTTGTAATTGAAAACACTGCAACAAAAAAAACGGATAAGGTTGAATTTAAAGTGGCACAGAACAGAAATTGGGATGCCATGAAGTATACTTTTAAAGAAGCAGGTTATTATTCGGTTTCTGTTTTTGGTAATGATAATAAACTGTTGGCAAAATCACTTGTAAAGATTGGCTCTACAAAACCAAAGGAAACGGTAAAAGAAGAAGTGAAGAAGGAAGTGGCAAAGATAGAGGAGTTAAAGAAAGAGGCAGTTAGTAAAGAAGTTGTTAATGTTGAACAGGAAAAGCCAATAGAAAAACAGATTGTAACAGAATTAAAAGTTGAACCCCAAAAAGAAACCAAAGAGGTAAAAGAAGTATTGTATTACGATGACCTGAAAGTGATTTTCTGTGAGCAAGTGAAAGAAGGCAAAATTGTAAATGAGAAAACCAATTATAAAATGAGTGACCTTGGCGCTTATGTAGAGATAGTGCTGCAAAGCCCGAAAACATTAAACACTGGAAGCATCACTGTTGACATTTGGAAAAAAGAAACCGAAGGCAACTCCTACAGCGAGCATGTGGATGAACAGGAATTGAAACTTGAACGCAAAAGCAAACAGATTAATTTTCACCGTTCATTTTTCAAGCCTGGAGAATATAAGTTCTCTTTCTTCAATGATAATGCTGTGTGGATGACTACCGGTTATGTTACCGTTACTCAGTAAGAATGATTTTTATCATTACCTGATTGCTTTAAAACATATTATCTACTTTCGTTCAATAAACCTAAAAACAAACACAATGAAAAAAATAATTTCTTTCGCTTTTGTCCTTGCCGTTACAGCATCGGCAGCATTTGCACAAAACAGCTACACGGCTAAAAAAGACATAACCTTAGCATTTAAAGGAGATGAAGGTACCAACGCGTGCGCGGTAGTATGGAATCCTGATAAGCGTGTGTACTATTCCGTTATTGCAGGCAATGCAGATTATCCTTTAGAAACATTTTCGCAAAGCGGCAATGTGCAATATACGGGCACAGCCGGTGTGGATACACGCGGACTTTGGTATAACAACTCTACTTCAAAATTAGAAGGCAATGGATACGGTGATGTAGGTTATTTTTTTTCTAATCTTAATGCTAGCGGTGAGCCACGCTCACCTGAAGTATCTTACAGCGGACAAAACCAGCCTGATGGTAACTGCGTAGGCGCGTTTGATGGCAAAAAAGTTTATTTTTTTTATGATGGTAAAATCTATTCTTACAGCACAAAAGGAAAGGCAGGAAAATCATTTGAAGCCCAAAACTTGCCTGCTGGTATTTCAGTATTAAACGCCACCACTGTTGTTTACACAGGCAGAAAAGGCGAAGAATTTGGTTTGCTTGATTACGATGCTAAAAGAGTTTATCTGCTTGATAAAAAAGGAAAATATAAAGCATCTGTAGTTCTTCCTTCATCAGCTGTTACTCACGATATGTTTCGTTTTTCTTTTTCCAACGGAAAGATTTGGCTCTATGATGTGGACAGCCGCAGCTGGACAGGCTACTCTTTTTAAGTGTATACAAAATCGTTTATTTAAAGAGGCTCATAATTTTCTTGTGAGCCTCTTTTTGTATCTGATGTTGAAAAGTAAAATATTTTATATTTTACTCTCTCTGCATTTCAAGCTACTTTTGAACCCGTGAACAATCCCAACTATTTACTGGAACTCAACGAGAATCAACGAGCGGCTGTTGAATGTACCGAAGGTCCGGTGATGATTATTGCTGGTGCCGGTTCAGGAAAAACACGCGTGCTTACCTATCGCATTGCGCATTTACTGAACAAAGGTGTTGATGCTTTCAATATTCTTTCGCTTACGTTTACCAATAAAGCTGCGCGCTCCATGCGCAACCGTATTGAAACCATTATCGGCAGCAGCGAAGCGCGCAACCTGTGGATGGGAACATTTCACAGTGTATTTGCAAAAATTCTGCGCTTTGAAGCAGAAAAAATCGGGTACCCGAACAACTTTACAATTTACGATACAGATGATTCGAAAAGCCTGATTAAGAGTATTCTTAAGGAAAATAATCTTGACGAAAAAGTTTATAAGCCCAGAATGGTGCTAAGCAGAATTTCTGCAGCAAAAAGCAGTTTGATTTCGCCACAGACTTACATGAATGATTCGGAAGCAATATCGCATGACCGCAGCAGCGGAAAGCCATTACTGGGAGAGATTTATTTAAAATACAACACGCGTTGTTTTAATTCAGGAGCAATGGATTTTGATGATTTATTGTTTAATACAAATGTATTGCTGCTTGATTTTCCGGATGTGCTTTATAAATATCAGAATAAGTTCAAATACATTTTGGTAGATGAGTATCAGGATACAAATTTTTCGCAGTATGTGATTGTGCGCAAACTGGCTTCGCTGTTTGAAAATATTTGTGTAGTGGGAGATGATGCGCAGAGTATCTACGCTTTTCGTGGTGCGAATATTCAGAACATTTTAAACTTTGAAAAAGATTATCCTGACCTGCATACGTTCAAATTAGAGCAGAATTACCGCAGCAGCAAAGTAATTGTGAATGCTGCTAACAGTATTATCTCTAACAACAAAGAGCAGTTAGATAAAACAGTGTGGACTCATAATGAAGAAGGCGCAAAAATTAAAGTAATGCGAGCGCTTACCGATAATGAAGAAGGTGCGTTGGTTGCCAATTCTATTTTCACTACTAAAATGAATCAGCAGCGCAGGGATAAGGAGTTTGCTATTCTTTATCGCACCAATGCACAAAGTCGTGCAATGGAGGAAGCGCTGCGCAAGTTGAATATTCCTTACCGGATTTATGGAGGACTTTCGTTTTACAAACGCAAAGAGATAAAAGATTTGTTGGCTTATTTCCGTTTGGCAATAAACCCGAATGATGAAGAAGCGTTGAAGCGTATTATCAATTATCCGATGCGTGGCATAGGCCAAACAACGGTTGAGAAAATAATTCTTGCAGCAAACGAACAAGGTAAACGCATTTGGGAAATTTTGGAAAATCCGTTGTTGTTTAACAATGTTGTAGGCGGAGGAACTGCTGCAAAGATTGATTCATTCGTTACCATGATTCGCAGTTTCAATCTGGAATTGAAAACCAAAAGTGCTTACGAATTAGCAGAACGCATTGCCATGACTTCCGGCATTCTGCGCGACCTGAGCGAGGATAAAACACCTGAAGGCGTTAACCGAACCGAAAACATTCAGGAGTTGATGAACGGTATTCGTGAGTTTTCGGAATCGGAAGCGCCTGATGAAAATGGTGAAGCTATTACCCGTTTAAGAACTTTAGATGAATTTACGCAAGACATTGCGCTGCTCACTGATGCCGATGAAAAGGATAAAGAGAATTTAGACACCGTTTCGCTGATGACTATTCACAGCGCAAAAGGGCTGGAGTTTCCGTTTGTATATGTTGTTGGTTTGGAGGAAAATCTTTTTCCTTCGCAGCTTTCACTTAACTCGCGCATCGATTTGGAAGAAGAACGCAGGTTGTTTTATGTCGCACTTACCCGTGCCGAGAAACAAGCATTTCTGACTTATTCCACTTCACGTTACCGTTGGGGAAATCTTACGAGTTGCGAACCTTCCCGCTTTTTGGAAGAAATAGATTCGCAGTATTTAGAATTCGAGGGATTCGACCGCAAAGCACCAAAACCGGCTAGCGATCATCAGTATAATGATATGGACTGGGAAAATTTCCGCAGGCCAAACAGCACCGGAAATAGCAATGGTTACAGTCAGTATAAAGCAAAACCTGCTGCTCCCAAACCCGCCTATACACATCCAGTTGTTCCAAAGAATTTAGTGAACGTTAATAAAGCATCTTCAGCGTCTTTCACTGCCGATGATGCTGAAGCAATTATGAAACTGCAATCGGGAATGCAGGTAGAGCATGAGAAATTCGGGATAGGAAAAGTGTTGAATGTAGAAGGAATGTTGCCCAATAAAAAAGCTACTGTGTTTTTTGAAGGAGTAGGACAGAAGCAGCTTTTGCTTAAGTTTGCTAAACTTAAAATTATAAATCCATGAAATATATCTTGCCAATCTTTCTTTTCTTCTCTGCATCAGCAATGGCTCAAGACGGACAAAAATATGATTACAATAAAAACGTAAAAATTAAAGCCGACAGCGACCCGTTTTTTCCTGCGGGTGAAATGGCGATGTATGAATACGTGTTTAATAAACTGGAATATTCGCGCGATGCTGTTGACCGAAAAGTAAAAGGCGAATCCCTGATTAATTTTGATGTAAATGCCGACAGTACGCTCAGTAATTTTTCAGTAGTAACTGAAGTAGGTTATGGCATTGACCAAAGTATCATCAGCATTTTAAAAGAGCTGAAATTTGCTCCGGGAACTATTAATGGGAAAGCGGTTGCCAAAAATCTGCTGATGTCTTTTCCTATTGAGGTGGAGTAGCTTTTTAAGATCAATGTTTCAAGTTTTAAATTTCCTCGCCAACCTAAATCTATAGAGCGAGTGTACCACCACCGAAAGAATAATCAGCGAAGTTCCTGCATAAAAACCTGCGTTCAAATCCTTCTCTTCATGAAAAACAAGAAAAGCCAGAATGATTCCGTAAACAGGTTCAAGGTTCACAGACAGGTTCATGGTAAAGGGTGTAACTTTCTGTAGTGCTTTGTAAGAAATGCGCAGCGCAAAAACAGTACAGGCAAGACTTAAAATAGCTAAGTACAACCAATCACTTGCATCGGGGAAATATCGGTCTGTAGGAAATGCCCATAAATAAAAAGGCATCAGTAAAGTAAGAAGAGCAATACCGCTCAGTAATTCATAAAACAATAGATTTCCGGGTGCGTGTGTGCCTACTAAATCTTTGTTCTTAATAGTAAATACTGAGCAAAGTGCAGAACTTATAAGTGCAAGAATAATTCCTGTTGCATACAATTTCTGAAAATGAAATATCAGGTAAATACCTGCGATGGTAACAAGTCCGAAAAATATTTCGGCTGTACTTATTCTGCGTTTATTCATAAACGGTTCAATAAAAGCAGTGAATAAAGCTGTGGACGAAAAACAACTGAGAGCAATGGAGATGTTTGAGTATTTAATAGCGCCATAAAATGTAACCCAATGAATGGCAATAAGCGCACCCACAAAGCCAACGCTTTTAAATTCTTTCCACGATATTTTTTTGAATTCACCATTGTATTTAATCAGCGCAAACAGTGCGACTATGGTAATCATAATGCGATACCACACCAGTAATCCTTCCTGCAATTCTATAAGTCTGCCCAATATTCCGGTGAAGCCCCAGAGGAATATAGCAATGTGCATTTGCAGGTAAGCTTTTTTCATAATGGGCGCAAAGATGCTGATTAAAAATGTTTTTACATTTGTGTCGTTATGCAAAAAAGTTCATTCGCACAGATTATATTAAAACTGCTTATCTCGGGGTTAGCTGTTTTCTTTACAGACTGGTTGTTGTCCGGTATAGATGTAACTGATTTCACTAATGCTTTGTTGATAGCTATTGTGTTGGCTTTTCTCAATACATTTCTAAAACCCGTTTTGGTTTTGCTGACCATTCCATTCACTATTTTTACTCTTGGTTTATTTCTGCTGGCTATTAATGCAGGAATCATTTTGCTGGCAAGTAAACTGATTGATGGTTTTTTTGTGGATGGTTTCTGGTGGGCGCTGCTATTTAGCGTAATTTTATCCATTACTACTTCAATACTGGAAGGACTGACAAAAACAAAAGTTAAAAAATATTAATCAGCTTAAATTCTTACGCCATGTCAACTGAAAAAAAATACAAAACATTCTGGGCGTTCTATCCTTATTACCTAACAGAACATCAGGATACTATTTGCAGAACACTCCATTTCATCGGTACAGGAATAGTGATTGGTCTATTCTTTACTTTTCTTTTTACGTTGGATTGGAGATTTTTTGCAGCTATTCCCTTTGCAGGCTATAGCTTTGCATGGGTTGGTCATTTTGCTTTTGAGAAAAATAAGCCAGCTACTTTTCAGTATCCGCTTTACAGCCTCGGTTCTGATTTTGTTATGTTCTGGCACATCATCACCTTTCAAATGCCTGCAAAAATGGCTGCAGCGCGGAAAGAAATACTGGGTTAATACTTCTAACTTCTAAGTCTTCTGCTTTTTCTTTTTCGCAGCCGGAAAAAGTATGTTGTTAAGAATAAGCCTGTATCCGGGTGAGTTGGGGTGTAATGCTAAGTCTGTCGGAGGATCTCCGACAAAGTGCTGATAATCTTCCGGGTCGTGGCCACCATAAAAAGTCCAAGTGCCGTTGCCATAAGTTCCGTGAATGTAGCGCGCTTCATCCAGAGCTTTGTTTTCTCCCATTATCAGCACTTCTGATTTTATAAACTTTTTGTTGAAAGCAGTGCTTTGCCCCATAAAGCCTTTGATGATTTGCTGGTGGTTCTGGCAAAGCATGGTTGGGATAGGATCCCATTTTGCAGAGAAATCAAACAGTGTGAAAAAATCAGTTGTCTTATTCACTTTCATTGCTCGTGTTTGGGTTGCATCAATGTTTGAAAATTCGTATTCCATCGGATTTGTTTTCAATGTGAAATCTTTGAATGCAAAGGTTTGAGAGTAATCTAATTTTTTGTTGTAATCAGCAGTTGTTCCGTCACCGTCAAACATACTTTCGCAGATGTCTAAATTCTGAGCAGCCATGGCAATGTCATACGAATCAGTTGCAGAACACATGGTAAAAAGAAAACCACCACCGGCTGTAAATTCTTTTATCCGTTGCGCAACCGCCAATTTCATTTTTGATACTTTATCAAAGCCTCGAGACTTTGCGCTTGATTCGGAATAACGCACCTGCTCCTGATACCACGGAGCATTTTGATACGAAGCATAAAACCGTCCGTATTGTCCTGTAAAATCTTCGTGATGCAGATGCAGCCAATCATAGAGCGGAAGTTTTCCGTCCAGAATTTCATCGTCATAAATTACTTCATAAGGAACTTCTGCATAAGTAAGAACCAATGTTACAGCGTCATCCCAGGGCTGTTTATTTTTGGGTGAATACACTGCAACCTTTGGCGCTTTCTCCAATTTCGCAACATCCATATTTACTTCAGGGTCGGCAATTTCCTGTAAGATGGAAGTTGCCTGAACATCTGCAATTATCTCGTAGCTAACTCCACGAATTACGCATTCGTTTTCTATGGTTTTGCTTAGCTTGATCATAAAGCTGCCGCCACGGTAGTTGAGCAGCCAATCCACTTCCACATCTTTGGTTAAAACCCAGTAAGCAATTCCGTAGGCTTTCAGATGATCTTTCTGCGATTCATCCATAGGAATAAGGATGTAGGCAGCGCGGAGACTTCCGGCTAACAATACAAATGCAACAATGAATATAATGCGTTTCATTTTCATAAAATTCTAACGCAAATTTCGGAAAGAAATTGGATTAAACCGTGAATTCAATTAAAAAGGAGAAAGGTTATCGTCTTCCTCAATGTTATTCATTCGCGAAGATTTTGTGGTAGTTGGATTATTTACAAAATCAGTAGAATTTGAAATGCCTGCATGCGGATCAAAATTACCCTCGTAATCATTGTTGGCAAATTTTGCAAGGTGTGCAATAAATTTCAAACGCACATCTTCCAGCGAACCATTACGGTGTTTGGCAATAATCACTTCAGCTTGTCCTTTTGAAGGATCGCCATTTTCAAATTCTTCCAGTTTGTAATACTCTGGGCGGTAAAGGAATAACACAATGTCCGCGTCCTGCTCAATCGCTCCTGATTCACGTAAGTCAGAAAGTTGCGGGCGCTTGTTTCCTGTTCTGGTTTCAACCTGACGACTTAACTGCGAAAGCGCAATAACAGGGATTTCCAGTTCTTTGGCAATGCTTTTCAATGAGCGCGAAATCATACTTATTTCCTGCTCACGGTTTCCGT
>CAMAVO010000092.1 GCA_945861685.1 Chitinophaga pinensis | reverse complement strand
TATTGCGTATGCATAGAGTTCAATTTCTCTATTTTCATTTCCATCAATTGTTTTTATGGTATCTGTAAACAACTTATTATTCTCCTTAAATTCCGTTATTTTTTCGTTTTGCAACCATTCATAACTTGTTCTTATGACTCCCTTATAAGTTATACCATAAGCAGCAATCTCAACTTCTAAAAAATATTGAGGGCTGAAATCTGCCTTGCAAGAATAACCAAGCACTTGAAAAAGAAATAAGAGGTAAATTATTCTTCTTTTTATCACTTCACAAATTTTTCAAAAAGTGAAACCCCCGAATCACATACCCGTCCCGAAAATAAAAACGATGCGCATCACGGTTATCAACAAAAGCATCTAAAACAATAAACTTACAACCCAACTGTTTTGCTTTTTCTGCTGCAAATTCATTGATTAGTTTTCCTACTCCTTTTGACCGGTGGGTTTTATCTGTAACCACATTATCCAACTCAAGATATTTTCCGGTCCACAGTTTGGTATTAAACCATATTCCCGACAAACCCACACATTTATCTCCATCCAAAACCACCACCTGCGAATAATTATTTGGAATCATATCGCGCAGCATAGTTTCATACTTCTCTTTGTTCATATCCGGATAAAGTTGCTGAACAAGCGGAAGCTGTTCAAGCATTTCTTCAAGAGTGGAGATTTCTTTTACAACCATCGGAGATTACGAAACAAGAACATTCCCCGTCATCTCCTTCGGCTGTTTCACTCCCATCAGTTCAAGAATAGTAGGAGCAATATCAGCCAGCCTTCCGTTCTTTACTTTTTTTACACCTTTTGAAATAAAGATGCAGGGAACAGGATTGGTGGTGTGCGCGGTGTTGGGAGTTCCATCTGCGTTAATGGCAAAATCGGCATTGCCATGATCGGCAATAATAATAAAGGAGTAATCTTTTTCTAATCCGGCTTCCACTACTTTTTTAGCGCAAGAGTCAACTGTTTCCACAGCTTTTAAAATTGCTTTGTAATCGCCTGTATGTCCTACCATATCAGCATTGGCGAAGTTCAGACAAATAAAGTCGGGTGCAGTTTTATTTATTTCATCTACTACTGCTTTCGCAACTTTTTTGGCGCTCATGTCGGGTTGCAAATCGTAAGTAGCAACTTTGGGCGAAGGAACCATAATGTGTTTTTCGCCTTCAAAAGGTTTTTCTCTTCCACCCGAAAAGAAGAACGTAACGTGAGGATATTTTTCTGTTTCTGCTATGCGCAACTGTGTTTTTCCTGCTTTGGATAAAACCTCACCCAGTGTGTTGGTCAGGTTATCTTTTTCAAAAATAACATGAACATTTTTGAACGTATCGTCATACCGCGCCATGGTTACATAATGCAAATCTATTTTCTCCATTTCCTGTTCCGGAAAATCTTTTTGCGTAAGCGCCAATGTAATCTCTCGGCAACGGTCAGTTCGGAAATTGAAACAAATTACAGCATCACCGTTTTTTATTTGTCCGACAGGCTCAAACTTTTCGTTGATGATAAGAATCGGTTTTATGAATTCATCGGTGTCACCTTCCGCGTATGAACGTTTAATTCCTTCCACCGCATTTTTTGCCGGGCGGCCTTTCCCGTGAACCATTAAATCATAAGCCCATTTCACGCGCTCCCAGCGTTTATCGCGGTCCATGGCGTAATAGCGACCAACAACAGTTGCGATTTTTGCTCCTGTTTTTTTACAAACCTTTTCTAAGTTCTCAATAAACTTTAAACCACTTTTTGGGTCGGTATCGCGACCATCGGTAAAAACATGGATAAATACATTTTTCAAACCTTTTTTCTTTCCCAGTTCGCAAAGTGCATGCAAATGTTCTTGTAATGAGTGAACTCCTCCATCAGAAACCAAACCCATTAAATGCAAATCTTTCCCATTTTTCTTAGCATAATCAAATGCCTCTTTCAGCACTTTATTTTTTGCTAGACTTCCATCTTCAATAGCTTTATTGATTCGCACAAGATCCTGGTAAACAACACGCCCAGCTCCAATGTTCAAGTGGCCAACTTCAGAATTCCCCATTTGTCCCGCAGGCAAACCAACATCTTCAGCCGAAGTTTTGAGTTCGCTGTTGGGATATTTTTTCATCATGCCGTCAACAAACGGAGTTTTGGCATTCCAGATAGCGTCAGCTTTTGAGTGGTCGCCTTTACCCCAACCATCTAAAATCAGGAGGGCGAGTTTCTTTTTTGCAGGCATGGTTTTAATTAGGTTTGCAAAAGTAAGCAAATGCAGTAAGCCTTATAAATTTCTATTTTTGTTTCATGGCAGAAAATCACGAATTCGGGAAACAGGGCGAAGATGAAGCTGAAAAACTGCTGAAAAGCAAGGGCTTTGAAATTCTTGGCAGGAATATTCGCTTTGGCGGGCACGAGATGGATATTGTTGCGAAAAAAGAAAAATTGTTGGTTGTGGCTGAAGTAAAAACCCGAAGCTATTCCAGCATGGGCGAACCCGAAGAATTTGTTTCAAAAAAACAGCAGCAAAACCTTATAAAAGCTGCAAATGCGTATGTGGTTCATAAGAACCTAGATGTGGATGTTCGATTTGATATTATTTCGATTGTAAAAAATCAATATCAAAATACGGTAAGACATATTGAAGATGCGTTTTATCCGGTGATGTAGGAAATATACCGCGCTGCTCCACGTTATTTCCTCATAAAGTATTACCTTTAATTTCTTTTTTGAAAATTGTGTTGATGCGAGGTTTCAGATTTAGTATTATTTGTTGTTTGGTTCTGGTTGCAGGAATTGCTGACGCTCAATTCTATAACGGCTTGCAAATGCCCTTCGGCAAAAACCGTGTGCAATACAAAAATATGAAAGACCGCTTTTGGTCTTTTTACCGTTTTGAAAAGTTTGATACTTACTTTTATTTAGGCGGAAAAGAACTGAGCAATTACACCGCTCGCTACGCCACCAAACAAATCGGTGAGATTGAAAAGGTTTTTGATTACACACTTGACGACAGAATTCAGTTCATCATCTTCAACAAGTTTTCTGATTTAAAAGAAAGCAATATCGGATTAGAAACGGATCAACAGTATAATGTTGGTGGAGTAACTTTTATTGTAGGAACCAAAGTGGTGCTGTATTTCAATGGCGACCACCGCGATCTTGAACGACAAATAAAAGCCGGTATTACCAAAGTGATGCTTGACCAGATGATGTATGGCGGGAACATCAAAGATGTGGTGCGCAATTCAACGCTGCTCAACCTTCCTGAGTGGTACACACAAGGTTTGATTTCCTACATGTCAAACGATTGGGATGCAGAAATTGAGAACCATGTAAAAGACGGAATTCTTAGCAAGAAATATGAGAAATTCAATCGTCTTACAGGTGATGATGCTCGTTACGCGGGGCATTCTATCTGGCGCTATGTTTCCGAAACGTATGGCAAACAAGTAATCTCCAACATTCTCTACATGACTAAAATAAGCCGAAATATTGACAGCGGTTTTCTTTTTGTATTGGGCGTTTCACTGAAAAATCTAACGTATGAATGGGTTGCCTATTATGATAAATTATATTACGAACGAAGCAAGAATCTTTCTCTGCCTAAAGAAGATCCTTTATTGAAGAAGTCCAAGCCAAATATGGTGTACTCACAATTGAAAGCAAGCCCTGACGGGCGCTACAATATTTTTGCAGGAAACGAATGGGGGAAATACCGTGTGTGGATGCAGAATACTCAGACCGGAAAAAAGAAGAAAATTATCCGCATCGGGCATAAGCTGGAACAGAAAACAGATTATTCAATTCCACTTTTGGCATGGCATCCTTCATCACAATTATTCTCGATGATTACGGAACACCGTGGAAAAATTATGCTCACGCTTTATAATCTTCAAACGAAGAAAAAAACCAAACGTCCGCTTTTCAACTTTGAAAAAATACTTGACTTCTCTTATTCCGATGACGGAAAAGAATTAGCCATGTCAGCCGTGCAGTTCGGGCAAAGTGATATTTTTGTTTACAACCTTGCTGCTAATACTTATCATCAGGTAACGAAAGATGTCTGGGATGATTTGAATCCTCGCTTCATCAATAAATCACGCGAAGTTGTTTTTGCTTCCAACAGAAATAACGATACTATTAAACTGAATGAAAGCAGCATGTTGCCAAAAGATGCTTCAACAGATATTTACGTTTACAACTACAAAACCAAATCACAGCTTTTAAAGCGCATTACGCATACTGCAAATATCAATGAAACTCAGCCAGCTCAATTTGATAGCGCACACATTGCTTACCTCAGCGATGCAAATGGTGTGAATAACCGTTTTCTGGCAAAAATGGACAGCATTATAAGCTATGTGGACACCATCGCCCACTATAGTTATATCGCAACCTCATTTCCTGTAACAAACTATCCTCGCAACATTATCCAACAAGATGTTCAGCCAAAATCAGGTAAAGTTTCAGAGATAATTTTCAACGAAGGGAAGTATTACATGTATCAGCGTTCGGTGCTTGCAGAAAGTGCAAATAAAAACATTGAGCTGAAGGATTCTCAATTCCGCACCGAACAAAAATCAAACAAACAGGAAGAAGAAAATGTCAATGCTGCCAATGGAATTCCACGATCGAGAAATGCCCTGATTTCTGTTCCAAAGCAAGAAGAACAAGCAACACCTCCCGGGAAAATTGACATCAACAACTACACGTTTGAAGGCGAAAATCGTAACGACAAACAAGATAAACAGGTAAGACAAACCGAAACAAACATTGCCGCAAATGGGGAAACAAAAGTGCGACAGTTCGAAAACGGGAAAGAGGTTTTGCCAGACAAAGAAAAAGAATTCACACTTCCTAAATTGAGAAATTACGATGTGGCATTTTACACAGATTATGTTGTTACGCAGCTTAACAACAACTTCATTAATTCATCTTATCAGAAATTTACGGGTGGTGGCGCAGTGTTTTTCAACCCTGGCATCAATGGACTTTTCAAAATCGGAATTAGTGATGTGATGGAAGATTATAAAATTGTTGGCGGCTTCCGCTTTGCAGGAAATCTGAACAGCAACGAGTATTTTTTGAGCTACCAGAATTTTAAACACCGTGTTGACCAGCAGGTTGTTTTTCACCGTCAGAGCTTTTTAAATATTGTGGAAGTATCAGCAATCAAAGTTCACACCCACACGCTCACTTATTCTCTTAAATATCCTTTTAGCGAAGTGGCTTCATTGCGCGGAAGCCTAATTGGACGGACAGACCAGGAAGTAAACCTTAGCACAGATCTTAGCAATCTGCAAGAGAAAAACCGTAATAATTATTTGGGTGGTTTGAAAATGGAATATGTTTTTGATAACACCGTAAACCGCGGATTGAATTTATACAACGGCTGGCGCTACAAAATTTTTGGAGAATATTATCAGCATGTTGATAAGAAAGCTGCGCGCTTTTTTGTAATAGGACTGGATATTCGCCATTATAAAAAAATTCATCGTGATTTGATTTGGGCAAACCGTTTTGCAGCAAGCACTTCTTTCGGAACGGAGAAACTGATTTACTACCTTGGGGGAGTTGACAACTGGTTTGTTCCAAAATTTGATAACTCAACAGCTATTGATTACACGCAGAATTATCAATACCAGACTGTAGCCACCAATATGCGCGGTTTTTATCAGAATGCGAGAAATGGAAACAGCTTTGCTTTATTCAACAGTGAGTTGAGAGTTCCGCTTTTCAAATACATTATGAACCGCCCGTTAAAATCTGATTTTCTTACCAATTTTCAGGTGGTTGCTTTTGGCGATATTGGAACTGCATGGACTGGTCCTTCTCCGTATTCTGAAGACAATTTTTTGAACACACAAACCATTCAATCAGGAAACATTACCATCAAAATTAAAAACAGTAAAGAGCCCATTGTTGGCGGTTATGGATTTGGAGTGCGCAGCCGAATTCTCGGCTATTTTATCCGCGCAGATTATGCCTGGGGAATAGAAGATGGCAGAGTATTGAAACCGTTATTATATGTTTCACTGAGCTTGGATTTTTAAGATGAAAAAACTGAACGAAAAAAATTTATCATTCAAAACTATGGACGTAAATACTGTTCTGATATTGCTTACAATCGGCTTGTGTGCCGGTTTACTTAGTGGATTTGTAGGTGTTGGTGGAGGAATAATTATTGTTCCGGGCTTGATTATATTTCTCGGATTTTCGCAACATACTGCACAGGGAACAAGTCTGGCACTTCTGATGCTACCCGTTGGAGTGTTAGCGGTGATGAATTATTACAAAGCCGGACACATCAGCTTTCATGCAGCGTTTGTAATAGGCATTGCATTTATTTTGGGGGCCTTTCTAGGTTCAAAAATTGCAATTGGTATCGACCAAAATATTGTAAAAAAGGTTTTTGCAGTTTTTATGATTCTTGTTGCATTGAAATTTTTGTTCGGAAAATAATCCGGTGAAAGAAAAAATTAAATCACTTTCCGATAAATATTTCAGTGAAGTTGTCGCGCTTCGCAGACACTTGCACGCCAACCCTGAGTTATCTTTTGAAGAATACAACACCTCTGCTTTTGTCTGTTCCAAATTAGATGAATGGGGGATTCCTTATAAAAACGGAATTGTAAAAACGGGAATTGTTGCACTGATTGAAGGAAAAAATTCTACAAAAAAAACAATTGCGCTGCGTGCAGATTTAGATGCATTGCCTATAAAAGAAGAAAATAACAAAGAATACATTTCTAAGAACATTGGCGTGATGCATGCCTGCGGACATGATGTGCATACCTCTTCATTACTGGGCGCTGCAAAAATCCTGAACGAATTGAAGAACGAATTTGAAGGAACGGTGAAGCTTATTTTTCAACCGGGAGAAGAAAAACTTCCGGGTGGCGCATCACTTATGATTAATTCGGGTGTGCTTCAGAATCCAAAACCGGAAAGCATTTTTGCACAGCATGTTTTTCCAAGTATGGAAACAGGTAAAGTGGGTTTCCGTCCGGGAATGTATATGGCATCCACAGATGAAATTTACATCACCGTTAAAGGCAAAGGCGGGCACGCGGCCATGCCTGCAAATTATGTTAATCCATTACTGATTGCTTCAAAAGTTTTGGTTGCGCTACAATCTGAATTCATGGATGAGAAAACTCGAACCATTCCTAATATTCCAACTGTTCTTGCTTTTGGTAAAATCACAGGAATGGGTGCTACCAATGTAATTCCTGATGAAGTGAAGATTGAAGGAACTTTTCGCACGATGGACGAGAAATGGCGGGAAGAGGCACACGAAAAAATGAAAGATATTGCTGCAAAAGTTTTTGTGGAAAACGGAGGAAGTGGAGAATTCAACATTATGAAGGGCTATCCTTTTTTAGTGAATGACGAAACGCTGACCAAAAATGCAATTGCAAACGCAAAAGAATTTTTAGGAGAAGAAAATGTAGAATTGCTTGACTTGCGAATGACCGCAGAAGATTTTGCTTTTTATTCGCAACACATTCCTGCTTGTTTCTACCGCCTCGGAACAGGAAATAAAAAACTAGGTATCACCAGCGGAGTGCATACTTCAACATTTGATATTGATGAAGAAGCGCTGAAAACAGGAATGGGTTTAATGGCCTGGCTCGCTATCTGCGAACTGAAATAAACCGCCTGTGTGCACAGCAACAATAGTTGCATCTTTAGGGAAATAATTTTTCTTAATCAAGTCAAAAATTCCGAACATCATTTTTCCGGTGTAAACAAAATCAAGTTGATTATTGTGGTTTGATTTAAAATCAAAAATAAAGTTGAGAAGTTCTTCATTCTTTTTTGCATAGCCTCCGAAATGATATTCCGTTTGTAATTCAAAATTTGTTTTTGATGGCACTAACTTTTCAATTTCATTTGTCAAAAACTCCCCTCCTTTCAAAACCGGAAAACCAATTGCTTTTTGATTCTCATTCAACGATGAAATAATTCCTGCAATGGTTCCGCCTGTGCCAACTGCGCAAGAGATATAATCAAACGGAATATCAATCAATGAAATAATTTCAGAGCATCCCTTTACTGCCAAATCATTTGTTCCGCCTTCTGGAATCAGATAATATTCATCCTTAATATTGAACTCCTTTTTACGATATTCTTCTCTTGACACAAACCGCAATTCCATCCCACAATATTTTGCAAACTGCAAAACGGAGTTATCATTTTCATTTAATTCCTCTCCTCTGATTATTCCTATCGTTTTAAAACCAAATTCTTTTCCGGCTGCTGCTGTTGCAATAATGTGATTGGAATAGGCTCCGCCAAAAGTTACGAGCGTTTTCTTCCCTTGTTTTCGTGCTTCTTCCAGATTGTATCTCAGTTTAAACCACTTGTTGCCGCTGATATGAGGGTGAACTAAATCAAGTCTTAACACATAAAGACTGATTTCTTTTTCTTTCAAAAAAGCAGCTTCAATTTTTTGGAGCGGGATATTTTTTGTTTCGGGAAACATAAAGAATCAGGACTGTAAAAATGCTTTAATTGTTTTACTTTGCAGTCATGTCAGATGATTATTCTTTTAAAAAAGAACTTGACCCCGAAGATTTTTATTACTCACCGGAAGGCTATATTATTTTCACAGAAAAATATCACCTGAAACGCGGTTATTGTTGTAAGAGCGGATGCAGGCACTGTCCCTATAATTATAATCCGAAAACAGGAAAATTTGATAAAGAGAAAAAAGAATGAACGCAAAAGATTTTAAGAAAACTATTTTACAGGGAATTCCCGAAAAACTTCCTGCTAATAAACCTTACGATACATCTCTGAACCATGCGCCCAAACGCAAAGACATTCTTTCTGCGGAAGAAAAGAAACTGGCGGTAAGAAATGCCTTGCGTTATTTCGCAAAAAAATTTCATGCTGTTCTTGCAAAAGAATTTGCTGATGAACTGAAAAAATACGGACGGATTTATATGTATCGCTTTCGTCCTGATTACAAAATTTTTGCGAGACCACTTTCTCAATATCCTTTTAAATCAAAACAGGCGGGTGCAATCATGCACATGCTTAGCAACAACTTAGATTATGCAGTAGCGCAACATCCGCATGAATTGATTACATATGGCGGTAACGGTGCTGTATTTCAAAACTGGGCGCAGTATTTACTGACTATGAAATATCTAGCGGAAATGACAGACGAGCAAACACTGGTGATTTATTCCGGTCATCCGCTTGGGTTATTTCCATCGCATAAAGATGCGCCTCGTGTTGTTGTTACCAACGGCATGATGATTTCTAATTACAGCAAACCCGATGACTTGGAAAAGTATAATGCACTTGGTGTAACACAATACGGACAAATGACTGCCGGTTCGTTTATGTATATCGGTCCGCAAGGCATTGTACACGGCACAGCGATTACAATTTTAAATGCAGGTAGAAAAATCAGCAAAGGGAAAACGGAACTTGCCGGAAAAGTTTTCGTGTCTTCTGGTTTAGGTGGAATGAGCGGTGCACAACCCAAAGCCGCTGTTATTGCAGGAGCAATTGCTGTAATTGCAGAAGTAAATCCTAAAGCCATTCACACACGCCACTCGCAGGGTTGGGTAGATGAAGTTTACAATGATTTGAACAAACTGATTTCGCGAATTGAAACTGCGCGAAAGAAAAAACAATCGGTTTCACTTGCATACAAAGGGAACATTGTTGAATTATGGGAAAAGTTTGCAGAAAAAAAAGTGAACGTTGAAATCGGTTCTGACCAAACTTCATTGCACAACCCATATTCAGGTGGATATTATCCTGCCGGACTTTCGTTTGAAAATGCTAATAAAATGATGGCTGAAAAATCTGAACAATTTAAAAAGGAAGTTCAGAAGTCATTGGTTCGTCATGTAAATGCAGTAAATAAAATGGTGAAAAATGGAATGTACTTCTTTGATTATGGAAATGCATTTTTGCTGGAAGCAAGTCGTGCAGGTGCAGATATTTTAAACCCGGATGGTAAGTTCAAATATCCTTCCTACGTGCAGGATATTATGGGTCCCATGTGTTTTGATTATGGTTTCGGTCCTTTCCGTTGGGTATGCACTTCAGCTAATCCAAAAGATCTGGAAAAAACCGACAAAATAGCGACAACAGTTTTAGAAAAAATTTACAAAACCGCTCCGAAAGAAATCAAACAACAACTTTCCGATAACATTCATTGGATAAAAGAAGCACAGAAAAATAAACTGGTTGTTGGTTCTCAGGCGCGAATACTTTATGCCGATGCAGAAGGCAGAATAAAAATTGCCGGGGCCTTTAATAAAGCCATCAAACAGAAAAAGATTTCGGCACCTGTTGTGTTGGGGCGCGACCATCACGATGTTTCAGGAACAGATTCGCCTTTCCGTGAGACTTCTAATATTTATGACGGCTCACAATTTACTGCTGATATGGCAGTACAGAATTTTGTGGGCGATGCTTTCAGGGGAGCCACATGGATTTCACTGCATAACGGGGGCGGAGTTGGCTGGGGTGAGGTGATAAACGGTGGTTTTGGATTGGTTTTAGACGGCTCAAAAGATGCTGAAAGGCGTTTAAAAAGCATGTTATTCTGGGATGTAAACAACGGAATTGCCCGCAGAAGCTGGGCAAGAAACAAAGAAGCGATGTTTGCTATTGAGCGGGAAATGAAAAAAAGTAAAGGACTGAAAGTAACCCTGCCCAATCTGGTGGATGAGGAATTATTACAAAAGCTCTTTTAACTCATTTTCAATCGTTTCTGGCAGAACTGAAAAAAACTCACCCTATTTCATAACTTTTTCAGGGATTTAAGGTAAAACACCTGCTTCTGAGATTAAATATATTCTATCGTTCAACTGTTATCTTATGGTTGTTTGTCAGAAATTATTGAATAATTTAAGGACTTTAGTATATTTGCGTTGCTTTAACATAAAAACAAACAGAACAATTTAATACCATGAACAAAGTCTATTCTCTGTTAACCGTTCTTGCTCTTTCAGTATTATCCGCTTCAGCCGGAGTAATTGTACTCGAAGGAAATTACCAGGGCAAAAATATTTATGTACAAAATCCTTTTGCCAGTTCTGGTGTCGGTTTTTGTGTGTATGAAGTAACCATTAATGACCAAACCACTACAGACGAGATAAACTCAAGCGCATTTGAAATTGATTTTTCGTTTTTTCAACTGGCTTTAGGTTCAAAAGTAGAAGTGAAAATTAAATATAAAGATGACTGCAAACCAAAAGTGTTGAATGCTGAAGTTCTGAAACCAATGGCTACATTTGATATTGATGCATTAGCAGTAAGTAAAGAAGGTGTCCTGATTTTCAATACTAAAAACGAAACAGGAAGCCTACCTTATACTGTTGAACAATTCCGTTGGAACAAATGGGTGGATGTAGGAACTGTTCAGGGAAAAGGTTCTCCGGATATAAACAAATATGAATTTCAGATAGGAACCATTC
>CAMAVO010000091.1 GCA_945861685.1 Chitinophaga pinensis | reverse complement strand
TTAACACCAAAAATATCATAAGCGTTTATCGTAAAACAGGAAACCCTAATGATGATGGATATCTTGCCGCAGCTCAGTTCCAGAATAATATTGCTTCGCAAAATGACGAACAGAGTTTCCGCGATTTATATGCAATAGCCATTAACAATCCTGATAATTACAGTCAACCACGCAGAATAAGATTAGGACTAATGTTTAGCTTCTGATTACATAAAACAGAAGACATAATATAGAAAAATAAATAGTACTACAATGATTAAAAAAGCAAATCCAACCGTTATTAATGCAGTTCCGATAGCTATCGGGATAGCGTTTATGTTTTTGTTCAGTAATGCCTTTGCTGATAAAACACATGGTGTAAATGATAACAGCGGTAAAACCAGCTCACCGCAATCTGTTTCTGCAGGATGTGTTCCTCCTTCATCAGGATTAGAGTTGGCTATCAATAACGTAAAAACTGTTATTTATGCAGGTGCTGATAAATGGTGGGATTTGATTGGAAACGCTCGTTACGAAGTTCCGAAAGGTTCAGGTAAGCACTCGCTTTATACCGGCTCACTTTGGATGGGTGGTGTTGACGTAAACAGTCAGTTAAAAGTAGCAGCTATTCGTTTTCGTCAGGTGGGTAACGATTTTTGGCCAGGTCCGCTTACTACCGATGGCGCTGCCTCTATTGAAGCTGATGTTTGTGCAAAATATGACAAGTTTTTTAAAATTACACGCGCAGAGGTGGATGAGTTTGTGGGTTGGTATAGCTTAATGAGCGACCCGGCTCTGCAGGCAGAATTGTTTCCCGGCTATACTATTCCGGCTTCTATTTTAAACTGGCCTGCACATGGTGATGTAACGCTTGGTCAGGATTATTACTTAGCTCCGTTTTATGATTCTGACGGAAGCGGTGACTATAACCCTGAAACAGGTGGTGATTATCCTAAATACGATTTAACCGGAGATGTTGACTGCCGCACAACACGTGATATTCGTTTGTTTGGTGATGAAACGTTGTGGTGGGTTTTTAATGATAAAGGAAATATCCACACCGAAACAGGTGCTGATGCAATTGGAATGGAAATCCGTTCACAGGCATTTGCTTTTGCTACCAACGATGAGATTAATAATATGACCTTTTACAACTACGAGTTGATTAACCGTGGTTCATTTACACTAACCAACACCTATTTTGCACAATGGGTTGATCCGGATTTAGGTTTTGCTACTGATGACTTTGTAGGTTGTGATGTAGCTCGTGGATTAGGGTATTGCTATAATGGACTTGCGGTAGATGGTTCAGGAGGGCCACAGCAATATGGAGCTAACCCGCCTGCAGTTGGTATTGACTTTTTTGAAGGCCCTTATCAGGATGACGATGGTATTGATAATGCTAAAGGAATTGGACCAAACGAAGCATTGAATGGCTTGGGATATGGTGATGGTGTTATTGATAACGAGCGTTTTGGAATGAGACGGTTTATTTTTCACAACAACTCAGGTGGTGGTGGTAATCCTGCTCAAACAGATCCTTCAACAGGAACTGATCACTATAATTATCTGCGTGGTATCTGGTTAGATAATACTGTAATGTGCTATGGTGGAAGCGGACATCCTTCAGGCGGAGGAAATTCAAGTGTTCCTGCACAATTTATGTTCCCGGGTGATACTGACCCATTAGGTTGGGGAACAAATGGAACCGTGCAGGCTTCCTGGACAGAAGAAACTGCTGGAAACGTTCCTTATGACAGACGATTTATGCAATCAGCAGGACCTTTCACACTTGAAGCTGGAGCTGTTAACGATATTACAGTTGGAGCAGTTTGGGCTCGTGCAACTTCCGGTGGAGCTTTTGCTTCCGTTGAAAAACTAAGATTGGCAGATGATAAAGCACAGGCATTGTTCTTAAACTGCTTTAAAGTTTTGAACGGACCTGATGCTCCGGATGTATCAATTATTGAATTGGACAGAGAATTGATTTTAGCAATTTCTAACAGATCAACTTCAAATAACTACAACGAAGGATACGAAGAAATTGACCCTTTCATCATCAGCCCTCCGGGAGAAAGTTATGATTCAATATTCAGATTTGAAGGTTACCAGATTTTTCAGGTATTAGATGCAACCGTTAGTGTGGCTGATTTGAAAGATCCTGATAAAGCACGTTTAGTGGCGCAATGCGATGTTGAAAATGCCGATACACTAGGAAATCCTATTGCACAGTTGGTAAACTTTGAATTTTCTGATGACCTGAGTGCTAATATTCCTACGGAAGAAGTAAACGGTGAAAACAAAGGTATCCGTCACACGTTCCAGATTTTGAATGACGAATTTGCAGCAGGCGACAGACGTTTGGTAAATCATAAAAAATACTACTACATTGCTATTGCCTACGCTTATAATAATTACAAAGATTATGACCAAAGCGACCCCTTGCAATTAGATGGTCAGAAAAAACCATACAAAGCAGGTCGTAAAGGCGTAACAGGTGCTATTAAAGTAAACACCGGAATTCCTCATATTAATTCACCCGAAGATGGTGGAACAATTCTTAACTCAGTTTATGGAACAGGACCAAAACTGAAAAGAATTGAAGGAACAGGAAATGGCGGAAACGCAGCTGATTTTACTACTGAAACCGTTGCCGAAATTCTTGCAAATGGCAGAGCAGAAAACCCTGTTTACCAAAATGGAAGAGGACCTGTGGATATTAAAATTTACAATCCTTTGAATGTTCCGAATGCAAACTTTACTTTCAAAATGTTGGATACAACAGGCGGAACATTGGATGATGCATATTGGTCATTGAAAAATGATGATAGTGGTGAAGAATTCTTTGCAACATCAACAATAGCAAACGACAATGAACAACTTATTTCTGATTGGGGAATGTCGTTAACAGTTAAGCAGGCTCTTGAGCCGGACGATGATGAAGCTAACGGAAGTGAATACATCGAATCTTCGGTAGCATTTGCCAACAACAGAGAAATCTGGCTGAGTTCAGTAACAGATGCTGACGGTGCCAGCGCTTTAAACTGGATACGTTCAGGAAGTACTTCAGATGATGCAAATCCGGAGAATAATGACTACGGAGATGCCGGTCAAACCTATGAGCAAGTATTAGGTGGAACATGGGCACCCTATAAATTGGCTTCACACGAAGATGGTTTTGCATCACCAACCTGGAAGAAATTTAAGGTGTTAAATAGTTTGAATAATCTTCATAGCGTTGATGTTGTTCTCACTGCCGACAAAACAAAATGGACTCGTTGTCCTGTTATTGAAGTTGCAGATGATGGACTTCCTACAATAGCCGGTGCACGTAAAATGGATTTGAGACAAAGTCCTTCGGTAGATCAGGATGGAAATCCTGACGGGTCAGGAACATTGGGTATGGGATGGTTTCCGGGTTATGCCGTAAATATTGAAACAGGCGAACGATTAAATATCATGTTTGGCGAAAACTCTTTCCTTGCTCAGGACAGAGGAACAGATATGATATGGAATCCAACATCTCACACAAGAGATTTCCTTAACACTTATTTTGGTGGCGGACATTATATCTACATCATGGGACACAATGGGGATACAGGAAATGATTCTCCTTCATATGATGAAGGTGCATGGATTTACCAGCGTTTGAGCAGTAATAACTATACACCAAGTGATATTGATAAACGTAATGTTTACAAGGATGTGATGTGGGTAAACATGCCGCTGGGGGTAGATAATAAAGCATTGCTTGCTACTGATATTACTTACAAAATACGTGTAACTCGCCCTTACAGAAAAGGATTTAACAATGCAACATGGGAATCAGGAAATCCGCAAAACGGAAATCTGCCGATGTACACATTCAGCACAGGCGATCTGTTTACCGTGAATGATGATTTGACAGCTGCAACAGATGCGCTGGACTTAATCAATGTAGTTCCTAATCCGTATTATGCATATTCAGGTTATGAGGCCAACCAGCTGCAGACCACAGTTAAAATTACAAATCTGCCGCAAAAATGTGTAGTGTCAATTTATACAGTTAATGGTACACTCATCAGACAATTCAAAAAAGATGAACCAAAAACTTCCATTGATTGGGACTTAAAAAACACTACAGGAATTCCAATTGCGGGAGGTGTTTACCTTATTCATGTAAATGTTGACGGAGTGGGAGAGAAGGTGATTAAATTCTTCGGAGCATTGCGCCCTGTCGATCTTGACTCATTCTAATTTATTAAGAAAATAAAAGAAGAAACATATCTATTCGCTATGAGAAATAAATTCAAAGTATTTGGTGCAGCGGCTCTTTCAGCAGTAATGCTTTTAGGCTCAGCCACACTGTATGCAGGAAACGAAGACCGTGCCGGGCAGGCAGGTGCAACTGAGTTACTCATCAATCCCTGGGCACGTAGTTCGGGTTGGGGTGGAGCTAACTCAGCTTCTATGCAAGGTTTGGAAGCTATGTATATGAACGTTGCCGGAGTTTCGTTTACCAAAAGAACAGAAGTGATGTTTGCACACACTCGTTGGTTGGTGGGAAGCGGAACAAGCATCAATTCATTTGGTTTAACCCAAAAAATAGGTGAAGCCGGTGTACTTGGTTTAGGAATTATGTCAATGGGTTTTGGTGATATTTCTGTTACTACAGTTGACCAGCCCGAAGGAACAGGTAGTTTCTTTTCACCGCGTTACATGAACATTGGTTTGTCGTATGCAAAAACATTTTCAAACAGTATTCACGGTGGTATTTCGGTTAAAGTTATTTCTCAGTCAATTGCAAACGCAACTGCTCAGGGTTTTGCTTTTGATGCCGGTATTCAATATGTAACACGTTTGGGTAAAAAAGATAATCCGCTTACTAAAGACAATCTTGCTTTTGGTATTGCATTGCGTAATGTTGGTCCTCCTATGAGTTTTTCAGGTGATGGATTTTCGGTGCGTGGATTGGTTTCATCAACAGGAACGAGTTTAACATTGGAACAACGTTCAGCTAAATTTGAAATGCCTTCGTTGCTGAATATTGGTATTACTTATCACTGGCGCATGGCAGAAGCACACCGTATAAGTTTTGCAGGAACATTTACATCCAACTCTTTTTCTAAAGATCAGTTTCGCGGAGGTTTAGAATATGGTTTCAAGCAATACCTTGCATTGCGTGGTGGTTATGTATATGAAAAAGGTCAGGGCAACGCAGAAACCAGCACTACAGCTTTCACGGGCCCATGTGCAGGTGCAACACTTGAAATGCCTTTTGGAAAAGAAAAGAAAGGCTCGTTTGCTGTTGATTATTCATGGACAGCTTCAAATCCTTTTCAGGGTAATCACAGCATAGGTGTTCGCATAGCACTGTAAATAATATTTCTATATTTGTATCAAAGAATCCCGTAAAGCGGGATTCTTTGTTTTTTAATCACCATCACTAAATACGTTACCATGTCAACAGGAAATTATTTTACTCAGGAAGGATTAGATAAGTTGAAAGTGGAATTAAACCAACTTGTTTCGGTTGAGCGCCCGAGTATTTCAAAGCAAATTGCCGAAGCGCGGGATAAAGGAGATTTATCTGAGAACGCAGAATACGATGCTGCTAAAGAAGCACAAGGTTTGCTGGAATTGAGAATTTCAAAACTGGAGGATGTGGTTCGTCATGCCAAGTTAATTGATGAATCTAAATTAGATAATTCTAAAGTGCTTATTCTTTCAAAAGTAAAGATGAAGAATGGCAAAACAGGAAGCATCGTAACGTATACACTTGTTCCGGAAAACGAAGCTGACCTTAAATCAGGAAAAATATCTATTGATTCTCCCATATCAAAAGGCTTGCTTGGAAAAAGTGTTGGAGATAAAGCGGAGATAAAAGTTCCTTCCGGTATTATGGAATTTGAAATATTAGAAATTTCAAGATAATGTCCAGCATTTTTTCACGTATAGTTGCAGGCGAAATACCCTGTTACAAAATAGCAGAAACGGCTGACTATCTCGCCTTTCTTGATATAAACCCTCTTGCAGTTGGGCATACATTGGTTATTCCTAAAAAGGAAGTGGATTATATTTTTGATATGGATGATGAGTTGTATGCCGGCCTTATGCTGTTCGCAAAAAAAGTAGCTGCAGCTGTTGAAAAAGCCATACCCTGCCAGCGCATAGGTGTTGCCGTTATTGGTTTGGAGGTGCCACATGCACACGTGCATCTTATTCCGCTCAGGCATGTGAGTGATATTAATTTCTCGCGCCCCAAACTGCAACTTGCGGCTGAGGAGTTGAAGGCTACTGCTGAGAAAATAAGGGCGGAGTTTTAAGAAATAAGAAGCCCCGCAGTACTGCGGGGCTTCTTATATTTACAGTCGGGCAATCCTGATTTATTTCTCTGTTAAACGCGTAAAATAATTTACAAACCCCATCATCTCACCAAGGTTTGAGATTTTAATTTTTCCCATCATCACCGCCATTTGCGGGTTGGTGCGGCCAAGTTCTACATCTTCGTAGTCCACTGCTTTTGCGCGAACTATGCATTTAGCTTCACCGTTCAGTCCGTCTTCAACGGTGCAAACGCCATCTACTACAATAGCCGTAAAATGACCTCCGGTTTCTCCTTCAATTTCGAAGTGGAAACGGGTATTTACACCCACCGCTTTGTCGGCTTTAAAACGTTCAGGTAATGATTTAATAATTTCTGATGCTTTCTCCATGTTGTTTGATTTTTGATTGTTATTGGAATTGTTTGAGTTGTTTAAAGTGTTTGAATTGTTTGTAGTTTGTGTAGTTTGTTGTTCTTGAATCTTGGCTCTTGAATCTTGGCTCTTATTCCCGTAAGCCGATTTATACTGCACATCATCAATCACAATTTTGGCAAGAATTTCTTTCATTATTTCCGAAGTGCCGCCAACAATGGTTCCCACCCGTGCATCGCGATACATGCGTGCAATGGTATATTCTTCCATGTAGCCATAGCCGCCAAAACATTGCAGACATTCGTCCGCCACTTTTTTGCCCAGCTCGGTGGCCAGCAGTTTTATCATGCTGCATTCTTTAACAGCCATTTCGCCTTTGCTGAAAAGCCATGCCGCCTGATAAACCAGTTGGCGTGCAGCTTCTATCTCCGTAGCAAGGTCCACTAATTTGTGGCGCAGCACCTGGAATTTTTTAATCGGTCTTCCAAATGCTTCGCGCTCGGCAATGTATTTTAAAGTTATTTCCAGACAATGTTGTGCGCCTGCAACACCACCAATTCCTGCTACCAAACGCTCCAACTGAAAGCTCTCCATGATGTAATAGAAGCCTTTGTTTTCTTCGCCTATCAGGTTGCTTGCTGGTACACGCACATTATCAAAAAACAGTTCGGCAGTATCACTACTGTGCCAGCCCATCTTTTTAAGTTTGTTTGTTTTAAAGCCCGGAATATTCTGGTCAACCATTAGCAGGCTGATACCGCTCATTCCCTGTTCGGGAGCAGTTTTGCAGGCTAGCGTTACAAAGTCGCCATAATATCCGTTGGTGATAAATGTTTTGGAACCGTTGATGATGTATTCATCACCCACACGCACGGCTGTAGTTTTTATAGCCGCCACATCTGAACCTGCATTGGGTTCAGAGATAGCCAATGAGCCCCAAGCTTCACCGCTTACGGCTTTTGGTAAATATTTTTTCTTTAATTCTGCGCTACCGGCTTTCAGCAAATGCGCGGTAGCCATGTATTGATGCACACCGTGTGCAGCTGCAAAGCCTCCCATGGTGCTGCGTGCAGTTTCTTCCAGCAGAACTACGGTGTTAAAAAAGTCAGCATTTGTTCCTCCGTATTCTTCCGGAAAATTAATTCCCAGAAACCCCAGATCACCCATCCGTTTCCAGATCGCTTTATCAATCTGTTGTTTTTCTTCCCACTCATTAGCGCGTGGCACTACTTCCGTTTCTATAAACTGGCGCACGCTCTGGCGGAAAAGTTCGTGTTCTTCGGTGAAATATATTGAGGCCATTTTTCAGACTAATAATTTTCTATTGTCTAATGTAAAATTGTCTTTATTCTCCTAAAACAGATTTCACCACTTTGTAATCAATGGCGTTGGCAAGTTTTACCAAAATGTCCTTACTCTCAATATTATTACCTTCTACTTTAATAACACCTGCACCGGCAATAACGGTAACACTTCCGTTTTTGCGGTTGGTGTCAAATTTTTCAAGCGCGCGGTATTCAGCAATTTTTATTGGCGAAGATTTTTGTCCTTCCATTCCCGGCATTGCATAACCCGGCATCGGACTTTCACTTGCAGCATTGGCGTGTGCCGAAGCTACTTCGTTTGCCCACATTGTATTATTGGTAATGGTAACGGTTATGGAAGGGTCGCTAAAACCACCCGGCATTCCCGCCATTTGCGCAGGAGGCATCATTCCTGCAGCTGGTGCAGCACCTGTTGGTGCAGCACCAGCTGCTGCATTAGCAGCAGGTTCAGGCTTTTTCAGAGACGGATTGCTGTAGGTGCGCGTAGAACTTACTTCGCCTTGTCCCATCATAGGCATTGGCATTCCGGACCCACGCTCTGAAGGTGGATTTTGGTTCCAGCCTTCAATAGTTTTTGGCATGGCTACCACTAATTGATTAGTGAAAAGCTTAACGGTTTCTTCTTTTGCTTTTGCAATGGATACAAGGGCATCCTGGTATTTTTTTGCTTTAAGGTTTTCAGTTGCTTTAGCAAGATTTTTTTCTGCTTCAGCGCTTTCGCTGGTTTGTGAAAACGATGCATTGTAGATAAAAAACAACGATGCAATAAGAACAATTTTTTTCATGATTATTTTGTTTTAAAACTTTAAGGGCAGCGAAGATAAGGTTTTCAATAAAAATCTGTGATATATTTTACTTTTGCCGCATATTCAAACTACTATGGTTAACGAGCAGATTATTTCAAAAGCAAAACAATGGCTGGAAGCAGGCTATGACGAGGAAACGCGCAATCGTGTTCAACAACTGATAGACAGCGATCCGAAAGAACTTGACGAATGTTTTTATCGTGATTTAGAATTCGGAACAGGTGGCTTGCGCGGTATTATGGGAGTTGGCACCAACCGCATGAATATATATACCGTTGCAATGGCTACACAAGGCTTGTGCAATTACCTGAAAAAAACATATCCCGGTGAGTTGTTGAAAGCTGCCATTGCTTATGACTCGCGTAACAATAGCGCTTTGTTTGCCCGCAAAACAGCAGAAATATTTTCGGCTAACGGTTTTATGGTTTATCTGTTTGAAGAGTTGCGCCCAACGCCTCAGTTGTCTTTTGCTATCAGGCATTTTGGCTGTCATACGGGTGTTGTAGTTACTGCTTCCCACAATCCCAAAGAATATAATGGCTACAAAGTTTATTGGAACGATGGCGGACAATTGGTTGCTCCCCATGACAAAAATATAATTGCAGAAGTGCAGGCCATCAAAGGGATAGAAGATGTAAACTTTGATGGAATAGATAAGTTAATTCTCTCTGTGAAAGATGATATTGATGCAGCATACATTGAGAAGATGAAATTGCTTTCGCTTTCACAGGAGGCTATTAAAAGACAACGTGATTTAAAAATTGTTTACACCTCGCTTCACGGAACAGGCATTACACTTGCTCCGCGTTTACTTAAAGAATATGGCTTTACCAATGTGCTTACCGTTGCAGAGCAAGACAAACCTGATGGGAATTTCCCAACCGTTCATTCGCCTAATCCTGAAGAGCCTGCTGCACTTGCTTTGGCTCTGAAAATAGCAGAACAAGAAAACGCTGATTTGGTAATGGGAACCGACCCGGATTCTGACCGTGTCGGAATTGCTGTAAAGGACAACGACAATAAATTTATTCTGCTCAACGGAAATCAAACCGGTTCATTGTTGGTTTATTATTTATTGCGCAGATGGAAGGAGTTAGGAAAGTTAGATGGCAAACAGTTTGTTGCCAAAACAATAGTTACTACATCACTAATTGAAAAGATTGCTTCCACCTATAAAGTAGATTGTTACGATGTGCTTACAGGTTTTAAGTTCATTGCAGAACTGATTAAAAACTTAGAAGGCAAAAAACAATTCATTGGTGGGGGAGAGGAGAGCTACGGCTATCTTGCAGGTGATTATGTTCGCGATAAAGATGCCATTCTTTCCTGTGCATTGATTGCCGAAATGACTGCCTGGGCAAAGGATAATGGTAAGACTTTGTATAATCTTTTGATTGATGTTTATCTTGAGTTTGGTTTCTACAAAGAAGGTTTGCTGTCACTCACCAAAAAAGGAAAAGATGGCTCGGAAGAAATCAGTCGAATGATGGAACAATTCCGCACTACACCACCAACAGAATTAGATGGCTCAAAAGTGTTGCTTGTAAAAGATTACAAGAACAACACCATTAAAGATACAGCAACTAACAGCATAACCGAAACAGGTTTGCCAAAATCTGATGTAATGCAGTTTGTGTGCGCCAACGAAACCATAGTAACCGTGCGCCCTTCAGGAACAGAGCCCAAAATTAAATTCTATTTTAGCATTTGCGGCATCTTAAAAACCCGCGATGATTTTGAAAAAGAAAACACTGCATTGGATGCGAGGATAGATGCGCTGAAAAAAGTATTTGCTTAATTAATTGCAGGGCGCAAACGAAATTACCTGTAAATAAATTCCTGTTCTTCCTAACTGACCGTTAAGCCAGTTTCTTTTCTTGTATTTAAAAGGAGAAGAATAGTTGGCAATAAGAAAGCGGTCTTTGTCTAAACGTTGAATTGATGGAAAGGATGTATCACCTGCTCCCGGTAGGTTCATAACCCATTCCACTTTAAGGGTTGTTTTATTTATTCTGTATAGTGCCGTTGATTTTGGCGACAGTGAAAAGCCAACCCAATTGCGGATGCGTTGCTTTTTCATGGATAGTTTTCTGTTTGTTTTGCCAAAAGGTTTTTTACCCAATTGTTTGCGCGCTATCAGATAAAGCTCGTCTCCATGCCGAAACATTTTTGGCGACATATAACAATTCGGATCAGCGGTTTCAGGAAATTGCCAGTTACTTAAATCGTTTTTGTCTGCAAAAGCCACATGCGAACCAAATCCTGTTTTGTCGCCATCTTCTAATCTGGTAACAGCCCAAACGTTTCCGCTTTTGTCAAATTCAAAAGCTGTTTCTGAAACTCCCCCCAGATAGACTCTTGCACTGTCGGCAACGGGATAAAAATCTTTTCCGTTTTTTGTTTGCTTAAAGAAGAGCGAGACTTTGCTTTCACCTTTTAAAATGTAGTGCGAACCTTCATAACTGGTCATATAAGTTTTGCCATTTCGGTTCAACAAACTCCAGTGGACTTCTCCTTTATCCAACACATTTTCAGGACCTGTCCAGTTACCGTCACCACTTGAAGTGTAGTGACTTATAAATTCAGGTTCAAAGGCAGTCATTTTTGTTCCTGCGCCAAAACAATAGAAATGCAGTTTGCCATCAATCGGAATTAAGAAAGGTTCTCTGAAATCTCTTCCCACAAAAAACTCCATTTCTTTTTTCCAGTTTGCTCCATTCGCAGTTGAGATAATATA
>CAMAVO010000090.1 GCA_945861685.1 Chitinophaga pinensis | reverse complement strand
TGTTCGGAAGTATTAACACAGAATATCTCGGTTACTACTTCCGTTTCGGCTGCATGGACTACCCCCGGAACCATTTGCGAAGCCGCAGGAAACGTAAACCTTTCTGCCCTTGTAACCGGAACTCCCGGAGGTACATGGAGCGGAACAGGTGTCAGCGTTTCCTCTTTCAACCCAACCGGATTAAGCGGACCAATTGCTATTACCTATAGCGTGGGCGTTACCCCTTGCAGCGATTTGCAAACCTTTAATATTACTGTTACTCCTGATGTAAACCCTGCATGGTCATCACCCGGAGCAGTTTGTGAAGCAGCAGGAACTATAAACCTCACAACCTTGCTTACAGGTACCAGTGGCGGAACATGGAGCGGAACAGGCGTTAGCGGAAACATCTTTACCCCAACAGGCTTATCAGGAAACATCTCGGTTACCTACACCGTTGGCACTTCACCTTGCGTGGAAACCTCTACTCAAACTATAGCCGTTACCTCAACCGTTTCGGCTGAGTGGACTACCCCGGGAACCATTTGCGAAGCAGCAGGAAACATCAACCTTAATCCCCTAGTAACCGGCAACCCGGGCGGAACATGGACCGGAACAGGTGTTACCGGCACAACATTTAACCCAACCGGCTTAACAGGTCCTGTTGCATTGACGTATAGCGTAGGTGTTACCCCTTGCAGCGATACAAAAACCTACAACATCACAGTAGTAGCCAACGTTGATCCGGCTTGGGATGCACCAACCAACATTTGTGAGGTGCAAGGCATAACGGATCTGACAACTTTAATAACAGGAACCGCAGGCGGCACCTGGAGTGGCACTGGTGTTTCGGGCAACAACTTTGACCCAACAGGCTTAACCGGAACATCTGTAAGTATTACTTATACCGTTGGAACTGCACCTTGCGTTGAAACACAAACAAGCAGCATTTCCATCACCAACGTTTCGGCTGCATGGGCAGCACCCGATTCTATCTGCGAAAGCGATGGAGTTCTTTCATTAAATTCTCTTGTAAGCGGAACTTCAGGTGGTACTTGGAGCGGAACAGGCGTAACGGGCAACAGCTTTAACCCTGTTGGTCTGGCCGGTTTGGTTGAGGTTACTTACACAGTAGGAACAGTCCCTTGCATAGACTCATTATCTATTGAAATTGCGGTTAAAGCCTCCCCTGATGACCCAACAGTTTCAGCTTCACAAGAAGAAATTTGCTTTGGTGCGGAAACGACCATCAACGCTTCAGGTGCAGGTGCAATAGGCTACAATGTTTATTCAGCAGCTACGGGCGGAAACCTGTTGGGCACAACTCCCCTCACCGTTTCGCCTACCCAAACCACCACCTATTATGTAGAAGCTGAAAGTGTAAGTGGCTGCATTAACCTTGGCGGCAGAGAACCTTTCACGGTAACAGTAAATGATCTCCCCGATGCCGATGCAGGAACAAGTCCGCCTATTTGTGGAGGTTCATCTGCAACGCTCACTGCCAGCGGTGGAGTTGTTTATGACTGGAGCACAGGCGCAAGCACTGCTTCCATCAGCGTTACCCCTGCTGATGCAACCTGGTATAGCGTTATTGTTACGGATAATAATGGCTGCGTAAACTCCGACAGCGTTTTTGTAGATGTTTTTCATCCCAGCAGTATTGTTTCTGATGAAACCATTTGCAATGGTTCATCCACACTACTTTCACCCGGTGCCGGAATCTCTTATGAGTGGAGCACTGGTGATACCACTGCTACCATTACCGTTACTCCTGAAAACGAAACCTGGTATACTGTTACTGTTACTGATAACACGGGCTGTGTGATGTTCGACAGCCTGTTTGTGGATGTCTATTACCCAGGAACAATACTGGCCGTAAATGACAGTGCAGTTGCAGAAAGCGTAACGGTTTTATCTATCAATGTTGTAAATAACGACATCCAAAATGGAGGAGTAGTGCATATTATAATTCCACCCCCCATTGGCAGCGGCATTGCCGAGGTGGGGAGCGATAATCAAATTATTTATACACCATCAGGAGATTCTGGAACAGTCTTGATACAATATGCCATCTGTGATTCATTCTGCGGTGATTTTTGCGATACTGCCTGGGTAGTTATTGAAGTTATCAACTTCTTTATCCCTTCCGGTATTTCACCTAACGATGATGGCATCAACGATGAGTTTGAAATAGTGGGATTATTCAAATTCCCATCGCATCACTTGCAGATATTCAACCGCTGGGGCGATATGATTTACGATGCTGAGCCTTACAACAGCGATTGGCACGGACAAACCAATAAAGGAATGGTATTGGGCGGTGATGCAGTGGTAGAAGGTACCTACTTCTACATCTTTTACCCTAATGATGGCGAAACCGAAACTAAGAAAGGAACAATTGAATTAAGAAAACAATAAAATGCAAGAATTTTCAACACAGAGAGCACAGGGTTTATGGAGTTACACAGAGACTCTGTGTAACCCTGTTTACTCCGTGAACTCTGTGTTAAAACAAAAATGAACATGAAAAAACTAATATTCTTATTTTTTGTAGCAGGCATTTTTACTGCTTCCGCCCAAAGCCAGCTCCACCTCTCGCAATACATGCTGTATCAGCCAATGCTGAACCCGGCATCGGTGGCAAGCTATAATAGCTTTAACGGAGCCTTACTGTATCGCAAACAATGGGTTGGCTTTACGGGCGCGCCCACTGTTCAGGGCCTTAGTTTTAATGCTCCGCTCAAAGGCAAGAAACATTTTGTGGGATTCACCCTTTTTAACGACAAAATAAGCATTAACAAACGCCTCGATTTTGTGGCTACCTATGCTTATCGCCTTCCTCTGAACGACCGTAGCTCGCTTTCTTTTGGGCTTAGTGCCGGAATTGGAACGCTGCAAAGTAATCTCTCAGATGTGGCTTTGGTAACGCAGGGTGACCCTGCCTTTGCTACCAACACACAAACATTTGTGGCTCCCCAATTCAAGTTCGGCATTTATTATTTCACCAAAAAGTTTTATGCAGGCTTTGCTTTGCCGCAATTGCTCGATAATAAAATAATTCCGGATGTGAGTGGCACTGACCTTAATAAGAAAACCAACTTCAGCTTCAAAACCATGCACTACCACCTGCATCTGGGGCGCGTATTTAAGCTCAGCGACAAGTTTGACCTCAACACTTCGTTATTGATGAAAGAGGTAAGCGGCTCGCCTATGCAGCTCGACATTAATGTGCAGGCGGTTTACAGCAACCTGATTGGGCTGGGCGTAAGTTACCGCACCGCACAGATTATGGTAGCCATGATGAACGTGCGCATTACAAAACATTTTAAAGTGGCTTATGCTTATGATATAGATATGAGCCCTATGAAGAATGTTTCTTCAAACAGCCACGAGATTATGCTCATTTTCCACTTGTTTCAGGAAAAAGCACCTGTTAAAATTGATGCACCGAGATTCTAAAAAAGATGAAATATATACTACTGTCATTTGCATTTTCAATCATTGCGTTTAACACATTCGCAATGCCCGACAACCTTGCCCTTGCTGATCAGAATTTTAGCACCGGTCACTATAAAGAAGCCCTTGTTCTTTTCGGAACGTTAACCGACCAAAGTCTTCCCGTGTTGGAAAAAACGGCTTTGTGCTATTATTTCATCAACGATTATTCAAATGCCGAAAAAGCCTTTGCAAAAATTATAGACCAAAAAACAGATATGGAAACGGTGCGCTATTATGCCGAGGTATTGCTGAACAACGGTAAGCACAAAGAGGCAACCACTATGTTTGCTAAGTATCAAGCCGCAGGCGGAAAGACAGATGTTGCCAATCGCGAAAAAATACCAACATGGGCAGCTGAAAATGCAAAGGTTCGTCCCGAGTATGGCGTGCAGGCCCTGAACATTGAGACCGGAGGCCGCAGTCTTGGACTTAGTCTTTATAAAGCCGGTATCATCTTCGCCACGCCACAGGAACTGAATGTAAATGACCGCACCGTTTTCTACGACCTTGCTTATGCTGCAAAAACCGACTCAGTAAATTTTGCTGCCCCCCAGGTGCTTACCGAAAAAGACCTCAATAGTTTATTCTACGAAGGCAGTCCGTCTGTAGGTGGCGAGTGGATGTATTTCACTAAAAATGCATCGCAAAAGGAAGAAGTAAACATCAAACGCAAAACCCAGAATAAAATAAGCAAAGAAGGCGTTAATGTGCTGCAGATTTTTGTAGCCCAAAACGTAAACGGAGTTTGGAGCAACCTGAAACCCTTGCCAGTAAACAGCATCGAGTACAGTTGCACCCACCCCGGCATATCAGCAGACGGAAGCACCTTGTATTTTGTATCCAACATGCCCGGAGGCTTTGGCGGCTACGATATTTACAAAATGGAACGCAACAACGTAGTGGTTGGTGGCTTCGGAAAACCCGAAAACATGGGTAAAAGCATCAACTCAGCGGGCAACGAAATGTTTCCGCATGAAAATAAGGGAACACTCTACTTTGCTTCCAACGGCTTTACTGGCTTTGGCGGCTATGATATTTATTCAACAGACCTTAGCGGCAAACAACCCGGCATGGTAAACATGGGAATAGGCATGAACTCAACCAAAGATGATTTTGCGGTTGTGTTTAATGCCGATGGCGAAACAGGATACCTCAGCAGCAACCGCGAAGGCGAGCATGGCTACGACAAGATTTACGCGTTTAAAAAGATATGGTATCCCTTTACCGTAAATGCAAATGTAAAAGACAAAGTAAGTCTGAAAGCCATACCCAATGCAGGCGTTGTAAGCATAGCATCCAACGGCAAAGAAATAAAAACAACCACCGATGCCAAAGGAAACCTTACACTGGAATTTTATCCGAACCTGAGTTACAGCATCACCTTCTCCAAAGAAGGCTATGTACCCAAAACAGTAGAGATACCTGCCTTCACCGACCCCGAAGATATACTTGCTCTCTTAGAAATAAGTCTGGAAGTGGAAGCAAAAAAGGATGTAGTCATGAATTTGGATAACATTTATTTCGCCTTCGGAAAAGCAGAACCGCTTCCTGAAAGTCTTCCTATTCTTGACCGGTTAACAGAGTTCATGAACGACCATCCTGAAATAAAAATTGAGCTCAGTGCCCACACCGATTGCCGTGGAAGTGATGCCGCCAACAACGACCTTAGCGGAAGACGAGCCCAAGCCTGCTACGATTACCTTGTTACCAAAAAAGTAGCAGCCCAGCGCATGGTACCCAAAGGCTATGGCGAAAGTAAATTGCTCAACCAATGCAAAGACGGAGTAGAGTGCAGCGAAGACTTGCACCAAAAGAACAGAAGAGTGGAGATAAAGATTTTGTAGTTTTACAAAATGGCACGCACAGAAATTCTCAAAACCTATAAAATCTTCATCGGTGGTCAATTCCCCCGCACCGAAAGCGGAAGATATTATCAACCCGCAAAACTGAAGGCAAATATTTGTCTGTCATCAAAGAAAGATTTCCGAAATGCAGAGGTTGCTGCACGCAATGCATTTGCAGGCTGGAGCGAGAAGTCAGCCTTCAATCGTTCGCAAATTCTCTACCGCATTGCCGAAATGCTGGAAGGCCGCAAAGCACAGTTTGTTGAAGAACTTATCCAACAAGGCAGCACAAAAAAGCAAGCCGAACAGGAAGTAGTGCTCTCCATTGACAGACTTGTTTATTATGCCGGCTGGTGCGATAAATACATGCAGGTATTTTCGTCCGTAAATCCTGTTGCGTCATCACATTTTAATTTCTCAGTTCCTGAAGCCACAGGCGTTGTATCGGTTATTGCACCTGAAGAAACATCATTACTCGGATTAGTGTCTGTAATTGCTCCAATTATAGCAGGCGGCAACACCTGTGTGGTTCTTGCCTCCGAAACAAAGCCGCTGTGCGCTGTTACCTTGGCAGAAGTCATCAATACATCCGATGTTCCGGGCGGAGTAGTGAATATTCTTACCGGAAATACCAAAGAATTGCTGCAACATTTTTCATCGCATATGGATGTGAATGCAATTGTTTATTGCCGCAACAACAAAGACGAAATAAAGCTGCTGAGTGAGAATGCTTCACTGAATGTAAAGCGTGTTTTTATCTATAACAACAAAGACTGGAGCAAACCCGAGAACGAAAACCCGTATCAGATCTTAGATACCCAGGAAATAAAAACCACCTGGCACCCGATTGAGAACATCGGCAGCGCGAAGTCCGGCTACTAAGAATTCAGTAATTGTAATAAGGCGAAATCATCAGGTAAACAATTACCCCTGTTGTAGTAACGTATAACCAGATAGGATAACTGAAGCGTGTCAGCTTGCGGTGCTTTTGAATGTAGGCATGTCCGTCTGCTTCCTGGCTTCTTAAACCATAATAAAACGACAACAACACCATTGGTAGTACCAATGCAGCCAGAATAATGTGTGTGATAAGAATAGTTAAATAAACGGTGCGCAAAGGTGCGTCAGCAGGGTAGGTTGTTTCCTCTGCCAACCAGTGATAAGTAATGTATGACAACAAGAAAATCGCAGACAACAAAAAAGTAAGAATATTTATCTTTTTATGCAGCGCAATATTCCCTTGTTTGATAAAATAAAGCGACAGCAATAGTAAAATAGTACAGGTTCCGTTTATAAAAGCATTCAAAGTTGTCAGCTTGTAAACAAATGCCGGAATAACTTCGGGAACGGGAAGTATTTTACGGTTGAGAATTACCACAGCAGCAAAGACTACAATGGATACAATCATTACCAATCTGAAAACAAATTTATCACTCATTATTCTTTGTAATTTTTGGAGTAGCGTTGTTGTTCTTTTTCAGTTGCAGATTGTACTCGGCAATCAGTATCTTGATATCGTCTATTAACTTTTTCATATCGCTTTCGCTTGTGCCGTCATAAACAGCTTTTACGTTGCCGTCATCTTCCTTTCGGCAACGTACTTTTCCTTCCTTGTCAACCAGAATAAAAAATTCAGAATGTAAAAATCCACCTGGAGCTAAACTGTCAGGCATAACATTGGCGAAATACGATTCGGCTATTTTGTAAATAGAGTCTTTTGTTCCGGTTACAAAATTCCAGTTGCGCGTATCTGCGCCTTTGTCGCGCGCATATCTGCGCAGGGTTTCAACAGTGTCACGCTCAGGATTTACGGTGTGCGAGAGCAGATAAAAATCTTTGTTATCCTTAAACTCCTTTTGCAACCGCAGCATATTTCCGGTCATTATTTTACAAATACCCGGGCAGGTGGTGAAGAAAAAATCTGCAACATAAATTTTGTCTTTGTAATCTGCGTTGGTAATTGTTTTGCCGTCCTGATTAGTGAAACTGAAGGGAGGAATTTTTGCTGTGTCACCGCTTTCTGTAACCAGATAGGGTAGGTTTACAAAATTATGTTTGCCTGTGGTAAGCAGTAGGTATAAAATAGTTGGCAGCAGCAGCAACGAAAAAAGAACGAGTGCTTTTTTTAGTTTTCGGTTCATGGATTATTCTTTACGCAACAAAGCCGCCTTTAAACAGGGCGGCTTTGTTACATTTATGTTAGTATGAATTAGTGATGCGCACTGCCACCACCAACAATAGATTTAAAGGCTTCCACAACGGGGTCCCATGCTCTGTGTTCACCTGCATAAACTGCTTCGGTAAGGCAGATAAAAAGAAGGTAACCAATCAAAACAAGGTAAGTGGCAAGAACAATCCAACGCAGATTTTTACGCTCGTCACCAAGGTGCATAAACACCAAAACGATATAAGCAGCTTTAACTAAGGTCAACGCGATAAATAAATATTTAAGCGTTTCCTGCATGCTTACAACGCGCGAAAACTTCATTCCCATTCCCACTTCAAAAATGGTAATCGCAGAAAGAATTCCCAATACCTGGTAAATTTTCTTTCTTACTTTTTTCCCTTCCTCTTCTCCGTGGTGCGTGTCTAAGGAGTATTCGTAAATGTCGTCTCTTTCCATGTTTTAAGATTTGAGATGTTTAGATATAGTTTGAAAATTTAGAGCAGATAGAAGAAGGTGAATACAAACACCCACACCAAATCCACAAAGTGCCAGTATAGTCCTGTTTTTTCAACCATTTCGTAGTGTCCGCGCTTGTGGTATGTGCCGTTAATTACACCAATAAAGATGATGATGTTGATGCATACACCGCTGAATACGTGAAATCCATGGAAACCTGTGATGAAGAAAAAGAAATCAGCAAACAAAGGATGCCCGTATTCATTTACTCTGAGGTTGGCTCCGTGAAAAACTTCTTTTACCCAAACTCCGTCTTTAATGAACTCACGAACAGCACCGTGCTCAGTTCCGTGAATAAAATGATACCACTCCCAAGCCTGTGAGCCCACGAAAATTGCACCACCGATAATGGTAAAAAACATCCATATAATCACTCCTTTTTTATCCATGCGGTGACCAGCCTCAACGGCTAACACCATTGTAACCGAACTGGCGATAAGGATAAACGTCATGAAGGCTACATAGGCCAACTCAATATGTCCGTTGTAAAATGGGAAGTGAGTAAAAACATCACCGGCAACAGGCCAAACATCATGATATTTATGACGCATGAAACCGTAAGCGGTCAGCAATCCTGAAAATGTGAATGCATCCGACATCAGGAAAAACCACATCATCATTTTTCCGTAGCTGATGCCGAAAGGAGAGGTTCCTCCTCCCCATGTGGTTTTTACATCTGTTGGTTGAGTTGAAGCGTGAGCAGACATATTATTATTTAGGTTTTGGATTTTTTAAAAACGGTGCAAGTTTAACGAATAAATATATTTCAGCGAATAAAAAGTAGAAAAAAGAATAAATAGACCCATAAGCCGTCCAAGAAATGCCAGTAAATGCTTGCAACCTCCATACCCACAGGGTTTTCGGATGAATATTTATTGCTGTAAGCATTGAATAAAACTACCAGCAAAACAATGATTCCTACAAACACGTGAACAAAATGCAAGGCAGTCAATACATAAAGGTATCCGCTTGCTGTATTAAATTTATGATTAATCTTTTCGTTCAAGGGCTCGGCAAGTGATTTGTCGCTTGCGGCATAAAAGTTTCCGTCAATATAGTTGAGTTGTGCTCCCTGATTCATAATCACATAATCTTTACCGTATTCGCCTCTCATATCTGATATTTTTCCGACAAAGAAATTTCCTCGATACATTAACTGGCTCCACGCTTTGCATTGCATGCCCATAAAGAGGATACCTAACCCCAGCGTGAGTCCGAGGTAATACTTTATTTTATTGTTTTCGTTTTTGCGAACAGCGCGCATGGCAAGAAACATAGTAACGCTGCTTGCAAGTATAACCGCTGTGCTAATCCAAAATCCGACCGGCAAATCGAACTTTACCCAATAATTATCAGCTTGCAAAACAACGTAGCCGCTGGTAAGACCGGAAAACATCATTACAATGCTTACTACGCCCAGCCACATCATTATTCTTTTTGAGCGGGCTGCTCTTTCTTTTTCTTCTGTTAGTTGTATATCCATTTTATAATTTATCAATCAGCATAGCCACCTGCACCACGGGCAAATAAATAAACGAAGCAAACATCAGCCGGCTTGCATCAGGTAGTGAAAGTGTTTTAAAAAGTTTTATAGCCAGCACTAAAAATCCTATTCCGGCAATAAGAATTATGCCACCCGAAATATAACCCGAAAGCCCGAAAAACAGCGGGAGCAGGCTTGCCGGAATCATCATCAGGGTGTAAACTAAAATAAGGTAGGCGCTACTTTTATCGCGGTTGCCCGAAGGCAGCATTTTAAATCCTGCCAGCTTGTAATCATCATCTAATTTCCAGGCAATAGCCCAGAAATGCGGAAACTGCCACATAAACTGAACTGCAAATAATATCCATGCTTCCAGGTCAAGAGCACCTGTAAAAGCAATGTAGCCAAGCATTGGCGGAATTGCGCCAGGAAATGCTCCTATGAAAACCGCAAAAGGAGTTTCTTTTTTTAAGGGAGTATAAACAGCCGTGTAAAGCACTAATGCAATTGCTCCAAGCAAGGCACTCAAGGGATTAATAAGGTAAAGTAAAACTACACCAAGCAACCCCATAACCGAAGCCACAATCACTGCTTCCTGAACGCTCATGCGGTTTTGCGGAAGCGGACGGTTTTGGGTGCGTTTCATCAGCGCATCTGGTTTGCGCTCTATAATTTGATTAAATCCGTTGGAAGAGCCGGTGACAAAAAAACCGCCTATAAGCAATAGAATTAAATCTTTCCAGTTGGTGGTATCAGCCGCCATCAGGTAGCCGCACAGCGCTGAAAATACCACCAGCGAAGCAAGGCGCAGTTTGCTGAAGGCAGCGTAATCTTTTAGTTTGGCAGAGAACAAGGATGGATTTTTGAGCGCGCAATTTTACAGATTAATTGCGGGGTGTGCAAGGAAGAAATATTTATTCCAACACCATCAAGAAATCAATCTGCTTTCTATCCAGATCCACGCGTTTTACTTTCACGCGAACTTTATCTCCCAATTGGTATTTCACACCACTAAGGTTTCCGGTAATGCAGAAATTGTCTTCATCAAAAACATAGAAGTCATCATCAATATCGCGCAGGCGAACCATGCCTTCGCATTTGTTTTCTGACAACTCAACATACAAGCCCCATTCGGTAACGCCCGAAATAATACCGTCAAATTTTTGTCCGGTTTTATCCATCATGAATTGCACCTGCTTGTATTTTACAGATGCGCGCTCAGCTTCAGCAGCGCGCTTTTCCATAGCAGATGAATGTTCGCATTGTTCTTCATACTCATCTTCGTTCACCGAAAATCCGCCATCTAAATAATGTTGCAATAAACGGTGCACCATCACATCGGGATAACGTCTGATGGGCGAAGTAAAGTGTGTGTAAAAATCAAATGCCAATCCGTAGTGTCCTATGTTTTCGGTAGTATAAACCGCCTTTGCCATCGTGCGGATAGCCAGTTGCTCGATCACATTCTGCTCGCCTTTTCCGTGAATATCTTTCATCAGCTTGTTCATCGAGAAAGCGGTTTCTTTCCCCGAAGATGTTTTCATAGAATAACCGAACTTGCCGATGAAACCTACAAACTGTTGCAGTTTTTCTGCTGAAGGATTATCGTGAATACGGTAAACAAACGTGCGCTCTTTATGTCCTTTTTCCGTTTTGCCAATGAACTCAGCCACCTTGCGGTTGGCAAGCAACATAAAGTCTTCAATCAATTTATTGGAGTCTTTCATCTCCTTCACATAAACTCCGGTTGGATTTCCTTTTTCGTCCAGCAAAAATTTTACTTCTGCTTTTTCAAAAGCAATAGAGCCTTGCTTGAAACGCTCTGCGCGAAGTTTTTTAGCAAGGCGGTCTAATAAATTTATTTCGTCAGAAAAATCTCCTTCCCCTGTTTCAATCACTTGCTGCGCTTCTTCGTAAGAAAATCTTCTGTCAGAATTAATGATGGTGCGTCCAAACCATTGGTTCATCACCTTTGCATCATCATTCATTTCAAACACAGCAGAGAAAGTAAGCTTATCTTCTTTTGGTCGAAGCGAACAAACCATGTTGCTCAGTTTTTCGGGAAGCATTGGAATCACGCGGTCAACAAGGTAAACCGAAGTAGCACGTTTAATCGCTTCATCATCCAATGCAGTTCCGGGTTTCACGTAATGGCTCACATCTGCAATGTGAACG
>CAMAVO010000089.1 GCA_945861685.1 Chitinophaga pinensis | reverse complement strand
GAAAGCTGAACTTAATTTGCCGGAAGAAAAGAAAGATGTGCAGTTGCAGTTAGATCAATACCGCAATTCACTCATTCTCTATCTTTATCAGGAGGAGTTGGTGAAACAACGCTTAGACACAGCTGTAAAGCAGAATGAACTATTATCCTACTATGAAGAGAATAAACAAAACTTTGCACTGAAAGAAAATATTTTAAGGACGGTTTACGTTAAGTTAGACAAGCAAAACAAGTCAGTGAATAAAATAAGGAAGTGGCTGAAAGATGAGGATGCTGATAGCAAGAGTAAATTAAAAGAGTATTGCAGCACACAGGCACTGAAATTTTCATTAGACGAGCTCAAATGGTTTAATCCGTCTGAACTTGCTGAAGAAACAGGAATTGATCAGAATAAAATTGAGCAAATGGCGCGTTACCCAAAGATCTACGAAATGGATGAAAACGATGGGTATTACATTGTAAAAACACTGGAGTATCAATTAAAAGACGATATTTCGCCTTTGGAATTTGAGGTAAAAAATATTCGCAACATTATATTGAACAAGCGAAAGATGCAGCTCATTGAACAATTAGAAAAAGATGTGATGAACGAAGGCGCAATCAAAAATAATTTTGAAATTTACACAGCGAAGAAAAAATAAACACAGTGAGAAAATATATCATAATTTTTGGTTCTTGGTTCTTAGTTCTTAGTTCTTTTGCGCAGCCAATAGATAAGATTGTTGCAGTTGTGGGCTCCAACATCATCATGTTAAGCGAGGTAGAAGCACAATATCTTCAGATATTATCACAAGGTTATTCAGAAGACCCTACTATTAAATGCGACTTGCTGGAAGAGTTGCTTTTTCAGAAATTGCTTGTAAATCAGGCGCGCTTAGATAGTGTTGAAGTAAGTGATGACCAAGTGGAAGAAGAATTGGATCGCAGATTGCGCTATTTTATAGGACAAATAGGCTCAGAGGAAAAGCTGGAAGAGTATTACAAGAAATCAATTGTGGAGATTAAAGATGATTTCCGTGAGTTGATTAAAGACCAGTTGCTTGCTCAGAATATGCAGTACAAAATTACGGGGGAGATTAAAGTTACCCCAGCAGATGTGCGCAATTATTTCAGTAAAATACCGGCTGACAGCTTGCCTTACATTAATGTGGAGTTGGAGATTGGACGCATTGTTAAGAAGCCGATGATAAGCAAAAAAGAAAAAGACGAAGCTAAAGCCCGTGCAGAGGAATTGCGTCAGCGTATTCTTGACGGAGCTAAGTTTGAGACAATGGCAAAACTGTATAGTGAAGATCCGGGCTCTGCTTCAGCAGGTGGGGAACTTGGTTTTTTCGGCCGTGGTAACATGGTTCCTGAATTCGAAGCTCTTGCATTTAGTCTGCAAGGCAAAGAGATATCAGAAGTATTTGAAACAGAATATGGCTTTCACTTTTTGCAAGTAATTGAACGCAGAGGAGAGCAGGTGAATGCGCGTCATATATTAATAACTCCTAAAACTTCTGAGAATGACTTAACCAGTTCTAAAATTTTTCTCGACAGCGTTTATGATTTGTTGAAGACGGATTCGCTCACTTTTGCAGAAGCAGCTGAGAAATTCTCGGACGATGAAGCCGACAAAAAGAACGGAGGGATGGTGACAAATGCACAAACAGGAAGCACCAAATTTGAGATGGACCAACTCAGTAGCATTGACCCAACATTGTTTCTTACTATTGATAAAATGGAAGTTGGTGAGTTTTCAAAACCAATTATTACCAGCGCTGCGGATGGTAAACAGGCTTACAGCATTATCTTATTAAAGTCACGCACCGAACCGCATAAAGCCAACCTGCGTGACGATTATCAAAAGATACAAGGTGCAGCATCAACCATGAAAGAGAGTAACCTCGTGCGTGAATGGATAGAAAAAAAAATTGCAACTACGTATGTGCGCATTGATGATGCTTATCTGAACTGCGACTTTAATAATCCATGGATTAAGAAGACTAACTAAAAATATATGAACTATACATCAGACAAAGAAGCAATTGATGCCTTTGTGGTTTCTTATAAGAAACTGAACAGCGAAATAGCCAAAGTAATTGTGGGCCAGGACGAGGTGGTGAAAAGCGTACTTACTTCTATCTTTAGCAACGGACACTGTTTGCTGGTAGGTGTTCCCGGTTTGGCGAAAACATTATTGGTAAATACTATTTCCGAAGCACTTGGATTAAGCTACAACCGCATTCAGTTTACTCCTGACCTTATGCCGAGTGATATTATCGGTACGGAGATATTGGATGATACTCGTCAATTCAAGTTCATTAAAGGACCTTTGTTTGCGAACATTATTCTTGCGGATGAGATAAACAGAACCCCTCCAAAAACGCAATCAGCATTGCTGGAAGCCATGCAGGAGCGCGCAGTTACCACTGCAGGAAAACGCTATGTGCTGGACAAACCTTTCTTTGTTCTTGCCACACAAAATCCGATAGAGCAGGAGGGAACCTATCCTTTGCCCGAAGCGCAACTTGACCGTTTTATGTTCAATATCTGGCTGGATTACCCAAGTTTTGCTGAAGAGTTGAATATTGTTAAGCAAACAACAGGAGCAGTAGGTGTTAAGCCCAACAAAGTACTAAGTGCCGAAGAAATAATGTTTTTTCAGCAGCTACTTACAAAGCTGCCTGTTGCCGACAATGTATTGGAATATGCTGTAAAATTAGCAACCAGTACCCGCCCTGGAACTAAATATGCCAATGATACTATCAATAATTATCTGAGTTGGGGAGCAGGTCCGCGCGCATCGCAGTATCTGGTAATTGGTGCAAAAACAAATGCTGCCATCAACGGAAAATATTCTCCCGATATTGAAGATGTGAAAGCAGTAGCTCCTGCTGTGTTGCGCCATCGTATTGTGCGCAACTACAAAGCGGAGGCAGATGGATTATCTGTAGAAGATATTATTAAGGAGTTGCTGAAGTAATCGCCTGATTTCTCTTCCGCGAAATTATTTATGTTGTTTATCGACTTTGCTAAACTATTTACAGGATTAGCAAGTTGAAAGCAGCATAATGAAAAGAACCACTTATAATTTCTGGAATACAATTATTTCTTTTGGTGAAAGTTTTTTTACTTACGCTATTTACTTTTTGCTGCTTTCATTTACCTTTCTTCTGCTAATGTCATCTTTTGACTTTTCTTTTTTAGCAGGTTGACTGATTTGATAGATTAAATTCTGAATTAGTCGACTTAATAAATGTATTAGTCTAAAAGTTGCAATTCAGTATTTCTGTTTGTTAGTTTTGGGTTAAGCAATTGTTGTGTGTCTTATTACAACAATATGTAAACGTAAAAAGAAGTACAACCCTTAAATCCCTGTTGTGTATGAAAAAGAATGAGATTGCCTTAGGTGATAAAATAGCATCAGTAATAGATTATTGCAGAACTAATCTTCTTCTATGGGGAATATTAGTTTTTTTAACAGTGCTTTTATTTGAAGCCTTTCACTTTCCTTTTTGATTTAAAAGTGTACAAAAATCCGTCCGTGGTTTTTGCTGTCGTTTTCTAAACGTTTGTATTTTTCTTTAATGTGCTTTTGCATCAGAAAGCGTTGCACTTTTTTCTTAAGTTGTCCGCTACCTTTTCCAGGGATTATTTCAATAAAATCAACTCTGCGTTCAACGGCTTCGTCAATAATGTCATTCAGTGCCTCATCAATCTGTTTACCTTTGTTGAAGATTTCATGCAGATCAAGTTTTAGTTTTGCCATGGAACAAAGTTAACGACTGGCTGTTAATGAGAAAACAAATAAATTGAAATGATAAAAGCAGGACAACAAGCCCCGGATTTTGAATTGCCCGATAATAATGGCGACCTTGTAAAATTAACTGATTTCAAAGGGACGAAAAATGTAGTGCTTTTTTTTTACCCTAAAGATTTTACCGGAGGTTGCACAGCTGAAGCGTGTAGCTTTCGAGACAGTTATGAAGATTTTACTGATGCAGGAGCAGAAGTAATAGGAATAAGTTCAGACGATGTTATCTCGCATCGCAAATTTTCTGAACGATACAAATTACCCTTCATTTTATTGAGCGACAAGGGAGGAAAGGTGAAAAATTTATTTGGTGTAAAAAATGATTTGTTCGGGCTGCTCGCGGGCAGAGTAACCTTTGTAATTAACAAAGAAGGAGTAGTTATTAAGGTCTTTGACTCGCAGGTGAATTTTACCGGACACAGTAAAGAGGCGCTCGAAGCATTGATAAAAAATACTGCTAGTTAAATAAAAACTATTTTTTCTGCAGTTCATGACCGAACTTAGCACCGTTATTCTTAAACAGATTATAAAATTTCATGCTGTTGTTCAGTGTTTGCATGAGAAATTTCTTGTCCTGTTCGTTTTCTGTTTCAAAGGCTTCTTCAAATGTTTTTTCGGTGTCGTCCTGCACCCAGTCCAATAAAGTACGTCCATCATCTTCAACAAAGTTCATGTTAACTTTCATATCATAAACCAGAAAGAACGCAACGTTCAGTGCATTTTCAAGCACGCATTTACGCAGCATGCTTCCACCCGAAAAACCAGGCTGTGGCTTGCAACGAATACAGGCATAATTAACCTGTGTCCAGATTTTAACTTTATCTAATGAATTCTCTGCACTGCGCTTTTGCAACTGAAATTTAACAAGCGATGCCTGATTATTTTCAATATTGCTGCAAATATTTTTTTCAAAAATGGAACCAAGGTTGCAGGGAACTGCCTGCTTTGCAGCAGCGGGTGCAGTTACCGCAGTTTGTGCCAATAGAGTTGAGACACAAAAGAAAAATAATAACAAACTAATTTGTAACGATTTCATTCGGATTGCAATCATACAATATTTACTTCACGCTCCAACGAAACGCCAAATTTTTTCTGCACAGAATCCATCACTTCCTGCGATAAGTTGTACAGCTCATCTCCGCTGGCTTCGCCATAATTAACCAACACTAACGCTTGATTTATATGCACACCAAAATCATTTTTGCGATAACCTTTCCATCCGCATTGCTCTATGAGCCATCCGGCTGCCAGCTTCACTTCACCAGCCGAAGGATAAGCCACCACATTGGGAAATTCCTTTATTATTTTCTCATACAGTTCTTGAGGCACAACAGGATTTTTGAAAAAACTTCCGGCATTTCCTATTTGCTTTGGGTCTGGCAGTTTGCTGCTGCGAATATTACACACAGCTTTACTGATAGCAGCAATACTTAATTCCTTAACACCCATCTTCTCCAGTTCCTGCTCAATTGCTCCATAACTGACATTATACTTAGGCGTTTTATTCAAACGGAAAGTAACTGAAGTAATGATGAACTGATTGCGGCATTTATTTTTAAAGACACTTTCGCGGTATCCGAAATTACAATCTGCAGCAGAAAACTTCATCATTTCACCGGTAGCAATTTCCAACGCTTCCAACTCATGAAAAACATCTTTTATTTCCACACCATAAGCACCGATATTCTGCATGGGACTTGCTCCCACATTTCCGGGAATAAGCGAGAGATTTTCTACTCCCGCATAATTATTTTCAATGCAGTGCAACACAAAGCTGTGCCAGTTCTCACCCGCTCCAACCTTTACAAAAACATGTTCGGCATTTTCTGATGAAATGTCAATTCCTCTGAAATTATTTTTAATGACAATGCCATCAAAATCTTTGGTGAAAAGAATGTTGCTGCCACCACCAAGAATAAGTTTATCAGCTTTGACAAACTGTTTGTCAGTGCATATCTCGCGCACGTCTTCTGCAGAATTAATTTCAGCAAAAAACCTGGCTATTGCTTCAATTCCGAAGGTGTTGTATTTTTTCAGGGAGAACTCTTCGCGGACTATCATTCAGTAAAAATCTTGCGGACGAAATTAACTATTAATGGAAGTTTTAAGTAATTTTTCAATCCCTTCAACTACTTGTTGAGTGGCTCCTTTCTTTGTATTCATGTATTCAGCAATTCGGGTTTTGACAGCTTTATCAATGCCTTTAACAAAAAAGAAGTCTGTAATTTTATTATTCATCTGGCGAAATTTTTCAATAGTAAAAGCCATGCTCAGATTTACCATTTCCACTGCCTCATTAAATTTCTTGTAATTAGGGCCAATAATTATTGGCACAGAAAAAGCTGCGGGCTCAAGAATATTGTGAATTCCTTTTCCAAAGCCACCTCCTACATAAGCCACATCACCGTAGCGATAGAGCTGTGACAAAATTCCAATACTGTCAATGATCAGCACATCGACATCTGAAATATTGTTTTCATTCGCTTGTGAAAAACGCAATGATGAGACAGGGATATTTTCAATCAATTCAGCAATTCTATTGTCATCTGTTTCGTGTGGAGCAATAATATATTTCATTGTTTGCTTCCGTTTTTTAATCAGTTCAATTATAATCCGTTCATCCTCTTTCCAGGTGCTGCCTGCAACTATTGTAGTTGTAGTATTCTTAAATTTTTCAATCAATGGAAAATCAATCAGGTTTTCAGCTATTTGCATAACACGGTCAAAACGAGTGTCACCGCAAACTATTACATTGTTAAACTTAGCTTTACTCAGCAGCTTGCGTGACGCTTCATCCTGAACATAAATGAGATTAATCTTAGATAAAATCCTGAGAAACCACTCGCCATATTCCTGAAAAAAGTATTGGTCTTTTCTGAAAACAGCAGAGAATACTACAACCGGAATATTATTTTTTTGCAACTCCTGAAGGTAATTAAACCAGAAATCGTACTTGGCAAAAACAGCAAGTGCAGGCTTAACCAATTGAATAAATTCTTTTGCATTGGCAGCAGTATCGGCAGGAAGGTAAAAAACACAATCTGCCCCAGAATAGGTTTTGCGAACCTCATAGCCTGAAGGAGAGAAAAATGTGAGCATAATTTTAAAAGAAGGATTACGTTTCTTAAATAATTCAATCACCGACAAAGCCTGCTCAAACTCGCCAAGTGACGCACAATGGAACCAGACAGTACTTTCTTCAGTATTTACCTTGCTTTTTATTTCATCAAAAACAGTTTTTCTGCCATCAACCCATTTGCGGGCTTTGCTGTTCCATAGCGCTGCAATGCGGATGGATAATGTATAGAAGCAAATTGCAATAGTATATAGGAGATTCAATGCTGGTTATGATAAAACCTATTCGACTTTTTTAGCTTATTAAATCCATATTTATATTTCACCGTAAAGGTCGAAATCTTCGGCAGAAGTAATTTTCACGTTTGCAAAATCACCAAGACGCACATAAAATTTCTTTGCATCCACCAGCACTTCGTTATCCACTTCAGGCGAATCAAATTCAGTACGACCGATAAAATAATTTCCTTCTTTGCGGTCGAATAAAACTTTGTAGGTTTTGCCAATCTTTTGTTGGTTCTGTTCGTTTGATATTTGCTGTTGAACTTCCATGATAGCTTCCACACGTTTCTCTTTTGTTTTTGCCGAAACATCATCTTTCAGCAAATAAGCGTGTGTATTTTCTTCGTGCGAATAAGCAAATATTCCAAGCCTGTCGAAACGGGTTTCTTTTACCCATTCAAGCATTTCATTAAAATCTACTTTTGTTTCACCGGGGTAGCCTGCAATCAAGGTTGTTCGCAAAGCAATACCGGGAACTTTTTCACGAATGGATTTTACGAGTTCACGTGTCTTTTCAGAAGTTGTTCCTCTGCGCATTGATTTCAACATAGGGTTTGAAATATGCTGCAAAGGCATATCCAGATACTTGCATATCTTTTTGTTCTCACGCATCACATCCAACACCTCTTCAGGAAAGCCTGAAGGAAAAGCATAGTGCAACCGCAACCATTCAATACCTTCTACTTCTGAAAGGCGTTGCAACAATTCAGCTAATTTGCGTTTACCGTAAATATCAATTCCGTAATATGTTGAATCCTGTGCAATAATCATTAGTTCTTTCACTCCTTTTGCTGCAAGGCTTTCAGCTTCTTTCACCAATTCTTCAATCGGCTTTGAAATATGTTTCCCACGCATCAACGGAATTGCACAAAATGAACACGGGCGATCACAACCTTCCGAAATTTTGAAATACGCGTAATGCGAAGGTGTTGTGATGATGCGTTCTCCAATCAATTCGTGCTTGTAATCAGCACCGAGTACTTTTAAAAGTTTGGGCAAATCACGTGTTCCGAAATACTGATCAACATTTGGAATTTCTTTTTCAAGCTCAGGCTTGTAGCGTTCAGATAAGCAGCCGGTAACAAATACCTTATCAACTAATCCCCGTTGCTTGGCATCGGCAAAACGAACGATCGTATCAATGCTTTCCTGTTTGGCATTATCAATAAAACCGCAGGTATTGATTACAATAATATTTGCATCGTCTTTAGTACTGTCATGCACCGCATCTTTACCGTTGGCTTTAAGTTGACCCAGCAACACCTCCGAATCATAAATATTCTTGGAACAGCCCAAGGTTATAACATTGATTTTGTTTTTTTTTGAGGACTTCGTTTTCATTTTTAGGATTGCAAAGAACGGAATAATTTTTCTGTGTTCAACAAAAGTGCAATACAGGCAGTAAAATTCAGTGATACCACGATTAGATTATAGATGGGCTCAAATTTATCAACTAAATATATTATCATCGCGTCATAGTTTTTATAAATCAAAAAGCATTAGTGAATTTACTAAATTACAAATCAAAAAATAGTTGAAAAAGATTGCACGTTATTCAATATTAATACTTGTAGTTTCTGTTTCTTTTCTTTTTTCGCCCGGACCAAAAAATAAAAAAGATTATTGCGGAATCTATATTAAGTTAAGCAGTCATATTGGCTTTACATTTAATTGTGATGCCGGAGAATTTTGCACAAATGCCCGAACTCCATCCAAGGTATTAGAAGACAATGCAGCAAGACAGTCGCGACCATTATTTATTTTAATTGCATCGGCAATAGGACACCCCATACAATGGTTGACAGAACAATTAAACCTTCCTCTGTTTAAAAGCATGGAGCCAAATCCTACTATATATGTAGGTTATTATATAGCATATATTCTCATTAACTTTATTACACTACTTTTTTCACTATTACTATTTGATTCAATTGCAATCTATTTTAGTGGTGGAAATATAAGCAACTGGATGTTATTTACATTCCAGTTATTGCTTACGAGTAATGAAATAACAAAGACTTTCTTCTGGACTGCTCACCAGCAGTTTTTTTCAATATTTACGCCATTATTAACAATCTGGCTTTCCATAATAATCATTCAGAAAAAATATACTCTTGCTGATATTTCAGGCTTTTCATTACTCTGCGGTATTTTGATGCTAATGTATGGCAACTTCCCACCCATGTTCTTATGTTTATTGTTAATAGCCTATCTAACCGATAAACAAATTAGAAAATTACACTTGGTGAAGAACATTAGTTTATTTCTGTTGCCTTCACTTCTTTGGATGTCTATCTGTATTTATAAAAACGGGCACTACTATAATCATGAGATAGAAATTCACAGGCAATTGATATGGATAGTTGATGCACTAAAAATATCAAACGTTATATTTCATATACAACTTCTAAAAAATATTTACCTATATTCATTTACTTTTAAGGAAATACTAATCTTTATTTCTATTTCTATCTGCGCTCTTATTTATATGAAAATAAAAATAAACCTAACAGGCGACAAAGAGAAAACACGAGTAATGATAATCATTACAGCGATAATTTATTTTCTCTTTTTTATGTTTTTAGGCTTCTACATGGAAAGATTAACCTACACATTACTGCCTATATGTTTATGTGCTATTTTGTTTTGCGTTTATCAATTTAAGCAACTGCAAAAATATAGGGGTCTTTATGTAATACTTTCGATACTATGGCATCTTTATACCATGTTATCTTACGGGCCATTCACTTGATACAAATATTAAACTCCGTAGAAGCTATTTAAACAAACTATCCACAAACTCGTTTTTATTGAACACCTGAAGGTGATCCATCCCCTCGCCTACTCCGATATATTTTACGGGTATTTTAAACTGGTCGGAAATACCGATAACAACTCCACCTTTTGCGGTGCCATCCAATTTAGTTAATGCAAGCGCATTCACTTCTGTTGCCAATGTAAATTGTTTCGCCTGTTCAATGGCGTTTTGTCCGGTTGATGCGTCCAGTACTAATAAAATCTCATGTGGTGCATCAGGAATTACCTTTTGCATAACACGTTTGATTTTGGAAAGTTCATTCATCAGATTGACCTTATTATGCAACCTGCCGGCTGTATCAATTATTACCACATCAGCATTTTGTTTTACTGCCTCCGAAACTGCTTCAAAAGCAACTGAAGCAGGGTCGGCATTCATACCCTGATTAATGACAGGAACGCCAACACTTGTTCCCCAAATTTTCAATTGGTCGACTGCTGCGGCTCTGAAAGTATCCGCAGCTCCCAACATTACATTCTTACCTGCTTTTTTCAATTGGTTGGCAAGTTTGCCGATAGTGGTAGTTTTTCCTACACCGTTAACACCAACTACCATAATTACATAAGGCTTTTTACCTACGGGAATGGTAAATTCTGTTACATCATCGCTGTTATTCTCAGCAAGCAATGAGGCAATTTCTTCTTTTAATAATCTGTTTAGCTCTGAAGCACCAAGGTATTTATCCTTCTTAACCCGCTCTTCAATTCGTGCAATAATTTTCAATGTTGTTTCAACACCAACATCACTGCTGATAAGTATTTCTTCCAGATTATCAAGCACATCAGCATCAACGATTGATTTGCCAACCACAACTTTTGTAAGTCGGGAAAACACACTTTCGCGCGTTTTTTCCAAACCTTTGTCAAGGCTTTCTTTTTTGTCTTTAGAAAATATGCTGAAAATACCCATCGTATGAAACAAAAAAAGCTTCTTCCTGAGGAGAAAGAAGCTTTGTATTCATTATGCTGTTGATTAGTTTTCTTTAAGAAAATCTTTCACGTGGTCGTTGTGAACTACTTCTGTTTTGAAAGAGTATGCACCGGTTTTAGGTGATTTTATCATTTTAATCACTTTGGTAAAACTTCTTCCTGTTCCTGATTTCAGCGTTGCTACGGTTTTCTTTGCCATGTTATTTTAATTTAGAAGATTATAATTTCTTATTTAATCTCTTTGTGAACTGTCATTTTCTTAAGAATTGGGTTGTATTTTTTCAACTCAACTCTTTCGGTTGTATTTTTCTTGTTTTTGGTAGTGATATAACGAGAAGTTCCCGGTTTACCGCTGTCTTTATGCTCTGTGCACTCAAGAATTACCTGTATTCTGCTTCCTCTTTTAGCCATTTTATTCTGTTTTTTTATTTAAAGGGCTGCAAATGTAGAAATTTATTCCAAACAAAAATCAAAATAATTGTTCTGGTTAATTTACTTTCGTTAAACACCTTAAAATTTCGATAAATAAATCATAAATACTTGACATCCCTATTGAAAATCAATATATTTGCTTGGCATTTTTATAAAGCTAATGTTAAGCAATTGTTACTCTTTGGTGATTTAACGTATGTTCAACTTCGTTAAATCCATTCTACTTATCCTAATTGTTCTGGCCCTTTCTGGCTTGACTACTAACTGCTATTCTCAATGCGATAATGCCGATTTTTCAAACAATAACTTTACCGGCTGGGTAGGCAGAACAGGCAGTTGTTGCGGTATAAATACACCTAATGTAGGAATTGTAAACGGGCGGCACACGATTATGACAGGTCCGGGAAGTGATCCTG
>CAMAVO010000088.1 GCA_945861685.1 Chitinophaga pinensis | reverse complement strand
AAAAGAAAATGTTTTAATAGAGTTGTATGACATTACCGGCAAACTGATGCAAAAATCAACGGTAAACCAAGGCAGCACACTGACTTATTTTGATACCCGCACATTATATGCAGGTGAATACATTATAAGAATATACACCAACACAGAAGTAATCAGCAAAAAATTAAGTGTGATTAAATAACTATAAGTCTCTAAAAAATTATGAAAAAACTCATCCTACTTGCCGTTTCAGCAGTTGTGTTGACCTGCAACTTATCAGCGCAAACCTATAATACATTGTGGATTCCGGACACAATGTCCGGCACTACATTTAATCTTAACCTAGTTGATACGTTTGCACAATTCAGAACTGGAAATCAGACCATAACTGCAGGAGTAGATAATAAATTCTGGGGGCCAACTTTGTTTTTCAATAAAGGCGATACTGTTCATATGAACGTACATAATGGCCTGAACGATTCAACAACAGTGCACTGGCACGGCATGCATTTGCCTGCTGTGATGGATGGGGGGCCGCATCAGGTAATACCTCCCGGCACTACCTGGCAGCCTTATTGGAAAGTAACAAATAATGCTGCTACTTACTGGTATCATCCGCATCTGCATGAAATGACGCAAGAGCAATTGACAAAAGGACTCGGTGGTTTTATTATTGTAAATGATGATGAAGAATCGGCTTTAGCATTACCAAGAACCTATGGTGTTGATGATATTCCTCTAATGCTTACCAGCAGAAGATATGACAACTCCAACGCGTTTGTATTTACGAACACCGCTTACGGTGATTATATGCTTACCAACGGAACACCCGATGCAGAAGTTGATTTACCAAAACAATATGTGCGCCTGAGAATACTGAATGCTGAAATGGAACGGGCCTATAATATTGGCTTCAGCGATAACAGAACATTTTACATTATCGGTAATGATGGTGGACTACTAAATGCACCGGTATCTGTTACAAGGGTAATTTTAGCAGTTGGTGAACGAGTTGAAATACTCGTTAATCTTGGCAACGATAATATCGGCTCAACACTTGACCTGAAAGCCTATAATAACGGACAGGCTTTTGGATTTCCGGGTGGAGAACCCGGAACAAGCGGAGAATTCGGCAGTTTGCTAAATAATATTGATTTTAATCTCTTACATATTAATGTAATAGCAGCAACTAATAGCCCTGTAATAGCTGTGCCTTCAACATTAGCCAACAACACATACTGGACAGCCAATGATGCAACGGTAAACAGGACAGTAACAGTTACAGGAGGAAATCCGGGTCAACCACAAAACCCATTCGGTTTTGATAATTCTCATTTTGAATTTAACACCATCAATCATACAGTAAATTTAAACGACATTGAAAAATGGACCATTACCAACAGTAATGTTTTTGGTCATGCATTTCACATTCACGATGTGCAGTTTAAAATTGTTTCGAGAAGTACCGGTTCTGTTGGCACGCATGAAAGTGGCTGGAAAGACGTACTATATCTTCCTAAGAATACATCAGCTACGTTTGTGGCTAAGTTTGAAGATTATTCTGATTCAGTACATCCCTTTATGTACCACTGCCACTTTGCCAATCACGAAGATGGAGGTATGATGGGACAGTTTGTTGTAACAGGTGGTACAACAGGAGTAAATGAGGTTGACATAGCATCCAAGGATTTTACACTCTATCCAAATCCAGCAAATGATAGATTGTATATTTCGTTTTCAGACCCTTCTATGCAGGCCTATTATGTAAGAATAACAACCGTAACAGGTAGAACAGTATATATGTTGCCGCGCCCGCAACTTCAAGGTGGTATTGATATCAGCAATTTAACAGCAGGGGTTTATATGCTTCAACTCACTGACGAAAAAACAAAAATAACTACTACCCGGAAATTTGTTAAAGAATGAAAAAGTGGTTACTCAGATATACATTTCATTCAGTTGCTATACTTATTGTGCTGATTATTCTAATTGTGCTGCAAAGTTTCAGATACGAGAATAAGTCAGTAATCGGTACTACTATTTCAGATTTCAGTCTACGGAATATTGATGGCAAAAACCTTGCTTTAAAAGATTATGCTGACGCAAAAGGGTTCATTGTTATATTTACTTGTAATCATTGTCCGTTTGCAAAACTATATACCAAACGCCTCAATGAACTGAACACCAAATACAAGGCTTTGGGTGTTCCACTTTTAGCTATCAATTCAATGGATACGCTTGTTTATGAAGACGAATCTTATGAGAAGATGCAGCAACGGGCAAAGTCACAGAAATTTAATTTTCCGTATTTGTATGACAACATGCAAATTGTTGGAAAAGAATTCGGAGCAGATCATACACCACATGCTTATGTTATCTGGAAAAAAAACAATCAATGGACTATTGAATACAGTGGGGCCATTGATGATAACGGTGCTGAACCTACAAAAGTGACAAATGCTTTTGTAGCAAATGCTGCTGATGAACTGCTTCAGAGGAAAGCTGTTTCAATGAACGAAACAAAATCCATAGGCTGCGCAATTTTTTATCGAAAATAAAAGATATAAAAAAATAAAAGCCCCCTCGCCTAAGGCGAGGGGGCTTTTATTTAATAGCAAAGAAAAATACTATTGACGTGTTAATGTCATATCAATATTTGCAGGTGTTCCACCACCAAAATCAATGCTCAAAGAACCGCTCATAGTTGATGAATTAATTGAAACGCTGGTTAAGCTCGTGGTATCATTACCCAATATGATGAGGGTAGTACCCGACAAGGTGTAATTATCGCTTGTTTGCTGTGCACTTGTGCTGTCGCATTTCAAAGCGCCTTCATCACTGATTACAGTTCCGTTATCCTGAAAGATAAGAAGATCGTCCTGACTGCAGGCTTGCCCGAACATTAATGAATAAGCATCGGTGGTCAGACCACTTCCCGGATCATAAGCAGGGTTAAATACTGCGCCCGTAATTTTCCAGGTTCCAACAATTCCTTCCGCATCATCTTCATTGTTATTGCACGAGGTTATTAAAATCATGCTTCCTGCAATCAGAAGCAATGCCATTGAAAATAATTTTAGTTTTTTCATGTGTGTTTTTAGTTTATAAATTTTGGGTAAATGTAAAAAGAGTTTAATAGAAACTATAACAAAATTTTTGTATAGTTTAGATTGGATTTGTATTGATAAAAAAGAAGTAAGTTGCGTTGAAAAATATTATCAGCAACTTAATAGTATACTATACACCTAAACAAGTTTTTTGCAAATCCTCTTCACCAGTCCCGGCCCCTCATAAATAAAACCAGTGTAAAGTTGTACCAGTGTTGCGCCTGCATTCAGTTTTTCAATAGCATCATCGGGTGAGTGTATTCCTCCTACTCCAATGATAGGGAAAGCTTTTTCTGATTTTTCGCTCAGGTATCTGATTACTTCGGTGCTGCGCTCACGCACGGGCAAACCGCTTAGTCCGCCTGCTCCAATAGAGGATAGAAGTTGGATGTCAGAAGTTAGATTATCGCGACTGATTGTTGTATTTGTGGCAATAACTCCGGCAATTTTAGTGATGCGCACAATATCAATAATATCATCTAATTGAGAGTTGGTAAGGTCAGGTGCAATCTTTAGCAGAATGGGTTTGGCATTCAGTTTTTCGTTGTTGCGTTTCTGCAACTCAGCAAGCAGTTTGGTAAGTGGTTCTTTCTCCTGCAGGTCGCGCAGACCTGGTGTGTTAGGTGAGCTTACATTCACCACAAAATAATGCACATGGTCAAACAAAGCATTAAAACAATAGATGTAATCGCGGATTGCATCTTCGTTAGGAGTTACTTTGTTTTTACCAATGTTTCCGCCAATAATTACGTTGTTATCATTTTGCTTCAGGCGCTCAACGGCTGCATCAACTCCTTCGTTATTAAAGCCCATACGGTTGATTAAACCACTGTCCTCGGGCAGGCGAAAAAGGCGGGGTTTATCATTACCGGGTTGTGGCTTGGGAGTAAGTGTTCCTATTTCAATAAAGCCAAAACCAAAGGCAGAGAGCTCATCAAACAGTTTGGCATCTTTATCAAAACCGGCAGCAAGTCCAACCGGATTAGGAAATTTAATTCCAAAGACCTCGCGCTCCAGATTATTTCCTTTAGGCTTATGCAAAGCAGTAACAATGCCTTTTACATAAGGAATTGCAAAGGCAATCTTTATAAAACGAAACGTAAAATGGTGAATACTCTCAGGCGAAAAAAGAAAAAGAATAGGCCTGATAAGTAGCTTATACATTACTTTTTCATTCCGCTGTTAACCCAGCATTCAATCATTTTTATTTTGTCATCACTCAACTTGGGATTGTATTGTGGCATGGCTTCACAACCTTTGTTCTGTTGCACAGCACAAACTAATTTACCGCTTCTTGCTTCACCGTAAAGTACTTCATCGATTGTGAAGTCAAGCCCTCCGCGCTTCTTAGCAGGACCGTGGCAGCCGTTGCAACTCTCATTCAGTATTGGTTTTATGTTGGCTGCATAAGTGTAAGCAGCCGTTCCGCAATCTGTTTTTTTAGGTTCCGGTGCGGTGGTGGCAGTGCTTGTTTCTTTGGAAGTTTTACATGCTGCCAATACAGCAAATGTTGCCAGTAAAAGGTAATATACTTTTTTCATGGTTAAATTTATTTGCGGCAAAAATAAGAGATATTATGAAATGGCTTCATAACTTCGTACCCATAGCTATTAGAGTATTAAATAAGATTGCTTCAGCAAAAATCAACATTTAGGTTGCATGCATTGCTGATTAAATTATAAATTTGATAGACATTATCAAACCTGACAAGTCTTAAATACGAACTTTCACAAATTCAACTTTTAAAAATTAAAAACATGAATAAAAAACTAACAACAATTCTGGCAGCCGTCTTGATTACAACCATTGCCTTCGGACAAAAAGTACAGGAAACAGATGTACCTGCTTCCGTAATTGCTGCATTTAAAACAAAGTTTCCGGGCATTGCAAAAACAACCTGGGAAATAGAAAATGTAACCGAGTACGAAGTAGGTTTTAAACTGAATGGCGAAAACACTTCTGCCAATTTTGACAATACAGGCAAGTGGCTTGAAACCGAAACTGAAATAAAAACTTCTGCTTTACCAGCCTCCGTGCAGGCTGCATTAAGCAAAGATTTCCAGGGTTATAAAGTTGAGGAAGCAAGTAAAATTGAAAGCGTTAAAGACGGAAATATTTTTGAAGCCGAAATTGAAAAAGGTGAAGAAGAATTTGATGTGCTTTTTACAGCTGATGGAAATCTTTTGAGCAAAACAAAAGAAGAAGAAGAGAATGGAGAGAAAGATTAAATAGTAAAAGAAGAAGCAGTATATCAGCTACCCTTTCTGCAACAATCATCCAGTTTTGCAACAGCTTTCGGATTAGCTTTTACATCATCTGCATCAAAACCAATATTACTGATTGCTTCTCTCAGTTTTTCAGGAGTAGTTTGTTTGGTGATATATGTAAGCGAAATGGTCATTGCCTTTTCATCAAAGCTATAGTTTTTTATGCCTATTATAAAAGGAATTTCTCTGTCAAACCTTCCACCGCAACTTTCGCATTGTTTACAGTGGTCGCAATTGATTTGGGTTTTAATGATGATTGTATTATTTTCATTTTGTAGAAAAGCAAAAAATGTACAAACAAAAAATACAATACATAAAATCGCTAACTTCATTTCAACTTATTGTTTATGTTTATTGATAAATAATAAGAAATTTTATTTGATTTCAAAGGCTAATCAATTAAGATAATCACGCTTTCAGGTAAGAAAATACAAAAAATAATTTTACGTCATAAACCAAAAGCCTTGTAACTTATCTGATTACTGCTTTGATTTTTATAATTTTCGTTATGAAGAGCACAATTATAATAATGCATATTAATGTACAAATATAGAAGAATGCCTATAATACATATGTAATAAGTCTTGTTATATATTATTTTAAAGAAAAAAGTTGCTGCATTACTTAATTCCTTCTGGTAAAATTATTTAATGTCAATAGTATTGAGATGAAAAATTTCATATGCAAAGCAATGTCGTTTTGTTCATAAAATATAAGTTATTTGAGAGATATGCATTTTAGACATAAATATCTGTTACCTTTAGTACTTAATAAAACAAAAATCAAGTCATCAGAAGAAGGAAATGTAACTACAGCAAACGAAGACGGAATAGCCACCATTAGTTTTTTTGATTCTCTAAGCACTGTATTACCGGGAGTTTTTGAAACGTCCTCGCCATGATTGAAATAGGATTACTGTGTTTGATAAAGGATATTATGACTATGCCATGTTTGCTAAGTTTTAAAAAAAAACAAATTTTTTTGTTGTCCGATTAAAAGAAAATGCCGTGTACACTTCTCTGTCATAAACAGATATCCCCGATGCCAATGATGTAGGAGTAATCAAAGATGAGATTATCGAGTTGCCGGTGAAAGAAAATAATGTTGTTGTAAAAACAATTACCCTAAGACGTATCCCTATTGGACAAGGATAGCAACCGTTACTTTGAGTTTATTTCCAACCTTTTCAAGATGGATGCCGGACACATCGCTCTAATCTATAAACAACGCTGGCAAATTGAATTGCTTTATAAACAAGTAAAACAAAACTTCCCGCTCAACTATTTTTTAGGTAAAAATGAGAATGCCTTCAAAATTCAAATCTTGTGTGGGCTCATTGTAAATTTATTACTCACCGTTATTAGGTGAAAACTAAGAGAAGATGGGCATTGTCAAATTTAGTAAGTTTCTGCAACTTCATTTGTTTAACTACATTCACTTAATGCGCTTACTGGAAAATCCAGAGAAAGATTGGAGAAATTTTTTTATCAAACAAAATGAATAGCTAATGTTTGATACTTAAAGGGCTTACTTCTGGCAATAACAGCTTTTCATTTATATTTACCTCTAAAATCAATAAAATTATTAATCTTTCTGATTGCATCGGACATTAAGTAGACTTTATAGATAATGTATCAACTCACAAAAAAACATCATACGAAAAGAGCCTTCATAACAGGAGCTGCTACAGGCTTGGGCAAAGAACTATGCAAAGAATTAGCCGCAGACAAATGGATAATTGGCATTTGTGATATTTCAGAAAAAGGATTGAATGAAACGGCTGAATTAATTACTAATACAGGAGGAAAAGCAATTCCATATTTAATGGATGTTGCCGATAAAACAGCTTACAAAAAAGTTGCAGAAAATTTTTTAGAAATGACAGGCGGCATTGATTTATTGGTAAATAACGCTGGTGTTGGCGATGGTTCTCCTTTTGAAGATTATGGTTTAGAAAACTGGGAATGGATAACAGGCATTAACCAGATGGGCGTAATTTACGGTTGTCATTATTTTATTCCGTCAATGAAGAAACAACAATCGGGACACATCATTAATATCTCCAGTATTGCAGCTATTGCAACCGCACCGAACATGTCGCCTTATAACACCACAAAAGCTGCGGTGAAAGCGCTTTCAGAAACGTTGTACTCAGAACTGAAAGAACATAAAATTTCAGTTTCGGTGGCCATGCCTTTCTTTTTCCGCACCAACGTGATGCAGCACGCACGCGGTCAACATGCAGAGTCTAAAGAAATGGGGAAATACATGGTGCATGGTGCAAAGCACAGTGCTGAAGCTATGGCCAAACGTTTACTAAAAAAAGCAGGTGCAGGCAAATTTCATATTCTGTTTCCTGCGCAGGCTATTTTCCTGTTTCACCTGAAACGATTTTTTCCAATGTCACTCTTAAAGTTTAATGCGTTTATGTCAACAAAAAAAGATGCGATGCGTGAGTTGGCAAAGAAACAATATGAGAAACAAATGAAGAAGTAAAACTACTTCGCTTCATTCCAAATCAACCAACTCTTCTCAGCTTGCAGTTGCAGCATTTCTAATCCATTTTTTGTTTGTGCGGCTTGCTGCTTTCCTCTTTTCAGAAATTCAGTTTCGACAGGATTGTAAATCAAATCAAACAACAAATGTTCTGATGTAACGAAACTATACGGTATATCAGGAGCAGCTGCTATTTCCGGAAACATACCAAGCGGAGTTGTGTTGATAATCAGTTTGTGTTCAAGAATAGTTTGATGTTTTAAATCAGCATAAGTAAGTGCATATTCTTTTTTACTTCGCGATACAAACTGAAAATCAATTCCAAGTTTTTTCAAAACATAAGCAACAGCTTTTGAGCTGCCTCCTGTGCCGAGTATTAAGGCTTTATTATGATTCTCATTTAGTAATGGCTTTAGAGAATTTTCAAAACCGTAAACATCGGTATTGTAGCCAATCTTATTCCCTTTTATAAAAACTACTGTGTTTACTGCTCCTACTCCACTTGCAGATAAATCTAATTCATCCAGAAAAGGAATGATTGTTTCTTTGTACGGAATGGTAACATTGAGACCGCAGAGATTTTTATTTTCAAAAATCTGCTGAATATCTTCAATCTTTTCAATTAGAAAATTGAGGTATTCAGCATCAGCTATATGCTCTTGCTGAAATTTATCAGTAAAATACTTTTGAGAAAATGAATGGGTAAGGGGAAAACCGATAAGCCCGAAGGTTCTCATTACTTCGTTTTTTCCTTGCGTGCTTTTATTAACTCGATCAATATCGGCAGAACTGAAATGAAAACTATTCCTAAGGCAACTTTTTCAATGTTTTCTCTTATTACTTCAAATTGACCTAAGAAGAAACCAGCAATAGTCATTGAACCTATCCAAAGCGCCCCTCCTAAAATATCATAAGAAAAAAATCTGCGGTAATTCATTTCTGCAACACCGGCAACAAAAGGTGCAAAGGTTCTTACAATGGGAACAAAGCGCGCCATGATGATGGTTTTGGTTCCGTATTTTTCATAAAACTGATGTGTTTTATCCAGGTATTTCTGTTTCACCAAAACCTTCTTCCCTATTTTCATGTGCATCACTTTCAGTCCGAGTGTTCTGCCAATCCAGTAGTTGGAATTATCGCCCAACACCGCAGCAGTAAAAAGCAAGCCAAGCAAATAATAAATATTCAAATATGTATCGCCTGTTGACTGGTTAACCTGGTTTGCAAAAAGACCGGCAGTAAATAACAATGAATCACCGGGAAGAAAGGGCATAGCAACCAAACCTGTTTCAATAAAAATAACGAGAAACAAAATCAGGTAAACATAAGTTCCGTATTGCTGAAAAAGCCAATCGAAATCCAAGTGAAGGATGTGGGTGAAAAGTTCTTGCATAAAATTTTTGTATCGTCATTGCGAGGGAAGTATGACCGTAGCAATCTTCAAATTATGAGATTGCTTCGCTAGGCTCGCAATGATAGATTAAGTTAGTATTTAGTAAGTGAATTATCAACCTCATCAGCCCAGGCAAGAATGCCGCCCTTCAGATTATACAGGTTTGTAAAGCCTTCGCGGGCTTCCAGCGCCTGAATAATATTGCCTGAACGCGCTCCGCTGCGGCAATGAATCACAACTGTTTTATCGCGAGATATTTTATCAATGTTGTCCATCATTTCGCCCATAGGAATAAGTTGTGCGTTGATGTTTGCGATTTCATATTCATAAGGTTCGCGACAGTCAATAACTTGTATATCTTCTTTTTTATCAAGTTTTGCTTTCAGTTCTTTTACGCTGATTTCTTTCATTCTGTTTTTTGATGTTACTTTTTCAGGGACTTTAGGTTCTGTTTTTATTACCTGACTTTTGTGCGTGATAAAACTCATAAAGGTATCACCTCGCAAGCCAAGTCTTAATGTTTCTAAGGGAATTACTTCTTCGTAACCGATGTTTCCAAGATTTACATTTGGTCCGAGTTCTTTTATAAACCACACCTGTTGTGATTTTTGTGGAGCTTCCCAAATAATATCTTCTGCAGGAACAGATTCAACAATCTGTTTTACTAACGAAACGTGTGCCTTTCCGCTTGGGCGAAAAATTCCTACTGTTCCGGATTCACGTGCTTCGGCAATTACTTTCCATGAACCTGCCTGCAGTTCATTATTCATCATGCTTTTCCAAACTTTAGGATGAATAAGTATTCCGGCTTCCTTAGAGCCCACTTCCGATAACACTGTATACTGTTTTGCCAACAAAGAAATGTATTCGCATTTCAAATCATGTGTAATCTGCAGCGAACCATCTGAAACCTCCACACTGTCCAAACCAAATTTATCCATCACGCGCAGGTATTCATCAAACATTCCGCGAATTAAAAATGCTTCGAACAACGTTCCACCAAGGTAAACTTTCATTCCTGCCTTTTGATACAGTGCAACTTTCTCCTTTACTCCGGGAGTGATGTAAGAAGTGCCGAAACCAAGTTTTATTAAATCGCAGTAACCGGCAGCTACCGACAAAAAATCTTCAGCCTGACGAATAGACAAACCTTTGTCCATCATCATGGTCAATCCACTATTACGTGGCTTTATAGGCCTTTCAGGTATATCTGACAGTTCGAAGTTCATGACTTATTTATACGCTTCTATTAAATCAATCACTGCAGAAACTTGCGCTGCTTCAGGATAAAAATCAAAAAGCAACTGAAAACGTGTTGCATCAATTTCCATGGCGGTGCGCAACACTTCCATTGCATCATTTTGCTTGCCCATTGCCAATAGTATTGCCGCCATTTTAAAATACAATTCAACAGCACCGGGATTAATTTTTATCCCTTCGGCAACAGTTTCGAAGCCAGCAATATGGCTTTCTTGTTGAAAACGCAGATGAGCAAGATCAACCCATGCATCCACATTTTCAGGGCTTAGTGTAACTGTTTTTGCATAGGCAAATTCCGCATCGGGAACAAAACCTGTTTTCAAAAGTAAGTCGCCATAAAAATGCCAGAAATCAGCATTTGCCTCATCAAAACTGATGGCTTTTTTAATGTAGCCCGAACTTTCAAAGTCCATTCCTTTTCGCTCCAGCACCATTGCCATTCCAAACAATGCATCAGGATATTCAGGGTCAATTTTTAAAGCCATTTTGTAATGCCTTAATGCATTATCATCTTCACCCAAACTCTCATAGCATTCGCCAATATAATAATGTGCAGTGCTGTCGGGTTGTTCGCATTTAAAGGTTTCTTCATAAACCGGAATTGCCTCACGATACCTTTCAAGATTAGCGAATGAGTTGGCTTTATTGAAATAAGCAGAAGCAAATTTATCATTGATAGCTATCGCGTAATCGAAAGCCTGAATGGCTTTTTCATCCTGATCTAGTTTAGCATAGGATAGTCCTAGATTATACCAACCCGATTCAGAATAAGGATGCTCCTCCAAAAAGGCATTAAAATCATTTACCGCATCTTCATGTGTACTCTGCATCTCGTGGCAGAAAGCCATTTCATATATTGCAGCTTCGTTTTCAGGATTAATCTGCAACGCTTTTTTCAGATAACGAATGGCTGTATAGTAATCCGACATATTCTCGTATTCAAAAGCAATACACAGATAAATATCATCGGGGTCATCTGCTTTTTTAATGGCATCGTTGTAGCACTCTATGGATTTATTATATAGTCCCATCTGGCTGTAGATACTGCCTTTGGTAATATACAACTCGGTATTGGAAGGGTCTAGCGACTCAGCTTTTGAAATAACTGCCAACGCTTTGTCTTGCTGATTGGAAGCTGAAAGTAATTGTGCCTTTCGGATAATGAACAACACCGAATACGGATGCTGATCAATTGCACAACTGGCAACTTTTAGAGCCTTACCATTATCATTGGTTGATATGTAGTGATTGAGAAG
>CAMAVO010000087.1 GCA_945861685.1 Chitinophaga pinensis | reverse complement strand
GACTAAGCATTATTAAAATTGACCGCAAGAAAATTGAAGCCAGTCATTTGCTGAACTTAGCAGAACTGATTTCGGAAAACAGCGGGGTGTTTTTAAAAACCTACGGACAAGGAAGTCTTGCAACTATCAGTATTCGCGGCACGGGACCTGCGCACACAGGCCTGTTCTGGAATGGTATAAATATTAATCCGCCCAACCTTGGACTTTCAGATTTTGCACTTATACCTGCTACACTTATTAGTGCTGCAGAGATACAATTGGGGAGTTCCGCTTCACTTTACGGAAGTGGTGTTATAGGAGGAGCTGTTCACCTTAATTCACAACCTGATTTTAAAAAAGCTGTGAATATTTCTGTTTCGGGATTGACCGGAAGCTTTGGTCTTTATGAAGGTTCAGGCTCAGGAATTTTCTCCAATAAAAAATGGTATTCGCGGGTGGCCGGTTATTATCGTGAATGCAAAAATAATTTTCCTTACAGCAACTCAGCAAAATTTGGAAGTCCGGTGGAAAAACTCGTCAGTGCTGACTATTTCAGCTATGGCGGAACTGCAGAAATCCATCGTCTGTTCAAACGCAATTATAGTGTTGCGCTGCACGCATGGCATACTTATACGCACCGCAACCTGCCGCCTTCCATGACCAGTAGTGATAATGGTGAGCAACAAAGCGACAGCTCATTCCGCTTTCTGATTGAAGCAAAAAAACTATTTGCAAAATCAACACTTAAAACAAAAGTAGCCTGGCTGAATGAGTATCTGCGATATGAAAATCAAACAGCAGATGTTCACGAAAAAGTAAACACACAAGGCATCATCAGCGAAGCAGAATTTGCAACACAGGTATTCAAAAAAGCAAAATTGAATATTGGAATTAATTATACCTATTACTATGCCGACATTGTTCAATACAGCACTGCCAAAACCCGCAATCAGGCGGCAGCATTCTTCTCGTTCCTCTACCCTTTTACCAAAATAAACTGGAAGGCAACAATAAACCTGCGACAGGAGTTAGTGGAAGGCTATACCGTTCCGTTTACACCTTCATTAGGAATAGAAGGAAAAGTGTGGAAATCTATTTCGGCAAAAGCCAATTTTTCACGCAGCTACCGTGTGCCTACTATGAACGACCGCTTTTGGGTGCCGGGCGGAAACCCTGACCTGAAGCCTGAAGGTGGTTGGAATGCAGAAGCAGGAATTTTTACTTCATTCAATGATTCCACAAAATTATTCGCTCCCAATTTTTCAGTTACAGGTTTCAGCTCGCTGATTGACAACTGGATTTTATGGCAACCCTTAGCAACTAATAATAATATCTGGACACCTGTGAACCTGCAAAAAGTATGGGCACGCGGATTTGAAAGCAACGCAGGTTTACGATTTAAGCAACGCACGATTGAAACCTGCATCAATACATTTTATTCCTACACACTTTCAACCATTGTTGAAACTTCGGATGCATTGCAAGCCAGCATTGACAAGCAATTGATTTATTTGCCACAGCATAACCTGAATACTTCCATCAATTTTAAGTGGAAAAGTATTTTCTTTTCCTACATACAAACCTATACCGGCAAACGTTATACAACATCTGACAATGCTGCTTCCCTATCCGCTTTCACTATCGGAAATGCAGTATTGAACTATGATTTAAAACTTAATAAAGTCGGAATTGGTTTTGGATTTCGTGTAAATAATATTTGGAATACCGCTTATCAAACTTTAGCCTACCGACCAATGCCCGGAAGGAATTTCAATATTTCATTAACCTTTAAATTTCAAAAACAATAATTAATACTAACAATCAAAAACAACAAAAAAATCATGAAAAAACTAATCCTACCATTTTTATTAATCGCAGCACTTAGCGGATGTAAACCAGATGAAGATAACATACCACAAGGTGCTTATGAAAGCGGAGTATTTATTAGCAACGAAGGACCGTTCGGCACAGGAACAGGAACCGTTAGTTTTTACAACAGAACAACAGGTGAAGTGAGTAATAATATTTTTGAAGTCGTAAATAATAGACCTTTGGGCAACATTGTAAACTCAATAGAAGTGCATAACAACAAAGCATATATTGTTGTAAACAATGCCGCTAAAGTTGAAGTAGTGAATGTTGCTGATTTTGTTTCAACGGGTGTAATTGAAAATCTGGGAACTCCCCGCTTTTTCTTAGGCGTTGACGAACACAAAGGATACATTACCGATTGGGCTTCGGGAATACAGGTTATTGACCTTCACACTAACATGGTAACAACTACCATTGCCACAGGCGGACAGGGAGCAGAACAAATGGAACTCATCGGCAGCGAGGTGTTTGTAGCCAACTCGGGCGGTTATGATAAAGATAGTACCGTTGCTGTTATCAGCACAGCTACCAATGCCGTTACCGCAACGTTTATACCCGGACATAACCCAAAAGCGCTGGCGGTGGATGCCAATGGAAAACTATGGATACTGTGCAACGGAATTTTAGACTGGGTAAATCCTGCAAACGATACTCCTGGAAAATTAGTGCGTGTAAACCCTGCCACCAAAACGGTGGAACTCAGCTTAACATTTGGCTCCCCTTCCGACCATCCTATTGGATTAGTAACCAACGAGGCAAAAACAAAACTGTATTACACCCTGAATGGTGGAGTATATGAAGTGGGCATCAACGCTACCTCATTGCCTTCATCTGCTTTAATTAACCGCAGCTTTTACAACATTGGTATTGACCCCGAAACAGATTACCTCTTAGGAACGGATGCAAAGGACTTTGTACAGAACGGATATGTTTTCCGCTATTCATTAAGCGGCAGTCTGGTTGATTCATTTCAGGTGGGAGTAATACCTGGGAATTTTTATTTCAATTAAGAACCTCTCCACAGGAGGGTAAGTAGAAGCGGAAATACTTTGCAGTATTTCCGCTTCTCTTTTTATCTTCGCAATTAATTAAATAGATCAATGAGCGTTATACAACGAGTAATAGACCGGATGAAACCGGGCGAAGATATAGGCCTTGACCATGTTGGTCAAAAAGGCAGGCAGCGTTCCATTAATCCTGATGGCTCTTATAATCTGGAACGCAAAACTGGAAGACTGTTTGGTAATTTCTTTCTTTTCAACTGGCTCATCACTACTTCGTGGACTCATTATTCAATAGTGCTTGTTTCTGTTTACCTCCTAAGCAATATTGGGTTTGGAAGCCTTTATTATTTATTGGGCTCCGAGAATCTATACGGAATAGTGGGCACAAGTGAATTTGATAAATTCATGAGTTGCTTCTTTTTCAGTTGCCAGACCTTTACTACAGTAGGTTATGGCGGACTTCATCCTATTGGAAAAGTTGCAAGTTCAATAGCTGCGCTTGAAGCATTTCTTGGATTAATGGTTTTTGCAGTGGCAACAGGTACTTTGTACGGAAGATTTTCAAGACCAAAAGCCAGATTAAAATACAGCTCAAAGGTTATTATTGCCCCGTTTAAAGGAAAAAGCTCCATGCAGTTTATTGTGGCCAACGAAATGAACACCGTTTATATGGAAATGGAAGCCAAAGTAAATATCTTTTGGATGGAAGATGAAGGAAACGGAAAATCTGTAAGACGTTTTCAGCAGGTGAAATTAGAGATTGACAAAATCACCATGTTTCCTACCAGTTGGACTATCAATCACCCGATTGATGAAGAAAGCGCATTGTTTGGCAAAACAGAAAATGATTTGCAAAAAATGGATATTGAGATTTTTGTATTGCTGAAAGGTTTTGACGATACGTTTTCGCAAACCATTTACAGTCGCCAATCATACACAAGCGAACAATTTGTGTGGGGCGCAAAATTCCTCAGACCTTTTGGTGTAAACAGTTCAGGAAAACTGGAAATGGATTTAACGAAAGTTGGCGAATACGAAAAAGCGGATATTATTCACCTGGTTTAACTAACCTGCCTGAGATTTAAAAAACTCGCGCTCGAGAACTTCAGAACGATTAAGAATAGCGCGCAGCCAATTCAATTTAATTTCCAATATTTCTTCATCAGAAAGCTTCCAGGTAATTTCTGATTGACGAAGTTTTAGGTTCATGTGATGCATACAAATGGCAGCAGACACCGAGATGTTCAGACTTTCGGTAAAACCCACCATAGGTATTTTTACAAATTCATCTGCATTCTGTAAGGCAACATCAGTTAAACCGTCAATCTCGGTACCGAACATCAATGCAAATTTGGTATCAACTTTTAGTTCTTCGAGCGGTACACTTTTGTAATGCGGAGTGGTAGCAATAATACGGTAGCCGTTTTTCTTCAGCGTGTCAATACACTCCAGTGTGTTGTTTGCATTCCAGTTGTATTTATGCAGGTTCAGCCATTTCGAAGAGCCCAACTCCACATCCGGATTGAGCTTGTATTTATTCTTGTTCTCAATAATATGAACGTCCTGTACACCAAAGCAGTCACAACTTCTTAGCACTGCACTGGCATTCTGTGATTGATAAATATCTTCCAGCACAACTGTAAAATGACGGGTGCGGTTTACAATCACATCATCAAGCCGTTTGTGCCTTTCTTCTGTAATAAATTGGGTAAAAAACTTTAATAAACTCTCTTTTTCGCTAACGGTCATATTCAATATTTGCGGTAAAAATAGAAGAAGAAAAAGCTTCTTTGAGAAAAAAGTCTTAACTTTAACCAACAAACACCGTAAAAACACTTACTAAACTTAAGTATTATGGATAAAAAACTACTCTTCCGTTCAGGATTTTCTGCTTTGCTGGTTATCCTGTTTTTGAATGCCGGTGCAGCTATTCATATTATTCAGGTTTCTAGCAATCAGTTTAATCCTAATTCAACAAGTGTAAACGTTGGAGATACTGTGCGCTTTTCCTGGGTTAGCGGAAACCACACTACTACTTCAGTAAGTATTCCTAATGGCGCAGCAACATGGGATTCGCCAATGACCAGCAGCGTTTCGCAATTTGACTATAAAGTAACTGTTGCCGGAACTTATGGTTACAAATGCACTCCGCATGCCGGGGGCGGAATGGTTGGAACTTTTGCCGCTAGCGGAACTACAGGAATTGACTTTGGAGGCACAATCAATTTAACTTCACTTTATCCTAATCCTTTCATCAACGAGCTTTTTATTGAGCAGGGAAATGAACAGCCGGAATACACTCAGATTTCTATTTCAGATATTTTGGGCAAACAAATAAAAAGCATCAGCATTGAAAGCCTTTCTGTTGTATCAATTAGCAAAAGAAGAATTGATGTTGGGGAACTTCCCAAAGGAATTTATTTCGTAACGCTGAAAGGCAACGGAGTAAAAGCAAAGACAATCCGATTGATAAAAGAATAGTTTCAAGAAATTTCTGTAAACAAAAAGTCCCACACCTGAGGTGTAGGACTTTTTTGTTTGTTGTAAGGTGAATTACTTTTTGTTCACTTTACCAGCAAGTTCAGCACCAGCTTTAAATTTCACAACTTTTTTAGCTGCGATTTTAATAGCTTTTCCTGTTTGTGGATTACGTCCAGTTCTTGCAGCTCTGCTAGAAACTGAGAAAGATCCGAAACCTACTAAGGCAACTCTATTACCTTTTTTCAGTGCGGCTGTGGTGCTTGATACAAAAGCGTCCAATGCTTTTTTTGCATCAGCTTTTGAAATTTTTGCACTTGCTGCAATTGCGTCAACTAATTCTGCTTTGTTCATTTTTTTTTGGTTTTAATGGATTAATAATTAACAAATGTTTTCGGGAACAAATATGTGTCGGAATACCCTATCCATGCAAGTTTTAAGTAAAAAAAGTGTGTCTTTTGTTGATAAATCGCACTTTTTGTTAATAACCACGCTCTGAAATGCCTATAAACAGGGACAAAACAGAGAGAATAGAAGTTGAAACGCTGATTATATCAGTAAATAATTCAACCCGCAATCCAGTTTCCCTCTATTTTAAAGCCAAGCAGGAAATCTTTTACGGGAAGTTTTTTCTTTCCTGAAAGTTGTAATTCTTTCACAGAAATAAAACCACCTTTTGCAGCTATATATATATAGGTGCGATTATCGCTTGTGATGGTTCCGCTTTCAAGCGAATGTTCTTGCAGAACTTTCTCGCAGCGGAAGAGCTTTACTGAATACTTTTCACAGGAAGGGGAAACAAACTCTGTGAACGCAGTAGGATAAGGACTAAGGCCACGAATATGATTGTAAACCTCATCCACATTTTTATTCCAGTCTATTCTGCAATCATCTTTAAATATTTTAGGTGCAGCATTTAAAAGCATTCCTTCTTTTACAAATTCACGCTGCTCTGTTTGTTTGTAATTGTTGGTTTCAATTGCGTGCAAGGTTTTTACAACCAATTCCCCTCCTATCATCATCAGGCGGTCGTGAACTTCGCCTGCGGTTTCGTTTTCGCCTATTTGTGTTTTCTCGCTGAAGATAATTTTACCGGTGTCAATTTCTTTTTCAATAAAGAAAGTGGTTACGCCTGTTTCTTTTTCTCCTTTCATCACCGCACGGTTGATTGGAGCGGCACCGCGATACTGGGGAAGCAATGATCCGTGCAGATTAAATGTTCCTTTAGGTGGCATGCTCCAAACTACTTCGGGTAACATGCGGAAGGCAACGACAACAAATACATCGGCATTTAATTCTTTCAGCGCAGAGAGAAAATTTTCGTCTTTCAGTTTTTCGGGTTGAAGGATATTGAGGTTGTGGGCGAGTGCATATTCCTTCACTGCCGAAACAGAAAGTTTTTGTCCTCGCCCTGCTGGCTTATCGGGAACGGTAACAACTGCTGCAACATTATAACTTGCTTTAACAATTGCATCTAAGGATGCTACTGCAAAATCGGGTGTGCCCATAAACACTATTCTTATTTTCTCCATCCTCCGTATTTTAAATACAAAAACGACATGACTCCTATGAGTGCAAAATAAATGTATTCAACGCCCCAAACAACAGCGAGTGACATTTTCCATTCAACGGCAAGGTAGTAGGTTGCTATGAGGTAGAACAGGACGGTGAATATTTCAATGATAAGTGTTACTAATGTATTGCCTGTTCCTGAAACACCTGAGAGTAACATGTAGGCAACGGAGAACATAAGCAATGAACCCGAGATTACATAGGTAAGTATTACCGCTTCCTGCGCAACATCTGCCATGTTGGTAAATAAGTAGATAGTCATATAAGGAAAGATGGCATTGATGCCGACTACAATCACCGACAAGACAAGACTTAAAACAATGATGCGTTTGATGAGGGGAATTACTTCGTGCTTTTTGCCTTGTCCTATTATATTGCTGACAAGTGTGTTTGTTGCTGAACCAAATCCAAGAAGAGGAACCATGAGTATCATATATACATTGCGGGTGATGTTGGAAACGGCTAATTCGCGCTGGCCCATTTTTTCGATGATGAGGAAAAAGATAAACCAGGAGGTAACGGATGCGCACATCTGAATCATAATCGGTGCGCCAAGGCGGAATATTTCCATGAACTTATTAAAGTCGGGACGAGAAAGTTTGAGCAGGTTAAACTTTTCTACCTTCTTATTATAGATGGTATAGAGTACCATGTAAACAGTTGCCAGTGCTTCGGAAATGGTTGATGAAAGTGCAGAGCCTGCAATTCCCATTTCGGGGAAGCCATAGTTGCCAAAAACAAGGCAGTAGTTAAGGATGATGTTTGCTACTGCCATTACTATAGTAGTGTAGGAAATGATTTTGGTGTCGGCAGTGCCGGAATAAAAGGAACGGAAAGCAATGAGGATGAAGACAAAGAAAAATCCAAAGGAGCGGACATTGAGGAATTGAATGCAGGCTTCGAGGACTTCGGGGGACTGAACGAACCAAGAGAGGAATATTTTTCCGGTGAAGAGACAGATTGCTATGAGGACTAATGAGAGTGCAACGAGAAAATAAAGTGATTGGTGGGCTATGCCTCCTATCTCGCTTTGTTTTTGTTCTCCATCGAGGCGGGCGATGATGATTTGTGCGCCAATTCCGAAGCCGAGACCGAGCATGAGCAGCAGAATGAAAAATAATCCGGAGATTGCGGATGCGCCCATGGCCACTTCGCTTACTCTTCCGAGAAAAGCACTGTCGGTTACGTTAATAACGGCCTGCGCCATACCGCCAATGATGAGGGGATAGGAGATTTTCCAGATGTCTTTATAGGAGTAGGTGCCCTGCATGAATAAGGGCGCGAAGGTAGGAAGGTTTTTTTACCGCAGAGACGCGGAGGCGGAGAGGTTTTATTTCCCGCAAAGGGCGTGAAGGTTTTTCACCACTAAGGACACTAAGAACACTGAGAATAGTTCTCGATAAAGCTTAAAGGAGCAGAATTTTTTGCTCCCACAAAGACACGGAGGGCACAAAGGGTTTTGTTCAGCAGAGGTTTTTTTTACCGCTAAGGCGCGAAGGTTTTTGTTTATAGATTCAAGATTACGAACTCCAGCATGTGTTGCATGTCTTGATTGATGTCGTTGTTGGGATCGTTGTGGAAGGTGGTGAAGTAGATGTTGCCGCTGTTGCCTTGGGAGGTGCCGTTGCTGAAATCGCTTTTGCGGAGCATGAGTGCGGGCAGACCGTTGGTGGATACTACTACTTCCCAGTAGGTGGGATCAAAATTCTGGATGATTTCCCACTCGTTGAGGTCGTAAAAGATGTTCATGGTATTGGTTCCCATGAAGGCCTGAAAATCGGGAGCTATAATGGTTCCGGGAAGGGTAACGGATGAGCCGGATTTGGAGCTGCAGAGTTTGGTGTCGGGGATGAAGCCGAGGGGGCGGTTGCAATCGCCTGTGTGGATGCCGGTAAGGTAGCTTACTGCCCAATCGGAAGCGTAGATGCTTCCGCCATCGGTTATGTATTGTGCAAGGCTGTCATAAGCTGCGGGGTCGGTGAGGTCGGGGGCTCCGCAGTTGATGAAGATGGCATCGAACTGCTGCATGGTGGTGAGGGAGGAGAGTGCTCCGTTTCCAATGGGGGTTATGGTATAGCCGAGTGAGTTGGTGATGATGTTTTGAATGGCATCGTAAGCGCCCGGTATAAAGGCTATTTGTCCGCTTTGGGTGAGTTTGCTTTGCAGATTAGTTAGTGTTGTGGTTTGGTTGTGGGTGATGTCTATTTCAATGATGGTTTGAAAGATTTTGCCATCGCCTGTTTGGATTATGAGCTGGTGATGACCAACGGGAACTTCGAGACTGAAAAAGCCAAGGGTGTTGGATGTTGTCTGGTACTTAACTCCTTCATAGTTTACAAATACGCTTGCGCCTGAAATGGTTTTGCCGGGGAGGTTGGCATATACGGTGCCTTCTACTGTGCCCATGAGTAAATCATTGGCGGGGTCTTCTTTTGAGCAGGAGGTTATGAGGAGGATGGTGAGGAGGAGGTAGAATGAGTTCTTCATTATTATTTATTTAGGTGGTACAAACATGGTGAAATTTTCGGGGATTGCAAGAATAATGTTTGGGGCAGAATGGTTGTTAATTTTTTTTTAGAAAAAAGTGTAATGCACCCCATTTGTCGGACTAAGGGTTTAAAGTTAACAGATAATTCATTTGTCCTGGTTTTATTTAAACCTAATTTTAGGGCAACTCAGAGACTAAAACGCCTCACGGATAAAATGTTAATTAAATGTTTATAAAAACACCTGTTTTTACAGGCACTTTCATGTTATTTCAGCTACATATTTTACTATCTTCGCACGACATTTACAAACAACACAAAAATTCAGATTAAATATACGTGCAAACAACAGAAAATATGGCAGAAGATGAAGTAAAAGAAATTAAAAATGCGTCAGGTTACGGTGCAGATAGCATACAGGTTCTTGAGGGATTAGAGGCCGTTCGTAAACGTCCTGCCATGTACATCGGTGATGTGGGCGTAAGAGGTCTGCACCACTTGGTTTACGAGGTAGTCGATAACTCCATTGACGAAGCCCTTGCCGGACATTGCAAAAACATTGATGTATTCATCAACGAAGGCAATTCAATCACCGTAAAAGATGACGGGCGCGGAATTCCAACCGCAATGCACGCCAAAGAAAAGCGTTCTGCCCTTGAAGTGGTTATGACCGTGCTTCATGCCGGTGGTAAATTCGACAAAGACAGTTACAAAGTATCAGGAGGTCTCCACGGTGTGGGTGTATCCTGCGTTAATGCACTTTCTACATTGCTTAAAGCAGAAGTTCATCGCGAAGGAAAAATATTCCAGCAAGAATACAGCGAAGGGAAACCACTCTACCCAACAAAAGTAGTTGGCGAAAGCGATAAAACAGGAACCATCGTCACCTTCCAGCCCGATGCTACTATTTTTATTGCTACCGATTATAATTACGAAACACTCGCAGCCCGTTTGCGTGAGTTATCATACCTCAACAAAAAAATAACACTCAACATCACCGACCTGCGCACCAAAGACGAAAACGGAGCACATAGAACAGAAACCTTTTACTCTGAAAGAGGATTAGTTGAGTTTGTAGAATACCTTGATTCAACACGTGAAAAGCTGATTGAAAAACCAATTTACTTAGACACCGACAAAACAGGTATGCCCATTGAAGTGGCAATGCAATACAACACTTCTTTTGGCGAGAATGTTCACTCCTATGTAAACAACATCAATACAATTGAAGGTGGAACCCACCTTGCAGGTTTCCGCAGAGCGTTGACAAGAACCCTGAAAACGTATGCCGAGAAATCAGGTATGCTCGAAAAGAAAAAATTTGAGATAAGCGGAGAAGATTTCCGTGAAGGATTAACAGCCGTTATTTCCATAAAAGTTCAGGAACCCCAGTTTGAAGGGCAAACCAAAACCAAACTCGGAAACAACGAAGTAATTGGTGCTGTGGACGTAGCTGTTGGTGAAACACTCAACAATTACCTGGAAGAAAATCCGAAAGATGCACGTAGATTAGTAGAGAAAGTATTATTGGCTGCCGAAGCCCGTCATGCAGCCCGCAAAGCACGTGAACAGGTTCAACGCAAAAACGTTCTTACAGGAAGCGGACTTCCCGGAAAACTTTCTGACTGCTCTGACAATGACCCTGCGAATTGTGAGATTTACTTGGTTGAGGGAGACTCGGCAGGTGGAACAGCCAAGCAAGGTCGTGACCGTAATTTCCAGGCAATCCTCCCGCTCAGAGGTAAAATCCTGAACGTTGAAAAAGCAATGGAATGGAAAATTTATGACAACGAGGAGATAAAAAATATGTTCACCGCCTTAGGTGTTCATATCGGAACATTGGAAGATGAGAAAGCGCTGAACGTTGATAAACTTCGTTACCACAAAGTAATCATCATGTGCGATGCGGATATAGATGGAAGCCACATTACCACACTTATCCTTACTTTCTTTTTCCGCTATATGAAAGCGCTTATTGAGCAGGGACGTATTTTTATTGCTACACCACCCTTGTATTTGGTAAAGAAAGGAAAAGAAGAAAAATACTGCTGGAACGAACAACAACGCGAAGAAGCAGTATTAGAAATAGGAAAAGGTAAAAACGACAGCGTAAATATCCAGCGTTATAAAGGTCTTGGAGAGATGAACGCAGAGCAGTTGTGGTCAACTACCATGAACCCTGCCACCAGAACATTACGCCAAGTATCCATTGACAGCGCAGCCGAAGCTGACAGAATATTCTCAATGCTTATGGGCGATGATGTTCCCCCACGCAGAGACTTTATTGAAAAGCATGCAAAGTATGCAAGAATTGATGTTTAAGCATTAATCTGCACCAAATAAAAAGCCCCGCGATAATTATCGCGGGGCTTTTTATT
>CAMAVO010000086.1 GCA_945861685.1 Chitinophaga pinensis | reverse complement strand
ATTGTATTCTGAACAAGGTGTTTCAGATTGGCTATTTACTATTATTCCAAGTAATACAATGGTTGGTGACGTAGTTTTAACGCTACCTCCAAATGATGGTAATCCTAATCAGGTATTACAAACTGATGGAGCAGGCGCATTAACATGGGTTACTGCATCATCACTAATGCAAAACCTTACAGCTCTTGGTGGAGGAGGCTTAGTTCTGAGCCCAGCGAGTTATAATGGTTCAGCTACAGCTACTGTTGGTATATCAACAGGTGGAGTTACCACAACAAGCATTTTGGATGGAACAGTTTCTAATACAGACCTTGCAACAATGCCTGCTAATACAATAAAAGGGAATAATACAGGGGGAGTAACTGCTCCTCTTGATTTGACAGCAACCCAAACTACAGCAATGTTAGATGTGTTCACCTCAGCTCTTAAGGGTCTTGCACCTGCAAGTGGAGGAGGCACCACAAATTTTTTACGCGCAGATGGAACTTGGGCAGCAGCAGGAAGTACTTATTTAGCAGGAACAGGTTTGACCTTAACAGGAACAACATTTTCTTTAACATCTCCTGTTGCTATAAATCTTGGTGGTACCGGAATTTCAACCGCCCCTTCAGCAGCAGGTGAGTATCTCAGAAGTTCAGGCGCAGGAGTATGGGCTATTAATACAGGTGTGCCTTGGACAGATATCACCGGAGCACCAGCAATACCAACTGCAGCTAACCCAACTGCTTCAGTAATTCTTACAGCAGTTAATGGTTCGGCAACTACTTATATGCGCTCGGATGCAGCTCCCGCACTTTCCCAAGCTATAATTCCAACTTGGACAGGTGTTCATACATTTTCAGGAACACCACTTGGAACTAATGAAGCACAAGTAGTGGTTGCAAATGCAACAGATAATGGCAGTGCAGCAATTACATTTAACGAAAATTCTACATTTAACGCAGCAAAAATTCATCATGAAGGAGCTCATGATGCTGGTTATTTAGAAATTGAAGACTACTCGGCAAGTTGGTCGAATGTTGGTTTGGTAATTAAACAAGGTAACATTGGTATAAAAACACTAGCTCCTGCAAGTTTATTTTCAGTGGGTGCTTCAAATGAATTTCAGGTAAATTCTTCAGGTAATCTTATTAAAATTGATAACGTAACTTACGATTGGCCAAATGCAAATGCAGCAGGTGTTTTGGTTAGCGATGTTTCAGGTAACTTATCATGGAGTACTTCCGGAAGTCTTACTACAAATACTCTTGTAAATAATGGAACAAATATATTAACAAGTACTGTAAATGGCATTGCAGATAGTGACCCTATTGTTAACACAGTTTCTAATGCAGTTACTACAAATTCTTTAGTAACAACAGTAAATGGTGTTCCAAGTACTGGCGTACTTGTTATTAACTCAAATACATTAACACTCAACGGAAGCAACCAATTAGAAAGTACAATAAATGGAGTTGGGGCAACTGCATTATCACTTCCCGGTAGTTTTTCAGGCTTTGGTAGCAGTGGTTTTGTTGATGTGGATATTACAGCTGCTACAGCAGGTGTTGCTACAACAGCCATGCGTTCAGATGCAAAATTAAGACTTTCCCAAGGGATTGCGCCAACATGGTCAGGCATACATACTTTCTCAAATGCAACGCCAATTCGTTCCTCTAATGGTAGTTTAGCTGCACCTGCTATTGCTTTTACAGCTAGTACAGGTACTGGACTATATGCTCCTGCAGTAGGTGAGTTAGGTTTAGCTGCTGCTGGAGTACAAGGGATGAGAGTTACAAGTTTAGGTGTAGGTGTTATGGGTGGTACACCAACAGCAACTAATGCATTTGTTGTAACAGGTAAAATCAGATCAAATGGGGTTAATGAATCATCTGATGTTAGATTAAAAAAGAATATTGTATCTATTGATGGCGCTCTTGGCAAAGTGCTTTCTATGAATGGTAAATACTATGATTGGAGAACTACAGAATTTCCTAATAAAGGTTTGGAAGAAGGTCGTCAGGTGGGTGTAATTGCTCAGGAAATTGAAGCAATACTTCCTGAGGTGGTTGTAACTGATGATGATGGTTTCAAATCTGTTGAATATGGACACATTGTTCCGGTTCTGATTGAAGCAATAAAAGAACAACAGAAAATTATTGATGGTCAGAAATCAACTATCAGTGATTTAAAAGCATCATTGGATAATGTGTTGAACAGAGTAAATAGTATTGAGAAATCTGTTGACCTGAATAATTCAAAAGTTGAGAAGTAATATCTGAAAGATTATAGAAATAAAAAAGCCTTCCGAAATCCGGAAGGCTTTTTTATTTAGTGTATATAAGTCTTTTCATTTCTTTCCTTACTTTTGGCTCTTGCCAATGAAAATTGTATTTATAATGAAGAAAATTCTCCTCTCGATTGCTTTTTTGTTTACGATAAACTCAGGTTTTGCCCAACTTACAGTAAATGGTTCATTAACTCCCCTGCAGTTAGTGCAAAGCATATTAATCGGCAATGGTGTTTCTGTTAGTAACGTTACTTATACTGGAGCTCCTGCAGCAATAGGATCTTTTAATGGAACCGCCAGTAACATTGGCATAGCAAGCGGAATATTACTGACAACCGGAAATCTGACAAATGCAGTAGGGCCAAATAATTTAGGTGGTCAGGGACTCGATAACAACAGGTCGGGTGATGCCGATCTGAATATTATTTCAGGAGTTACAACGTATGATGCAGCTGTACTTGAATTTGATTTTGTTCCCGCTTCAGACACTCTTCGGTTTAATTATGTTTTTAGCTCAGAAGAATATCCTGAATTTGTTGGAGGAACTGTAAATGATGCATTCGGTTTTTTTATTTCCGGTCCGGGGATAACGGGTCCTTTTTCAAATAATTCACAAAACGTAGCTATTATTCCCGGAACCACAACTCCTGTAACCATTAATGATTTGAATAATGGTGATAATGATTGTGATCTTGGAGGTCCAAACGGACCCTGTTCAAACTGCCAGTATTATGTGGATAACTGCAATGGTTCAACCGTTCAATACGATGGTTTTACAACTCCATTAACTGCTATGGCAGTGGTGGAGTGCGGTGAAACGTATCACATAAAAATTGCAATAGCCGATGGTGGTGATGGAGTTTATGACTCAGGCGTTTTTCTTGAAGCCGGAAGTTTTGGAACATCAGGTGTTCAGATTACAGCCACAGCATCTGCATCGGGTGATTCAACAATTGTTGAAGGCTGCGGTTCAGCGGTATTTACCTTTTTTCGTCCTGATACAAGTTCGGCTTTTACTATTAATTTTAACATACAAGGCACAGCAATACCGGGTTTAGATTACAACCAAATACCCGACAGCATTGTAATTCCTCAAGGACAATTCAGCGAGCAGCTATTTGTAGATGCTTTTGTCGATGGCATTCCTGACAGCATTGAAACAATTACAATTACCATTGATTTCATTAGTGGTTGCGGAGGTGATACTCTTTATGCAACTATCTTTATTCAGAGTGTTGACTCAATTAAAGTGGTTAAAGGAGAAGATTATAATATCTGCACACCTGACGAGACCGCAACGCTTAAAGCAAATGCAACAGGAGGCAGCGGACCACTTACATTTACCTGGAGCAATGATGCAGGTGTTGGCGATTCAGTAGTAGTTGTTCCGCTTGAAACAACCAAGTATTTTGTAACCGTTACCGATACGTGCGGTAATTTCGCTTACTCCGATTCTATTGAAGTGGTAGTGCAATGCGATGTAATTGTTCCAAACATATTTACTCCTAACGGAGATGGGTTTAACGACACTTTTTTTGTAGGAAACTTAGACCAGTATCCCGGTAGCGGAATAAAAATTTACAATCGCTGGGGACGAAAAGTTCATGATAGCGATGATTACAAAAATGATTGGGATGGTGAAAAAGTTGCCGAAGGAACCTACTTTTATGTTCTGTCAGTTTCAGACCCTGAACAAGGCGAAAAAAGAGGACATGTTACCATTTTAAAAAATTAAATTAACTCAAATGAATAGTATTAAAACCATTGCTGCTCTTATTCTTCTCACAGGTTTAACTGCTTCATCTTTTGCACAAAAAAAAGTAAAAGACCCCTACCTGCACAAAAAAAGTTATTTAATTGAAGTTACCATGAAGGGAGGAAAAAAGACTAAAATTTTTTCTGATGAATTGGGGTTTTCTTCCGGTAAAATAAAAACAAAACACATGATGATGGCTGATAACGGTGGTTTTGTACAGGGTGATTATGAAGTTACTAAAGCAGACACTACCGGTGAAGCCCGCACATTTGATTTCAAGGGTTCAATCAAAAACAGTAAAGAAGAATACCTTCTTATCAGCGGAACCGTTTTTGGCGATATGATTGACGGAACCATGACTTGGGAAACATCCAAGCATAAGATGAAATCTGAAATGACTTTTACAGGCAATTCGAAAGAAAAAGGACAAAAGTATGTGCCAGCCGAAAAAACTGTTTCAAGCCCATCTTCAAAGACTAAAACATCATCAGAAAAATCGAACGACTCAAAATCTCCGGAAAAGAAAACGAAAGAAGATAAATCTTTGGACGATGAAATCCTGAATGACGATTTAGAATAAGTTTCGTATCCCCGATTTCCAGAAAGCCGTCTAAGTTTTTTCTAAGAGCACTAACGAGAGCTCGCTACCCTTCTAATTTTTCCTAAGAGCACTAACGAGAGCTCGCTACACTTCTAATGTTTCCTAAGAGCACTAACGAGAACTCGCTACACTTCTAATATTTCCTAAGAGCACTATCGAGAGCTCGCTACCCCTCTAATTTTCCCTAAGAGCATTAACGAGAGCTCGGAAACCTATCCCTGCACACTATACATGGTCAAATAAATTCTGACCCCACCCCTAAAATTACCTCATTTAGGGTATTGCATGAACCTGATGTCAAGCATACTTTTGTCCTTGTTATTTAAAATCATTCTAAACAAAAGATATAAACCCTAATGAAAAATATATTTTCTCTTACACAATTCGCTGTACTTGCCGCTTGTCTTGTTCTTGTTCAATCCTGCAAACCCGATGATGACGGACCGCAGTATGAAATTCCTACTACTTACAACTTTGTTAATGTAAATTATTCTGGACAAACTTTCCGCCTTTCAATGCTTGAAGAAATGGTTGATTATATGAAAACAGCTCGCACGCAGGGAACCACATTGAGTTCAGCAACTCTGAAGAATATGTTTGCCAACAATGGTTCACCCTTTAGTGATGTCACGTTAAATAATTCAGGAAAGCAATTGAAAGATAAATGCTACGCTGGAGATCAATCACTGATTGAATCATTTATAGACAGCGTTGCCTTGGCAAGCCAGTCAGTTACTGAAGGCAGCAACGGTGTTGCAGGAATTGTAACCAGTTCTGTTTACCCGGATAAAAAATATGTATTGAGTGCCAATGGGTTTGATTATACTGAAATGATTGAAAAAAGCACAATGGGCGGTGTATATTATTATCAGGCAGTAAGCAATTATCTTGAAAATATTTCGGAGGATGACAATAATACAATAACTACTGGAGAAGGAACAGAAATGGAGCACCATTTTGATGAAGCCTTCGGTTATTTTGGTGTGCCTGTTGATTTTCCAACCAATAATACAGATGTTTTGTTTTGGGGAGAATATTGTAACGATTTGAACGCTGTTTTGGGTAGTAATTCAAAAATGATGAATGCTTTTCTAGCAGGCAGAGCAGCAATTTCAAATAAGGATTATACCACCCGTGATGAAAAAATAAATTTCATCCGCGAAAACTGGGATGAATTAATTGCTGCTGCTGCAATTCATGAGATTAACGAATCAATCGAATATTTTGGTGATGATGCTTTGCGTAATCATACACTGTCAGAGTTTCTTGGTTTTGTACATTCATTAAAGTATAACCTGAACGCAAAAATTACAGCAACTCAAATTGATGAAGTTACCTCACCTATAGGCAACAACCTTTATAACGTTACACTTAATGATTTGAATGCTGCAAAAAACGCGCTCAGTTCTATTTACGGTTTAGATGATATAAAAGACACCCTTTAATGAATATAAAACAAACTTTATTGAATGCCATGCAATCCTGCCTTGTGGCAGGATTGCTCTTTTTTTCTTCCTGTAATCCCGAAGGAAATACTAACGTGAATTTTGACCGTGCAGCCATGCTTGAAAACATTGGCAGCAACATCATTATTCCTAATTATACCAACTTATCGGATAACATGAATTTGCTGCAACAGGCTGCAACAGATTTTACAGATGCGCCCGATAATTCAAAGCTGACATCGCTTCAAATAGCATTTAAGAATGCTTATTTATCATGGCAAAAATGTTCTGCTTTTGAATTTGGTCCGGCTATGCAGGTTTCGTTGCGCATGAGTGTAAATACTTTTCCAACGGATACCACTCAAATTCAAACCAACATTAATTCAGGTTCTTATAATCTGGAAGCAGCAAATAACATTGATGCCCGTGGCTTTCCTGCTCTAGATTATCTGCTTCATAAACGCAATGAAAATAACTCTGAAGTACTGGAACGTTTTACAACAAACCCTGAAGCGCAGGCCTGGAAAGATTATTTAACTGCCTTGGTAAACGACACCAAAAACCTTGTTGATGCCGTGAAAAATAACTGGCAACCTTCATCAGGAAACTACCTTGCAACCTTTATCAGCAATGACGGAACTGATGTCGGGAGTTCGCTTGGCGAATTGGTAAACCAACTGAATTTAGATTATGAACAATTGAAAAATGCACGCATCGGAATTCCTGCCGGCAAACAAACTTTAGGCATTGCACTTCCTGAAAAATGCGAAGCCTATTATGCAGGATACTCAGTTGAATTGGCATTAGAACACATCAACGGAATAAAAAATTTGTACCTCGGAGCAGGTGATGCAGATGGAGTAGGATTGGACGAATATTTAATTGCCTTGGATCCAAAACACGGAAGCGGACAACTTTCAGATGCTATTAAAACTCAGCTCGACCTTGCCATTACTGCGTTGCAGAATGTGCCCGACCCTTTATCTGAAACAGTTGTAAATAATCCTACAGTTGTAAATACAGCATACACTGAAATTCAAAAAGGGGTTGTATTGCTGAAAACCGATATGCCTTCTGCACTCAGCGTTTTAATTACTTATCAGGACGGTGACGGAGACTAAGCAAACTTTCACCGCAAAGGCGCAAAGGCGCGAAGGAGAGATAGCAAAAATCAACTTTGCGTCTTTGCGCCTTTGCGGGAAAAAATATTTTCGTTCCACCACACACATCGCCCCCTTGGCAGTGTTTCGTGTTGTTTTTGGGGCAATAATGTTTGCATCAGTTATTCGTTTTTGGCTTAACGGCTGGATTGAAACGCAATACATTTTACCAAAACTATTTTTCCCATTTTATGGTTTTGAATGGATAAAACCGTTGGGCGAAACGGGCATGTATTTAGTTTTTGCTGCAATGGCAATTGCTGCGCTATTTGTTATGTTGGGCTTGCTTTACAGATTTTCAGCAATCGCTTTTTTCCTTTTGTTTACCTACGTTGAGTTGATCGACAAAAGCAATTACCTCAACCACTATTATTTTGTAAGTATTGTTTCGTTGTTGCTTATTCTGGTTCCCGCCAATCGCTATTTTTCATTGGATGTTTTGCGTAAGCCATCTCTGTTGGTTACGCAAATTCCAAGTTGGATGGTGGACATTTTTAAACTGCAATTAGGCATTGTTTATTTTTTTGCAGGCATTGCAAAGCTTAACTACGATTGGCTTTTCCGCGCCATGCCGCTTGCCATCTGGCTGCCTGCAAAATCTAATCTTCCTTTAGTTGGCGAGTTGTTGAATTACAAGTTCACAGCTTATGTGTTCAGTTGGTTTGGTGCTTTGTATGATATTCTGATTCCGTTTTTTCTTTTTAATAAGCGAACAAGAAATGTTGCATACATTTTTGTCATCATTTTTCATGCTGCAACCGCAGTCATTTTGCCTGTAATTGGCATGTTCCCTTACATTATGATTTTGGCAACGCTGATTTTTTTCTCTGCTGAATTTCACAGAAAACTCATTCAACGTTTAGTTGAATTAATTTCTTTCGGCAAACGAAATCTTCTCAATCACCGCGAAGACATTATCTTTTCATTTTCACGACCGCTTGTCGGAAAAGTCCTGATAAGTTTATTGTGCCTGCATTTCACATTCCAGATTTTAATTCCATTTCGTTATTTGCTTTATCCCGGAAATCTTTTCTGGACGGAACAGGGCTATCGTTTTTCGTGGCGTGTTATGCTCATGGAAAAAGGTGGCACTGCTTTTTTCTATGTGAAAGATTCAGCAACAGGAAAAGAAAGTGAAGTGGATAATACGGCTTACTTAACCTACCAGCAGCAGAAAATGCTGTCAACGCAACCTGACATGATTTTGCAGTTTGCACATTTTATTGCAACAGAGTATGAGAAGAAGGGTTATGTAAATCCACAGGTGCGTGCCGAAAGTTATGTAACGTTGAATGGCAGTGGCAGCAGACCTTTTATCAATAGTTCAGTTGATTTGACAAATGTGAAAGAATGTTTTGCTTCAAAAAAATGGGTACTACCTTTTGAAGAAACCAAGTTGGGTTACGCAGAGAGATGAAGTTGGGCAGATTCTTATTTTTTATAATTCTCTATTCTGCATTTTGCATTTTGCATTCGTTTGCCCAGCCTGCACCTTTGCCCGATAACGAACTTGATGCAGCTGGCTCGGTTTACGGTATTATAACTGACAAACAAACGGGCGAGCCTGTATTTCTGGCTGAAATTTTATTGGATAATTCTCCGCGCTCAATTCGTAGTGACGAAAAAGGAAAATATCATTTAAGGCATTTAAGTTACGGCAGTCACAAGCTGATTTATTTTGCTTATGGTTATGAAAAAATGGAGCGATACATTGATATCAAAGACGAAAAATTAGAAATCAATGTAGAATTGGAACCATTGGTGCGTGAACTGAAAGACGTTGTTGTGAAAAATGAAAAGGATAACGACTTTGGTATTACGCGTTTGAAACCCGTTGACGGAATAGCTATTTATGCCGGCAAAAAATCAGAAGTTGTTATGCTGGATGATGTGGCTGCAAACCTTGCTACTAATAACAGTCGCCAGGTTTTTGCAAAAGTTGCCGGGTTAAACATTTGGGAAAGCGATGGCGCAGGTTTGCAAATTGGAATTGGCGGGCGAGGATTGAGTCCTAATCGTACATCTAATTTTAATACCCGACAAAACGGATATGATATTAGCGCAGATGCCTTGGGATATCCTGAAAGTTATTACTCACCACCAACCGAAGCATTGGAAAAAATTGAAGTTGTTCGTGGTGCGGCATCATTGCAATATGGAACACAGTTTGGCGGCTTCATCAATTTTGTTTTCAAAAAGCCAAATCCAACTATAGCATTTGAAGCAGTGTTGCGACAAACTGCCGGTTCTTTTGGTTTGTTTAATTCGTTCAACAGCATCAGCGGAACAAAAGGTAAGGTTGGATATTATGCCTACTATCAGTTTAAACGCGGTGATGGCTGGAGGCCTAATTCTGGTTTCAATAATCATGCTGCGCATGCTTCTGTAGTTTTTCAGGCAACTAAAAAATTATCGTTTACACTAGAGCATACTTATATGCACTATCTGGCTCAGCAACCCGGAGGACTTACCGATGCTGCATTTACACAAGATTCGCGTCAATCTATTCGTGAGCGCAATTGGTTTCGTGTGAACTGGAATCTGACGGCTTTGATGGTGGATTATAAATTCAACGAAAAATTAAAACTGAACAGTCGGTTCTTTGGTTTAATTGCCGACCGCGCTGCTCTTGGTTTTCTCGGACTTATCAGCCGTGCCGACCCGATGGAAGAGCGCGATTTGCTTTGGGATAAATACCGGAATTTCGGAAATGAAACCCGCATAATGTATGGCTATAACCTGTTTGGAAATCACAGCACTTTTCTTGCCGGAGTTCGCTATTATCAAGGCCATACCGATCGCAAACAAGGACTTGGAAACAATGGAAGCGATGCTGATTTCTATTACCTGCATCCGGATAGTTTAGAACATTCTGCATATACTTTTCCAAGCAGAAACATTTCTGTTTTTGCTGAAAATATTTTTGCAATTACTTCTGAGTTCAGCATTACTCCTGGTGTGCGTTATGAATATATCAGCACATCTTCAGACGGATATTTCAATCTGGAAAATAAAGACCTTGCAGGAAATGTGATTTACAGCGAACATACAATTGATAAACGAAATCGTTCGCGCAATTTTGTTTTGCTTGGAGTAGGAGCGAGCTATAAACCGTCAAGCAGTATTGAGTTTTATGGAAATTTTTCACAGAACTATCGCGCTATTACGTTCAGTGATATGCGCATTGTAAATTCCAATTTTCGTGTTGACCCCAATTTGCAGGACGAGAAAGGATACAGCACAGACCTTGGTGTGCGCGGAAACATAAACAGGATAGTCAACTTTGATGTAAGTGTATTTATGATCTCCTACAAAAATAGAATTGGTGCTGATTTGCGTTTGGATAGCAACACCTATGTTGTTTACCGCTATCGTACCAACATTGCCGACTCGCGCAACATGGGCGTTGAGGTTTTTGCCGAACTGGATGTGTTGAAATTTTTCTCAGGCGCACAATCAAAATCAATGTTGTCGGTGTTTACCAATTGCTCATTTATAAATGCACATTATTTTAATAGCAGCGAGGCTGCTTTCAATGATAAAAAGGTGGAACTGGTTCCAGCATTTACCAATAAATCAGGCATCACTTTCAAGCGCAAAAATTTTCAGGCTACTTATCAGTTTTCTTATACAGGTAAACAATTCAGTGATGCCACCAATGCAGAGTTTAGTGCAAACGGAGTTTATGGAATTATTCCTGCTTATTACGTGATGGATTTCTCACTGAACTATTCATGGAAACTCCTCAGTTTTTCAGGTGGTTTAAATAATATCGCCAACACTAAATATTTTACACGCAGGGCAGAAAGCTATCCCGGCCCCGGAATTATTCCTTCGGATGGAAGGAGTTTTTATGTGGGAATCAGCGCTAAGTTTTAGATTCCTTCTTTTGAATTGGAGTTAATTATATTATTTTTATTCGTGCAACACCAACATAGGTACGTGCGTATGAAAAGCCATTTGCTTGGTTATGCTGCGATGGAAGATGCTTTTGAAAAATCCTGTTTTACGTTCTATCATCACTAATAAGTCAGGATTGTTAGTATGCAGGTATTCATCAATGCCGGCAGCCTTATCTTCGTTTTCAATAAAGCTGTATGCGTGTTGTATTCCATTAAAAAGATGATCAATTTTCAATCCTTCATAGCCTTGATTTACATCTGTTATTTTGCCTTTGTCAAGTATGTTTAGAATAGTAATTTCTGCATTACTTGTTTTTGCAAGGGTTGCTATAGTTTCTAAACTATCTTGCTTTTCAATATGTTTGTAATCAGCAGCAAAAACAATGTTCTTGAGGTTTTTGAATTCTGTCTTTGAAGGCACCATAAGTAAGGGGCAGTTGATGCTTTTGGCTGCTGCTGCCGAATTGCTTCCCAATAATGCTTCCCTTAAACCCGAAGCTCCTTGTGTACCCATTACGATATAATCTACTTTCTTTTCTCGTGCGACTGCATTTAGTATATCCACTAAGTTGCCGAACTGAGAAACCGTTTCAAATGTATTATTGTCAGCAATTTTCATTGCCTTAACAGCGTTAAGTTCACTTTCCAACCCATGCTTTGATGTTTTC
>CAMAVO010000085.1 GCA_945861685.1 Chitinophaga pinensis | reverse complement strand
TTTGAGTTCTCTGACTGTTGAATATTCAGAATACCATTGCTTGGATTGGGATAAATTCTGATTTGTTTTGTATTTGTTTCTGTAATTCCTGTTCCTGAACCTTCTTCTACATAAAATTTATCCAAACCTGCCTCAACAATGTTTCCTGGTGTGTAATCAGTTGCAGTTGCTTTCAAAGTCATGGTAGCAGTAGGAGTGAGGTAGTCAGAAATTTCAAATGATTTATTAATCCACTCCGACATGTTTCCGGATGTTCTGTTAATTTTTTCCAATAAAACAGTTTGTTGTCCATTGCTCAATTCAAGAATTAAGGTGTCATTTGCAGGAGGGGGATTGGTTCCCGCACCTCCGTCATTAAAAAACCAGGAAGAATAATAAAGATAAGGATTGTTGTAAGTGCTTACATCAAAAGTTGGTGAATATAAAATGGAGTTACCGTCATCCACATCATCATCACAACAGCCTCCTCCATTATTGCCGGTAACAAAAGCCATATCAAGGCAATCAGTACTAACATCATACCCGGGATTACTTTCATTATCTTCAAAGTCCGTGCCTGCAGGAACTCCGCGCTCCCATTGTCCTGTGGGTGATGTATTGGTTTCTGTCCAGCCGAAATTAAAACTGAAGTCATCGTAAATGCCTTTATCTAATTCTACAACCGTTGTTCCAGATGTTGATGTTATATCATAATCTGTGCAACTGGTTTTATATCTCCATTTCCCGGCTACAATTTCATAATTGCCGGCATAAAATTGTGACACGCTGAACATGCCGTCTGCATCGGCTGTAAGAGAATATGAAAACCAGTCGTTGAAGATTCTAACATCAGCTCCGGCTATCGGATTTCCTGTTGCTGCTTCTACCACCATTCCTGAAAAACCGAAAGGAACATCTGGTATTAACTGAACATCAAGTGTGGTAATGTTTCCGTTGGTTAAAACTACGTTGTTGATTGTTTGTGTAATGTATCCGCCTTTTGAAAATTGCACAGAATAGGTGTTTGCATTAGCAAAGCCTGTCGCATATTCACCAACAAGATCAGTAAGTGTTAATCCTGATGTGGTAAGAATTTCAACCGTTACCCCGTTCAATAAATTGCCGTTGGTAAAATCAGTAACAACACCTTCAAGGTAACAGGAAGGTGTATTATTAAAGCCAAGAATCCAAAGTCCTGATGCCATGTCAGAAGCAATGATATTTCCAGAAGGCAGGTAAGGATAAACGCCCCAGCAACCATTAAATCCATCGCCCGACATAGTTGGAGCGGTATCGTAAAACCCTGACTCTACAAGATTGTCAGGATTACTTACATCAATAACTACCACGCCATCTTTGTAATACGAAACGAAAAGAAAGTTACCCAGTAAATGAGCGTTGTGAGGTATTGAATTGCTTCCCGGATAATGCTGAAAACGATCTAATTCACTGATGTTAGAAAAGTCGGAAACATCATAAGAACCGACATAGGCATTACTAACTTCATCGGTTGTAAATAAATAGTGGTTATCATTAGTAGGCCACGAGTTGTGTGTGAAATTGCTGGGTGTGTTAAATGAAGTATACTCAGTAGCATTGGCTTTATCGCTTACATCAACAATCCCCAAAAAACCATCATACACACTGGAAGCCCATAACGTATCGCCACGCACAAACCCATCGTGAATGTAGTAGTCGTCAAAAACACCCAGTTCCACAGGAGCTTCTGGATTAGTATTCAGATCATACATAATAGCACCACCCTGACCATAGTCAGATCCGAAGATGTAGAGAATTCCGTTTTCATCAATGTATAATGTATGTGCAGTTGTAAAATCATATTGGTCGCCAAAATAACTTACACTGCTCAGGTTGGTGTTTTGCGGAAGAGGAGTCATATCAACAATCTGCAAGCCACCACCACCTTCTGTGGTAATATAAGCATGGTTGTTAAACACTTTTATTTCGCGCCATATTGAGTTAACACCTGATTTGAAATAAACTTCAACTGGTGATGCCGGGTCTGTAACATCTACAAATGAAGTTCCGCTGGAATTACCTACCAGGGCATACTCTCTGCCTTCGGTTGCATAGCCCCAGATGTTGCTGAGTTGTGCGGTGTAGTCAAGCTGACCAAGTTTGGTCATGTTAAGCGAGTCTTGTGCAGTTAATGAAAGAGACACAAAGCAAGAAGCAAGAATCGGAAAAATAGAGAATTTGTATTTGTTCATTTAATTAGTTTTTTTGTCAAAGGTATCGGAATAGTTATTAGTTCAACAACTTGGTAATTAAGCCTACATTTGCTGCCATTAATCTGAAATATCATGCAATCAAAAGCTGCAACACCACAAGAATATATTGATAGCCTTCCCGAAGACAGGAAGAATGCCATGACAGAATTACGCAAGATAATTCTTGCCAATCTCGCAAAAGGGTTTAAAGAAGGAATGGGCTACGGCATGTTGGGCTATGTTGTGCCACATACACTCTATCCGGCAGGCTACCATTGCGACCCGAAACTGCCATTGCCATTTTTAAGTGTTGCATCGCAAAAGAATTTTATTGCGATATATCACATGGGTATTTATGTCGAGCCAAAACTATTGAAATGGTTTACTGATGAATTTGCTAAACACAGCAAAACCAAATTAGACATGGGTAAAAGTTGCATCCGCTTTAAAAAGCCCGAACATATTCCATTTAAACTCATTGGTGAACTTGCTTCAAAAATGACACCGCAGCAGTGGATTGATATTTATGAAAGTCATTTTAAAAACAAAAAATAAATTGAGAAACTACAGAGAAAGTCAGATTGAAATAAAAGTGCGTGGCTACCATTTAGATGTTTACCAGCACGTAAACAACGCCCGCTATCTTGAACTGTTGGAAGAAGGCAGATGGGCGCATTATGAAGGCAGGTTGGAAAGCGATTTCTTTACCCAGAATAAACTGGGAATGGTGGTAGTAAATAACAACATCAACTATCATTATCCCGCAACGTTGGGCGAGGTTCTGATTGTAAAAACTAAAATTGAACATGTTGGAAATAAAAGTGTGCGCTTTCGCCAGCAACTATTTTTAAAAGGCAGTGATAAATTAGTGATTGATGCCAGCGTTACCTTTGTTATTCTGGATATGAAAGCCACCAAATCTGTCCTTATTGAGGGCAAGATATTGGAGATGCTTGTGAGTTGAAATTTGCCTCTTATTTAAAAATGCTTTACTTTTGAGCTATCAGGCTAAAATAAAAAGGCAGTTACGCAGTAATGCGGAACAGGCTAAGGCAAGTTCCAGCCATGGTACTTTCCGGTGTCAGAGTCATAAATAGGAACACCCACAAGCCAGTCGCAAGACCGGTTTTTCTGCAGCAATGCAGAACTAATGATGATGAAGCCGTAATAAATAAAACCTGACGGTTCCGTTACTCTGGTAAAGGAATTTGAAGAAAACACGATCTTGCGAGGGTCGTGTTTTCTTATTTATAGCAGTATTGTCATTGCGAAACAGGAACGATTGAAGCAATCTCAATTAAAAGATTGCTGTGCTCGCAATGACGGAGAGAATTATTTCTTCACCACTTCTGTCAGCGTAGCCGAAGAAGTCATGGAAACAGCAGATTTGTCAATCTTAAGGCGGTTGTTGCCTTCTACCTCAATGATAAACGAATCATCGCGGATTTCATTTATTTTTCCGTGAATACCACCGATAGTAACTATGCGGTCGCCCTTTTTCAATTCCTCGCGGAATTTCTTTTCGTCTTTTGATTTTTTCATCTGCGGGCGCAGCATAAAAAAGTAAATAACAACCATTACCAGCCCCATCATTATCAGAGGTTGAACATCTTGAAGAGTTATCAGAATTACGTTTAACATTTTATTTTTTTAGGAATTTAGGAATTAGGAGCAAGTGATAAAGATTATTTTTTCTCAGTTTCAAGATTTGGAACTTCCACCTCACCGGTAATGCGGAGCACCACAGTGTTAGGATTAGTGTTAGCCATCAGCGTAACGGTTTTATCCTGATGCCCTTTTTTGCCATCACTGTCAAAAATCACATCAACTTTTCCGCTTTCACCCGGCTTTACTGGTTCTTTAGAATATTCGGGAACGGTGCAGCCGCAACTTCCTTTGGCATCAGAAATAACCAAATCACTTTTTCCGGTGTTCGTAAAACGGAAGGCATAAGCTACACGCTCGCCCTGCACAATTTTACCGAAATCGTGCACTTCTTTTTCCCACTGAAATTTAGGAAGGTTGGTTGTATCGCCCGGTGCGCTTGCTGTTGCGGGATTATTAAGCACTTCATTAGAAGTAGCTTTTTCATCGTTATTGCAGGAATAAATAAAAGGAATGATTGCAATGCTTAAAGCAAAAATGTAGTTTTTATTCATAAGTGTTATTATTTTTTGAGGCGACAAAAATAATAAAATTCACACAGCGATTTTTTCTACTTTCGTTTTCAAATATTCTGATATGAAATTGAAAAAAATATTCCTTTACCTGCTGCTTTTTGTGGTGCTTGCATTTGGTATTTTTATGGTGAACCTGATCTGGTTCAAGCCTTTTAGTATTAATCATTTTTATGAGCGTGTATTTATTGAATATGCGTTGGAAGACCCCGAAATCCTTAGTCAGTTAAGGATACTGGAAGGCATGGGAATTAATTTCCATAACGATGATCTGACGGATATTTCGGATGCGCGTTTTCAAAAACTGAAAAAGAAACTGGATAGCAATTACAAAACCTTACTCGATTATGGCCGCGAAAAACTGAGCAAAGAACAACAGCTTTCTTATGATATATTGAAATGGTTTCTGGATGATGCGGTAAGGCGCGAGCAGTTTATGTATCACGATTATATTATTACGCAGTTGCAGGGTGTTCACATGGATTTGCCCGACTTTATGGTAAACGTTCACCAGATAAATACAAAGAAAGATGCTGAAAATTACATTGCCCGTCTTTCAAAGTTTGATACCAAGTTTGAGCAGTTGCTTGAACAACTTAAAATGCGTGAAGAGCGTGAGATTATTCCTCCGCGCTTTGCTGTTGAAAAAGCCTTGAAGCAAACACAAGAGTTTATTAAAGACAGTGCGCAGAAGAATATTCTTTACACTGCATTCAAAGAAAAAACCGATACTTTAAAAGGTTTAAGCGCAGAAGACATAACTGCTCTTCAGCAAAAAGCATTGGAAGAAGTGAGCAAAACGGTTTATCCTTCTTACCGCAGATTAGAAAAATATCTTTCACAGTTGGCACAGAAGGCAACCGGAGTTGATGGCGTATGGAAATTGCCTGACGGTGATAAATGGTATGCCTTTCAGTTGCGCAGCAATACTACAACGGATATGACACCCGAAGAAGTGTATCAGTTAGGTGTATCGGAAGTGGGGCGTATTGAAAAAGAAATGCGAACTATACTGGATAGTATTGGTGTTCCCGATACCGGTTCGGTGGGTAGTATTCTATCACATTTTGCAACAGAGCCTCAGTTTCTTTATGAAGATGATGCAAACGGAAAGGCTCAATGCCTTAAAGATTACCAAATTATTATTGACGAGATTGATAATAACATGGGCGATATTTTTGACATACGCCCCAAGATGGGAGTAAAGGTAGAAGCCGTTCCCGAGTTTAAGCAGCAAGGAGCACCCGGAGCTTATTATAATCCGCCTGCAATGGATGGTACACGCCCCGGAATTTTTTATGCCAACATGCGCAGCATGGCCGAGATACCTAAATATGGAATGCGTACGTTGAGCTATCATGAAGCAATTCCCGGCCACCATTTTCAGATTGCAATACAACAGGAGTTGACAGGCGTTCCAACCTTCCGCAAAGTTCTTCCTTTTACTGCTTATGCTGAGGGCTGGGCATTGTATGCCGAGCGCCTGGCTTGGGAATACGGTTTCCAGAAAGATCATTATAGTGATTTAGGTCGCTTGCAGGCAGAGATTTTTCGTGCGGTACGTTTGGTAGTTGATGTCGGAATCCACCACAAACACTGGACACGCGAGCAGGCTATTGATTATATGATTGAAAAAACCGGCATGCCCGAAGGTGATGTGGTAGCTGAAATTGAGCGTTATATTGTATGGCCCGGACAAGCCTGTGCCTACAAAGTTGGTCAGCTGAAAATATTACAGCTGCGCGACTATGCCCGCAAAGAGCTAGGCGATAAATTCAACATCAAAGAGTTTCACAATGTGGTGCTGATGAATGGCTCTATGCCGCTGAGCATACTGGAAGAACTGGTGAAGCAGTATGTGAAGGAGAAGAAGTAAAAGAATTTCTACCCTTTAAACAACATTCCCGAAGCTTGGGTGGCAAGGGTTTGGGGCGAAAGTTTAGCTGCAACTGCTCCCAGTTTATTAAAGAAACCGGGAATAATAACCGCCTTACGTTTCAGCGTTCCGTCAAGTGCTATGCGGGCAACGCTTTCTGCTGTCATCATGTATTTTTTGTTTTTGTGCCATATCTCGTCCATTTTGGCGGGCTCAAAAAACTGGCTTTCGGTAGGGCCGGGACACAATGCAGAAACCGAGATATTACTCTTGCGCAACTCAAACCGTATGCCCTGCGAAAAGAACAGCATAAAGGCTTTAGTGGCTGCATAAATGGTCATTTTAGGTACGGGCTGGTACGAGGCGGTGCTGGCTGTATTCAGCAAATAGCAGCGGTGTTCTTTTCCTTTGTTGCGGATTACAAATTCATGCGCCATGCGCACCATCACCTCATTATTAAGGCGCATGGTTATTAAATGATCTTCGAGCGGTAGTTTGTAAAACTTGCCGTAGTTACCCATGCCGGCATTGTTAATAAGGATGTTTACACTCAGTCCGCGCTTTTCCACTTCATTAAACAGTTCGGTGTGGCTGCTGTCTTTGAGCAGGTCAATGGATATGGTTTGCACATCTATTCCCGTTGCCGAAAGTTCGGTCGCCAGTTCACTCAATAGGTTTTGACTGCGGGCTGCCAGTATCAGATTTTGTTTGCGCATGGCCGCTTCGCGCGCTATGGCTTTGCCAATGCCTTTGCTGGCTCCGGTGATAAGGGTGTAGTGTTTCATTGGTTTATTTTAATTCTACCTCTAAAATATACGGGTCAAATACCTGCGAGATATAGAGTTTATCTCCAACAATAAGTGCTGTTGATGATGCACTGATGCGGTAACCGTCATCTGTAAACAGTAATTTGTATTCTCCTGTTTTGCGATTGTAACTGTGTACCTGTGATGGTGATTTTTTATCAGATGACTTTACGTGTTTTAAGAACTTCAGCATATTTGGATGAGAAGTGAAAATAAGTTCATCGCCATGGAAGATAATATTGTCTTCACCCGGAACTTCAGCAAGTGTTCTGCGGTTGCTCAGGTTACCATCTGCTTCGCGTTTATAAGAGAATAGTTTATTGCTAAGCGAAGTTGCAACATATACACAGGTGTCGTCAACGGCAACGCCATTGGCATACACTAACCTGTCTGCAACCTTTTTCCAGAGCTTTAATTCTGAATCATAAAACACCAGGTTGCTGCGTTTCATTTTAAAGAGTTGTTCCCAAACGTTGCCTCGTTTCCCGGCATCGTTGCTTACATAAATATCTCCCTTTTCTGTTACGGCTAAATCGTTGGGTGTGTTCATGGCCGCCTGATTTTCATAAAGCGTTTCGTAAACAAGACTATCAGCAAACACACGGTAAACCACAATGGTGTGGCGCTCTTTCTCGTTGTTATGCGAAATAGCGTAGAGCCTTGTAACTCCATCAATCGTTTTTAAATCTATACCGTGAGGATTGAAAACGATATCTTCCGGAGTATTGATTCGTGGAATAACGCGTGTTGAATTATCGTTCAGTTTTACTTCAAATATTTCTCCGTAAACGGTATCAAATCTTCTTTCGTTGCACGAAACAAACAAACGTTCTATTCCAGAGGCATTGTCAACCACCATATCCTCAGGGCCGGGACCAACAGCTATTTGCTTTGTTTCTGAAACGGTGTTAATGGGCAGGCGGGAACAGCCTGTAAGCAGCCCGTAAGCAGTAATCAGTAAGCAGAATGTGAGTATTCTTTGCAAAGCGTTGTATCTGAAATTCAGGCGCGAAGAAACACAATTATTTTTAAAACAAGTCGCTGAATAAATCCCAGGCGCTTTGCGGAAGCAATACAAACACTCCTTTATCGGTTATTTCCAGAGGATATACATCCACATATTCACCACGCCCTTTGCCTGTTTTTACATTAAACGGATGATGATGCCAGGGGCAAATAATTTCGCCCTCGTTGTTGCAAAAACCTTTTGCCAGTGATGCACCCTGATGCGGACATTCGTCATCCAAGGCATAAAAGCCATTTTCATTTCGTGCTATACAAAGTGTTTTGCAGGCCGCTTTTATGCGTTCTGCACCATTCAGATCCACACGGTTTTCCATTTCTTCGCGTGACGAAAAAATCTGAACGCGTGTTTGTTTGCTCATCGGCTGACGATAAATTTGGCAACGGAAGAACGGTTGCCTGCTGATAGTTTCAGGAAGTAAATTCCCGGGTTAAGGGCAGAGGTTTGAAAACTGTAACGATTGTTTCCTGCCTGAAATTGTTTCATCACATCAGGCATAATTTTGCGACCTGATAAGTCAAAGGCTTCAAACAAAATAGCTTCGCTGTTGGCAAGTTCAAAGTTAAGATTACTGTATTCTGTTGCAGGGTTAGGCGAAAGCATGAAATCCATAGCAAGCTGCTGTTCGGCAATTGCGGTAAGGTCAACACCATCAGGATTAAAAACAGCAAGGTTGCCAAGCGAAACACCTGACCAAAGGTTATTCATCCGGTCAACAAACAAAGTAATTACTCCGTTATTAGGCAGCCCTGAATTGGACGCATTGAAATACTCATTGTCTTCAATGTTTCCGTTATTGGCATGCACACGGATAAGACCTAAATCTCCACCCACCCAAAAGTGGTCGTTGCTGTCGAACGGAATAGTGCGGCAAAAGCTGTTGGGCTGACCAAGTGTTATGGTATCATAAATTGTCCAGTTATTGCTGTTGTCGTTGTAATAGGTTAATGAACTAAATGTGCGCAACCATAATTTGCCATTTTCTTTTTCGCCAATAGCATAAACTTCATCTTCGGGAAGGTCTGAGTTTTGAGGGTTAAAATTTGTCCATTGGTTATCATTGGAATCAAATTTTGAGAGGCCGGCATATGTTCCAACCCATATAACACCATCATCGCCTTCTGCAATAGATTGAATATAATTATTAGGAAGTGCAGAGTTTGAGGTTGTATAAACCGTCCAGTCCTCTCCGTCATATTTTGCAAGACCGTTATTGGTTCCAATCCATATAGTATGGTCGCCATCGGATACTATTACATTAATGAAATCAGAAGGCAGGGGAGAATTGGATGTGTTGTAAATTGTAAAATTGCTTCCGTCAAACTTGGCAACACCCGCTGGTGTTCCAAACCATTTGTTGTTATCATCGTCAATGGCTACTGCGCGCACTGTGTAATGCGGCATAGCAGAATTGGTATCGGTATAAACGGTCCAGTTCTGGTTGTCGAACTTTGCTACACCGCCCCAATAGGTTCCTATCCATTTGCTGCCTTCCTCATCTTGTGCCACACTCAATACTTCATTGGCAGGTAAGCCCGAGTTCTGGGTGTTGTAAATAACCCAGTTCTGACTCTTTGCAGATAAAGAGACAAGGGAAACAGAATAAAACAGTATTAAAAATTTATTAACCATATAAGCGTGTGCAAAGATAACAAAACACTTTTAATACATGAGTTGCAGTATTGAACAGACGAAATTTATTTTCATTTCATTCTTGCCTTTCTCATAGTCACTGTAATTGTTTTTACATTTGCTGCCAATCTAAAACATAAAACACATGAAAAAGTTAGTTCACTTGTCGATATTTATTTTAATTATAACAACATTTTACGGATGCCCTGTAGGCATTAATTATCCGCTGGGAACTCCGGGCAAAGAAAAAATCAACAAAGAACTTATAGGTACATGGGTTAACTCAGCAGAAGATCCTGAGGTAAAAAAAGTTTCAATAAAAAAGAAGGACGATTACTCGTATGATGTATTAGTGCTTGAAAGAGGTTCAATGTATGCGCTTGAAACAGATAATTTAACCGGCTGGGTTACCGAGGTAGAAGGTAAAACCTTTTTGTTTTTTAAGCCTGAGAACGAAGAAACATATTATCACTACATGATAAAATCAAGTGATAAAAAAAGCCTGGTGACCTGCGATGTGTCATTACTGGATGGTGGTGTGGATTCTGTTACATCAACCGAAGCGTTCCGCAAGCAGGTTGTAACCTCCATGAAAAGCGCTGAGTATGGTGTTGAAAGTATAACCTGGACAAAAGAGTAAATGAAATACGGTAAGTGGCTTGCAGGCGGCCTGGGTTGGGCTTTTGGCGGACCAATAGGCGGCATATTAGGATTTGTACTGGGTTCGGTATTTGATAACTCTGAAGAGGTAACCACACAACAGGGCAGAAGAATAGGCACTTCGCGCTCGGGTGATTTTGCTGCCAGTCTGCTGGTGCTTACGGCTGCGGTTATGAAAGCCGACAACCGCATACTTAAAGCGGAACTTGATTTTGTAAAAGCTTTTTTCCTTCGTCAGTTTGGTGAGCAGTATGCCAAAGAGCAGATGCTGGTATTGCGCGAACTGCTGAAACAGGAAATTCCCCTGCGCGATGTTTGTTTGCAGATAAAACAACACATTGATCATCCTTCGCGTTTGCAGTTGCTGCATTATTTGTTTGGCATTGCATTGTCGGATGGAGAGGCGCATCCGCTGGAGATAAAAGTGATTGAGCAGATTGCGGATTACCTGGGTATAAGTGATGCCGACTTTGGTTCTATTAAAGCCATGTTTGTAAAAGACCGCAAGGCTTCTTACCACATTCTGGAAATAGAACCCGAAGCAACGGATGATGAAGTAAAGAAAGCCTATCGCAGAATGGCGCTTAAATATCATCCCGATAAGGTGATGCATTTGGGTGAGGAATTTCAAAAGGCAGCCAATGAAAAGTTTCAGAAAGTGAATGAGGCGTTTCAGCAGATTAAGAAGGAGAGGGGGTTTTCATAACGCTTCTCGTCACCCTGTCCGCCTCAGGCGGATTCAGGGTCTTTCTTTGAGAGATGCTGAAACAAGTTCAGCATGACGTTTGTTAAATCACCAATCATGAACACAACTTTAAACATCCCTTTACTTTTTCTGCTGTTAGGAGTTATTCCCGCTTCCTGCTCTTCGGCTGATAAAAAAGAAAACAAACCTTTAACTATGGAAACTCAATTACCTGCAAACATGGATACCGCCACCTTCGGCAATGGCTGCTTCTGGTGTACCGAAGCGGTGTTTCAAAATCTGAAAGGCGTTTACAGCGCTGTCAGTGGCTACTCGGGCGGAAAGGTTAAGAACCCCACTTACAAAGATGTGTGTGCCGGTATTACCGGTCATGCCGAGGTATTGCAGATTGTTTACGACCCTGCCGTTATCTCCTTTGAAGAACTGCTGGAAGTATTCTGGAAAACACACGACCCTACCACCTTAAACCGTCAGGGCAATGACATTGGCACACAATACCGCTCCTCTGTTTTTTATCATACCGAACAGCAAAAGCAATTAGCCGAGAGCTATAAAAATAAACTGGATGCTTCGGGTGCGTTTGCCAAACCTATCGTTACAGAGATAGTTGCCTTCACCGAGTTTTACCGTGCCGAAAACTATCATCAGGATTACTTTAACCTGAATGGTAACGAGCCTTACTGCACCTACGTTATTCAACCCAAGGTTGACAAGTTTAAAGAGGTGTTTAAGGATAAGTTGAA
>CAMAVO010000084.1 GCA_945861685.1 Chitinophaga pinensis | reverse complement strand
GGGTGCCAACAGTCCTATAATCAGCCGTAACTCCAAGACCTGAATAATATGGCCCAAACATTTGAGCTATTAACGGATGTTTAGAAAAACCTAAACCAATTGTAACATTAGATGTTTGATTCCCCACCATATCACACACCCAAATGTTTAAATATTTATTTCTATCCCATGGGTCTTGCCCTCCTGTAGAAGAAAAAAATTGAGATGAATCGGTATTGAAATCAGCCTGAGTTGTAAATGTTCTAATAATACCATTTGTGGCATTTCCATAAGGGTCGCGTTGAGCAAGACAAAATTCAAAAAGTGGTTCACATGATTGTCCTCTAAAAGCAGCAGGTACATTATATATATCTGATTGCAGTCTCATAAAATGTTCATTTAAAACATCTAGTTGAGAGAATATCTGATTATCTGAAATATTTTCTGCTGTTTCATTATACAGAATATGAAAAACAACAGGTATAGTAATAATAGGACGAGGTATATAATTTAGCTCCACAGTTATATCTGTATTAACTAATGTTGTCCAATCGCAAGGAAATTCGTCAAGCAGAATATCATAAGAACCTGAAATAAGAGGTGTAAAGTAAATTTCTGATTGAGTACCACAGGCATCATCAGAATGAGCTACAGCATAACCCCCACCTTGTGTATAAACTGTAATTTGTGTATCAAAATCAGTGTTTCCGCAAGTAGAAATTATATACGTTCTACCTGCAATCATATTTTGCACAGTAATATAATCTCCTCCTTCTATGTTTTGACCAAGAAGTTGATTACCCAGTACTGTTGGAGCGTTACCATAACCAACATACGTGTTATCGTATCCACACAGAGCGGCAATATCTTTTTCTTGTAACTTTTGCTCTGGTTTATACCACTTGCTTTTTGCTTTTCTGCTTTCAGGTGAAGTCTTTATCCATTCAGTAATCTTCTGCTGTTCTTTATTCACCTTTTTTGAAAGAACAGTATCCGTTTGAATTAATTTCTCAAAATCTTCAAAACCGCATTTGTATTGTTGAGCATTAGCACTCAAATAAAACAAGAACAACAAAACTATGACTCCTTGTTTTTTCATTTTTATTTTGGTTTATTACTTAATTGTTAAAAACAAAAAGCCCCGCACCGTAACCGGTGCAGGGCTTTTCAATAATTTTATTCTCTGTTAAATTTGTTGGCTGTTGGCTGTTGGCTGTTGGCTGTTGGCTGTTGGCTGTTGGCTGTTGGCTGTGCAGCTAAAAGCAAATAGGTAAACTATAGTATTTAGTGGTTGAGTTGGCATAATTGTAGGGCAAATGTAAAAAAGCCTAATTATAAAACAAATAAAATTTTGTGAGCAGGGTAAAAACTTTGCGCCTTTGCGCCTTAGCGGTAAAAAACTTAGCCTTTCACAAAATTCATGTTAAACAACTATTAAAATTCACGAACTTTGCAGTATATATCAGTTACAGGTGAATTCATCATTTTTTAACATAAAACCGGTTTGGGCTTTCTTGATTGCTGTTTTGTTCTCAGCAAATCTGATGGCACAAAACGGGGTGGCAATCATTAATGTATCTGATAATAAAATTTTATCGGGCGAAGGAATTCCTTTTGAATTATCGTTTGTTATTAAAGAAACCGGACTGAACAACGAAGAGGTTGCCCTACTTCAAAACCAATTGAACACACAACCCGAAAGGTATAGTGTTACACTTATTAAAGATGACACAAAACCTGAGCTAGTTATTATATGCGGTTTTAAAACCGAAACCTTTGAGCTATTAAATAAGGCTTTTCAAGAAGTGCTTCATCTACTAAATCCTCGTATGATTCTATTCAATGAACAAGAGGTTACTGATTTTAGTGACATACTATTAGAATGAACAGTAGGTTTTATATATTGCTGTTTCTGCTTGCATTTGCAATAAACGGATATACACAAATTACTTCGCCTACGGCAAATAATTCTGTACCTACTGTATATACAAATGGGGCTACAAACGACCGTATTTATATTTTCTGTTCGCCCAATCCACAGGGACAAAACATTACCGGAACACTAAGCATTACCGGAAGCGGGGGAACAGGGCCCTATACCTTCAATTGGTATAACTACAATCTTGGAACAAATTCATGGGTAGCACTAACTACACAGAACGGAGCTACATCAACGTTAAGCAATATACCCAGTGGCGGCTACCGTGTTGTTGTTGTTGACGCAGGGGGTACTCCTCGCGGATGTTACAGAGCGTGGGTTTGGGTAAAACAAACTACGGTTGATGTAGCAGCTATTACTCCCGGCTGCAATCCGTTTTCATTGAGCGGAAGCATTACAACCACTAATAATTATACCTATTACAATCCCCCACCCGACCCATTTATTGTTAGCCCTACAACTACCATCACCGTATGCCTTAGGGTAACTCACACGTATGTTTCAGATCTTGGATTTTATTTGATAGGTCCGCCTTCCTGCGGAAGTCCCTTTCTAACACTTGCACCGCATCCGCAATGGATTAACTCGGCTCAGGGCTGTTGCTGTAATGCAGGGAACAACATCAATGGCCTTTGTTTTTCAACTACCGCCTCTAATATGCTTCAGGTATGCGGATCCGGAACGCCTCTTACAGGAACTTTTGGAATATATGGTCCGGGAACGCCTAATAATTACAACACAAACAACAACAATTGGTCACTGCTATACGGATGTGATATTACGCAAGGTGGCTGGCGTGTTCAGGTATTTGATTGTATTGGCGGAGATGTTGGAGCATTGACAAATGCCAGCATTACATTTACAGGAAACTCAAGCTGCGGACCGTCAACAATAACGTTCAATTCAGGGAATATTAATTCTGTCATCAATGATAATTCATGCTCACAGGGATCGGCTTCTATCTATACCGTACCAACTCCAGTTGCAACACCATTAACGTTAACTTCAACTTCTAATTATCAGTGGTCGGCAAATCCGGCAGCTACAATTGCAAATCCATCGGGAACATTAACACCTTCCGTATTCCCCGTTCCCACTGAGGATACCTGGTTTTATCTGACCTCAACCAACTCCTTAGGTTGTGTGCATAAAGATTCTGCGTTCTTTGATTATTACCCTGATCCTGCACCTGTAATTACTCCCGCAGGACCTTTCTGTACGGATGCAGCAGCGGTAAATCTTGTTGCAAATAATCCGGGAGGAACATGGAGCGGAACAGGAATAACCAATCCAGCAACCGGAACATTTAACCCCGCAACTGCCGGAACAGGAACGCATGCAATAAGTTACATCACACCTCTTCCCTGCGGTGATACAGCAACAACAAGTATTACGGTAAACCCGCTGCCTGTTATAAATTTCAATCCTGCAAATCCTGCTTTTTGTGAGGGCTCATTTGTAAACGTAAATGTAAGTGGTGCTAACACCTATTCCTGGACTCCTGCTACCGGATTATCAGCAACCACAGGCGCAACAGTTTCAGCTAGTCCGGCTGCAACAACAACATATACCGTTACAGGAACAAATGTAAGCGGATGTTTTGCCTCAGGCAATGTAACGGTTACCGTCAACCCCATTCCGGTTGTTACCGTAACTCCTGCTGTACCCAGCATTTGCAATGGAGCATCTACTACCCTTACTGCTGGCGGAGCAAATACGTATTCATGGTCACCTGCAACCGGATTATCAGCTACAACAGGAACTTCGGTAACTGCAAACCCAACGTCAACAAATTTTTATACCATCACAGGAACTTCTGCTGCGGGATGTGTAGGCTCGCACACCTTCATCCTTATTGTTACCAACGCAGTAGCTGCAACTATTACTCCCACCGACCCTTTGTGCAACGGCAGCAGCGATGGAACTGCACTAACTAATGTAACCTCCGGTTCTGCTCCCTTCAGTTTTTTATGGGGCAACGGACAAACCACCAATCCGGCAACCGGATTGCCTGTCGGAAATGTAAACGTTACCATTACCGATAATGTTGGCTGCACAGGAACAGCAAGCGCAACATTAACAGAACCAACTGCAATTTCATCTTCTGTTACTCCCTATGTTTTTCCGGGAGGTGATAATATTTCGTGTACAGGCGCAAGCGATGGTTCAGCTGATTTAACTGTAGCTGGCGGAACAACACCTTATACTTTTTTGTGGAGCAACGGACAAACAACAGAAGATTTAAACAATGCACCGGCAGGAAATTATTCGGTAACAATTACAGATGCAAATAACTGCACTGCAACTAACACAGTATCATTTACAGAACCACTTGCCATGTCTGTTGCATTGAATAGTCCAACATTTGTTGGCGGGTTCAATATCTCCTGCACCGGCTATAACGATGGAGTGGTAAATTCTATCCTAACAAATGGAGTTGCGCCTTACACTTATTTATGGAACAACGGTTCAACAACACAAAATATAAGTAACGGTATTGCGGGAAACCAAAACTTAACCGTTACAGATGTAAACGGGTGTAACGTTACTTCCATCATTGCACTTACCGAACCACCGGGAATGACGTCATCTTTTACAACCCAAACCTATAATGGAGGTTACACTATTTCGTGCAACGGAGCAAGCGATGGTTCTGTTGACCTTACGGTAAATAATGCCAACGGAACAATTACGTATGCCTGGAGCAACGGAGCAACAACGGAAGACCTTACTAATCTTGCGGCAGGAACTTTCTCTGTTCTTATTACCGATGCCAATGGTTGCACATCAACTGCATCTGCAACACTTACACAGCCGGCAGTTCTTGCAGGAAATTTAACTCTATCAACTTACAACGGAAACGTAAATATTTCGTGTAACGGATTTACAGACGGCTCAATTAATACAACTTTAAGCGGAGGAGCCATGCCTTATTCCTATAATTGGAGCAGCGGACAAACCACACAAAACATCAACAACATTGCTTCAGGAAATTATTCTGTAACTATTACTGACGCTAACGGATGCACTATAAATTTAAATGCAACACTTACAGAACCAAATCCACTTACAACAAGTCTTTTCAGCAGTTCGCTTACCATAAGCGGATTCAATATTACCTGCAACGGAGCTGCTGATGGAGCAATAGATTTAACTGTTACTGACGGAACTTCTCCTTATTCATTTGCCTGGAGCAACGGACAAACTGTTGAAGATGTTTATGGTCTTGTAGCAGGTAATTATTCAATTACAGTAACGGATAACAATGGCTGCATCGCTTTGGATAATACTATACTTACAGAACCAACTGCTGTGACCGCTACCATCGCATCTTTTTTAGATGTACTCTGCAACGGAGGAAATGACGGAAGCGCTTCCGTCAATGCCGGTGGGGGAACTCCACCTTATAGCTACCTCTGGGAAACAGGACAAACCACAGCAGCCGTTATAAATTTTGTTGCCGGAATTCATGATGTTACTGTAACCGACATTATGGGATGCCATGAGATGGAGAGTATTACTATTTCAGAACCACCTTTACTCAATGTCTCAGTGAGTGGCTCCAATGTAATTTGCATCGGTCAAAGCACTCAGATTTCAGCAACTCCAATTGGAGGCACTACGCCTTACATTTACAGTTGGGCAGCATCACCTGCAGATGTCTCGCTTACACCTACTGACCAAAATCCAACAGTTTCGCCTATCGTTCCAACAACGTACATACTTACGCTAACAGATGCTAACGGATGTGTGTTAGTTGCCGATGCTGTCAGTGTTCCTGTTAATCCTCCGCTGGCTGTTACATTATCTTACAATGGCCCAACTGGTGTTTGTCCGGGTTTCAGTACTTCTATTAATTGTGTTGCAGCTGGTGGTAATGGCATATATTCCTGGACAATAAATTCAACATCCGGAAATTATACTTCACCTTACACAGCAACGCCTGTTACAACCGGCTATTATGTATTCACAGCAAATGATAACTGCGGCACTCCGGTAGCAATGGATTCAATTCTTGTAACCGTTTATCCTTTACCGGTTGTTGATTTCAACGCTGATACGCTTTCAGGTTGCGAACCACTGACTGTTGGCTTCACTGATAATACTGTTCCAACTCCTGCAGCATACTTATGGAATTTTGGTGACGATAATTCATCTATATCCTCTTCACCTGTTAATACTTATTATCAGGAAGGACTTTATGATGTGCAGCTCATTGCTACAACTTCAGATGGTTGTGTAGACTCAATTACCATGATCAATATGATTGAAGTTTTTCCCCTGCCTACCTCTGACTTTACACTAAGTCCAACAGTTGAAAATGTGCTGGAAGCATGGATTAGTTTTAACGACCAAAGTTCAGGAGCACACTCATGGCACTGGGATTTTGGTGATGACTCAACTTCTACACTTGTAAATCCTGAACACTTTTATACCGACACCGGACTCTATAGAATCTGGCTTACCGTAATTTCTCAGGAAGGCTGCAAAGACAGCGTGCAGAGAGAGGTGCGCATTACACCTGACTTTATGATTTATATTCCAAATGCGTTTACTCCTGACGAAAATGGATTGAATGATGGATTCCATGTTCATGGTAAAGGGATAAAACCTGAAGGTTTTGAATTCCGCATTTTCACACGTTGGGGTGAGCAGATTTTCTCAACCTTTGATGTAAATGGAACCTGGTATGGCGACCACAACGGCAACGGAATACCAATTGAACCCGGTGTTTATGTTTATACCGTTCTGCTGAAGAACATCCACAACAAAGTCTTATCCTACAAAGGACACGTAGTTGTATTGAGGTAATTGTGAAGGGGACAACAAATACATATTTTTGTCCCGAATGAATATCCTCTTCCTTGTTCCCTACCCTCTTGGTGTTGCTCCCAGCCAGCGTTTCAGGTTTGAACAATATTTTAGCGCATTGGAGAAGAACAGTATTTCCTTTGTTATAGTTCCGTTTCTGGATGATAAAGTATGGGATGTTCTTTACGCGAAAGGGAATTTCGGACACAAGATTTTTGCTGTACTCAAAGGTTTTGTAAAACGCTATTTACTTTTGTTCTCACTGGCAAAATACGATTACGTTTTCATCCACCGCGAAGCTGCTCCTGTTGGTCCTCCATTATTGGAATGGCTTATTGCAAAAGTTTTCCGCAAGAAAATAATTTTTGACTTTGATGATGCTATCTGGCTTCCGAATACTTCGGAAAGCAATAAGTTTTTTTCTATTCTTAAATTTTACGGCAACACAAAAATCATTTGCAAATGGGCATATAAAATTTCGTGCGGCAATGATTACCTCTGCAATTTTGCCAAGGAGTTTAACAGCAATGTGGTTTACAATCCCACAACCATTGACACTGAAAACTATCACAACAAAACAAGGCAAACAGCAAACAGCAAACTTGTAATCGGCTGGACAGGCTCACATTCCACCGTTCAATACCTCAATGATTTAATTCCTGTATTTAAAGAACTGGAAAAAACATTTGATTTTGAACTCTGTGTTATATCCGATCGCAAACCTGATTTTGAAATGACGTCTTTGAACTTTATTCCCTGGAAAAAAGAAACAGAAGTAACTGATTTGTTGCGTTTTGATATTGGTATCATGCCACTGCGCGATGATAAATGGAGTAACGGAAAATGCGGTTTCAAAGCGCTGCAATATATGTCACTTGGTATTCCTGCATTGGTATCACCTGTCGGTGTAAACACAAAGATTGTTGACCACGATTTGAATGGTTTTATCTGCAACACGAATGAAGACTGGAAAAAATATTTTTCACTTTTACTTTCTGATAAAGAAAGATTAAATCAACTCAGTTTAAAAACAAGAGAAAAAATCGTTAACAAATACTCCGTCAAATCCAACACCGATAATTTTCTACTTTTGTTCACTTGAAAAAAATTTATGAAAAACACAGCCCTAACAGAAAAACACATTAGTCTGGGAGCCAAAATGGTTCCCTTTGCAGGATATAATATGCCTGTGCAATACGAAGGCGTGATTGCCGAACACGAAACCGTGCGCAATGGAGTTGGTGTGTTTGATGTATCGCACATGGGCGAATTTATTCTGAAAGGCGAAAACGCATTGGATTTAATTCAGCGCGTTACTTCCAATGATGCATCAAAACTGTTTGATGGCAAAGTGCAGTATTCCTGCCTGCCCAATAAAACAGGCGGAATTGTTGACGATTTGCTGGTTTACCGCATTGATGAAAAAACGTATATGTTGGTGGTAAACGCTTCCAACATTGACAAAGATTGGGAATGGATTTCTTCGTTCAATACCAAAGGTGTAGAGATGCACAACATCTCTGATAAAACATCTTTGCTTGCTGTGCAAGGTCCGAAAGCTACTGCAGCTTTGCAAAAACTGACCGACATGGATTTAGCTGGAATGGAGTATTACAGTTTTAAAAAAGGTAAATTCAATGGTGTAGATAATGTTGTGGTTTCCGCAACAGGTTACACAGGTGCAGGAGGCTTTGAAGTGTATTTTGAAAACGAGTATGCTGAAAAAATGTGGAACGATATTTTTGAAGCGGGAGCTGAATTCGGCATTAAACCAATTGGTTTGGCAGCGCGTGATACACTGCGCCTGGAGATGGGCTTCTGCCTTTACGGAAATGATATTGACGACACCACTTCGCCTATTGAAGCAGGCCTTGGGTGGATTACAAAGTTTGACAAAGAGTTTACCAACAGCGCTGCACTTTTGAAACAAAAACAAGAAGGTGTTACTAAAAAATTAGTAGGCTTTGAATTAGTTGACCGCGGCATTGCACGTCACGATTATCAGATTGCAGATGCAGCAGGAAATATAATTGGTAAAGTAACTTCAGGAACACAAGCACCATCACTTAAAAAAGCGATTGGAATGGGTTACGTGAGTTCTGGATTTTCAAAAGTAGGAAGCGAAATTTTCATCATCGTTCGCGATAAGCCTTTGAAAGCGCAGGTTGTTAAAATGCCTTTTAAATAGTTAACGTCATGCTGAACTAGTTTCAGCATCTCGTAAATCAAACAAAGATTCCGAAACAAGTTCGGAATGACGCAAACGAAATGAATAAAGTTCAAGTCTGTTTTTCTCCTGAGTTGTATCATTTGTTTGCTGACGACAGCAGTATTGTTGTTGTTGTTGATATTTTCCGCGCTACTTCTGCTATTTGTGCTGCATTTGAAAATGGAGTTGCAGCAATCATTCCCGTTGCTGAACTCGAAGAAGCTCTGGAATATAAAAAGCGCGGCTACCTTGCCGGTGGTGAGCGCAACGGAATTGTTCAGGAAGGTTTTGATTTTGGAAATTCACCGTTCAGCTACATGAAGCCTGAAATGAAAGGAAAAGAAATTGCGCTGACTACTACCAATGGAACACAGGCAATTGAAGCAGCAAAACATGCTTATTCCGTTGTTATTGGTTCATTTATTAACCTTGATGCATTAGCAACATGGCTTGTAAAAAAAGACCGTGATGTAGTTATACTTTGTGCAGGCTGGAAAAACCGTTTTAATATGGAAGATTCACTTTTCGCAGGTGCGCTTACCAACTTGCTTTTAGAAAGCGGAACATTCAAATCAGAATGCGATTCTGCAAATGCTTCAAGCCTTGTTTATCGCACTGTGAAAAGAAACATGATGAAATTTCTTGCCACCTGCTCACACCGCAAACGTCTTGCCCACCTTAATCTTGATGAGGATGTAAAATTTTGCCTGACACCAAATCAGAGCAAAGTAATTCCTGTTTTGAAAGACGGAAAATTAGTGGCTGAGAAGCTCTGAGTTCTCAGTAGCAAGGCAGTTTCTCCACCTTATCTTTTTCGTAATAAATATTGATATTAGCAGAGCACTCGCCTTTCAGGCATTGCCAGATATAGGCAACCCATGCTTCTTTTTTATTGGGAATAAAAAGAGAATAAGCCAAGGTTCCAAAGCTTTTTGGCATTACATTTTCGCACTTTTGATAAACTGTTTTTATTCCACCCGCATTCAATATTCTCTCCATTTCAAAAACCGGAACAGCAGGTGATTTTGATAAATTTAACTGCACACGATTTACTATAATTTTTGTTCCGCTAAGAATAACCGAAAAGGTTGTTGGAACTCCTTCAACTGTGATTTGTGCCGTTCCGTGTTTCAGATAGGTTGATGATGTTTCGTCCCACTGCAACTGAGCATCACTCCACGTTACAGGTGAACCTGCTTCCGTTCCGAAATCCCAGGATTGAATAGTAGCAACATCAGATGCATCAAGGGTAAAGTATGTAACGATATCTGCAAGTTCAACTGCTTTTTGAGCAACTACTTGTTGGTTGTTACAAAATAAAAATAAAGAGAAAACAAATAGTATATTTTTAAACAAGTTGAATAATTTGAGTTTGAAGGTACTCAAATTACTGAACAGCTCTGTTTATCCTGTCAATCTGTGACAGATGATGACCTAAATGTGTATGCATAAAACTCACCGCCTGAACAATTGTAAATTTTCCTGCCACGGGATGTTTAAATAATTCTGCTTCCAGATGTTCTTCGGGAAACTTTTCAAGCAGGTCACTCAAATTTTTTCTTACTTCTGCCCATGCTATTTTTGCTTCGGCATAGGTTCTGTCATTATTTGCAACGGCAATAATTTTAGGTGCCTTCCATTTCATTGGAAGTGTTAATGCAGTTTTGAGTAAAAACATACGAAAAGCTGTATTGAGATTCGCCTTTTTCAATTGCGGATTAAAACTCAGTTTCTTGTTAATATAAACCACAGAATTTGTTTCTGCTTGAATCAAATGATCCATTACCTGAACAACCGACCAGCTATTTGCATCGGGTTGTTTATTCATTTTTGATGCATCTAACTTGTCTAATTTATTAAACAAATCTATTCTGCTTTTTTCAAGCGCATCAAATTCCTGTTTTAGTTTTTTGTTCATAGTATTTATTTAATATCCCTTCGACTAGGCTCAGGGTGACAACTTAGTTTGCTCCGCCTCCCATCATTCCGCTGAACTGAGCCATGGTGGTTTCGGTATATCCTTCGGGAATTGCCATACTGAAATTATCGGCAGGCAAAGCAGCTCCGTCAACGCTGTTTGCCACCATGTTAAATTTCATACCATTCATATCCATTTGCATCTCTAAGGGAAATCCTTTTATTTCACTGTACGTAAAATCGGTGTTCATTTTCGCATGCTGAATATCTTCACTGTAAAACAACGTGAGATTAGCACCATTTTCCATTTTAAGAATTGCTTTTTTGCATTTGTATCCGGCAATTTCCTTTGTCTCGTCTGAATACTCTATGGTGTAAGTTCCTTTTGCTTTTTCTTTTTGGGATAAATCTTCAGCCGTCATTTTGGCAGCTGTTTTATTACCCATTGCGTTGAAAAGCATCAGCCCTGATTTTGTGTTGCCATCAACAACCACTGTGGTTCCCATCATGCCCATATCAAACTCGGTTTTCATCATAGCATCTTTAAAACTTATATTGAGTTTTGCCATTTGCAGCAGTTGCTTTTCAAGCATTCCCATCTCGGAAGATGAAAGATCTATCTTATATGATATCTTTCCTTCGCTTATTTTTCCTGCTCCTGATTTAAGTGAATCGCAGGCTGTGAAAAGCGTTGTAGTTAGAATAAGTAGTGCTATTATTTTTTTCATTGGTTTGATATTTACAACAAAGAAAGGAAAATTATGTTTGATTTATTCAATCATGGATTTTGAGGAACGTGAAGAATTTTTACTTCTACTTTAATATTCTGCAAATCGGTTTTAGCTCTGTTCCAGAAATAGGTTTTTACTGTTCCACATTCGTTCGTAAGTGGTGGAAGCATGTAGCGTTTTCTTAAAACTTTATCAGTGTTTTCTGTTTGTGAAAAGGAAATATCAGTGGCATCGTATTTTAATAAACGTCCATT